>JAIESI010000011.1 GCA_019746135.1 Xanthobacteraceae bacterium
AACGCCGGATGATTCGAGGTTGATCACCTCGGAGACTACGCCACCCTCATTTCCAACCAACCCCGCGACGGCACCCGGCTCAAAGCTCCGTCCGACAAATGTCAGAACCTGATCGGCTCGCGTTAAAACCCGGCCGTTCGGCAGCCTGAATTTGGCGTCGCTCGCGGGTTTCACCGCATTGACGTTGACGCCGTCATGGATGACCTCGATCTTGTCGTGATACTCGGCCGGAAACGTCGATTTCTGCCACTGCGTGGGCGACAGACCCGCGTCGCAATCTGTCAAGGCCAGAAGCGTTGCGGCATTCTTCAGTTGGATGTTGACGTCGCCGTCGAGCCCGACTTTGGGGAACTCGCCATCAAACCCGACGTCCTGTCCTCTGGTGCGATAGAACATCTCGCAATAGGTCACGATCCGTGCCTTCGGAAAAATCGACCGGAGCGGCAGCGTTTCGCCCCAGCCGGGGTGCGCGAGAATGAGATCCGGAATGAAACCGGACGAGCTGATATTGGAAGCGGCGTAGAGGACCTCTTCCGCCCTGCGGCATTCCAGATCGAAGCGTCTGGCAAACGGATGGGTGGCGGTGACGCCCTGATCCGCGACCGTGTACTTGCGCAGCTTCACGCCCGGCATCGCCCGCGCCGTGCTGGTTCCGATCGCCGCGAGCTGGACGTCGGGCCGCCTGGCAAGCGCACGTGCGATATGCACGAACTGAGCGGGGAAGTTGTTGTGAACGAATAAAACTTTCTTCATTGCGTGTCTGGGACCGCCAGCTTGCTCCGGTTATCGCCGAGCCTATCGCGGCCATCGGGAACAATCTGTGACGCTGCACCTGTCGGCGGAATTTTTCGTTGCAGGTATTTTTGTATGACGGTGCGCAGACAAAAGCCATTTTTCGATGAGAGCTTTTGCGCACGGACCTTGAACGCAATCAGCCAGCCGCCGCCAGGAACCGGGAGTCGGCAGGAAGATTCTCTTTGTGTTTGTGCGGCCTCGTCCGAGGCTGTCACCGGGTCTTAGCATGATGGAGTCACAAAACCCGAAAGTTCCGGAACAGTGTGCGTCTACGATGACGTCCGCTTGGCAAGCGCGCATCGGCAGCACGCGAGATCGGAATTGTCTCGCCGGAGCCCGGTCGGCACGACGTCAACCGACCTGAGCGAATACATCGACGAAAATTGTAGCCAGCCAACGCCGAAAATGGGGCCGCATGGATCTGATCGCGCAACAGACCAAATCGCTGGAGATTCAGCAGGGCTTGTTCCTTGTCCGCTACGACTCTGCTGACGATCCGGTCCGGCCGCCGCGGGTGATGGTTTCAACCGATTCCAAGAGCGTCCGGTTCGTCCTTCCGCCGGGCGTGGGCGAGCCGGTGCTGTGGTCGCCGGGCGCGTGCCTTGTGGTGCTGGCGAACCGGGGCGGTCGTCTCGAAGTGGCGGTAGCCCCGGCGCAGCCCAGCGGCTCCGTCGGCGCCCGGATCAAGCTGGTGCCGCTTTCCAACGATCCGGCGGCTGCCAGAGAAGAGCCCGGCGCCCCGGCGGAGCGGCTCGACGCGTCGCGCATCCAGCTGCTCGGGCACGTTGCCGGCGTGGGCGACAAGGTGGTTCGCTTCGGCGAATGGATCGCCGGTCCGGCCTCGCCTTCGCGGATCGAGGGCATCGCCATCGAATGGCCGAACAAGCCGCGCGGCATCGATCTGCGCTACGCGGTCCGCATTGGTGGCCAGATACCGGGAGCGACCCGGCCGATCGATGTCGGCGGATTTGCCGGCACGCGCGGCCGCGCGGCGCCGCTTGTCGGGGCAACGCTCGATATCGCCGGTCCCAACGCCGGCGGTTATCAGCTCGTCGCCGATGCGATGTTTCTTGGCGCCCCACAGATGCGCGTCGCGGGACAGCATATCGTTTTGTCCGGTCCGACCGGACGGGAACCGATGGTTGGCCTGCGGCTCGCGATCGAGCGGTCGGATCGCAATGCTGGAGCCGGCGGACAGCTTGTCGCCACCATGCCGGCGCGGTTCGGCCGCGATCTTGGGGAGCCTGCTCCTGCGTCCGGCCACGTCAAGGTGGTTCGCGCGCAGCGCAGGCCGCTGGCCGCCGCCACCGGGCACGAGGACCGGGCCGAGGCTGTCGCCGCCGATGCCGACGCCGCGCCCGACCGGTCTCGAAACGAGGTCCGAGTCTTTCGCAAGCGCGACAATGACGATCGCCGCCTGGCAGCACGGGCCGAACGTCTTGCCGAGCGGAAAAATCTGAAACGGGCCCGATCCGAGCAGGCTCGGAAGAAAGCTCGCCCGTCGGGCAATCCGCCCTGACGACAGTCCAAAGACTGGAACCCGACCGCGTCGCCGTGCTGGTTCCGGCGCGCTGAAACGGCTGAAGGTACCGGCTTACTGACGCGTGGCCGCGATGGGGCCTCTATCCCGTCACATCGTTGCAGTAAAGCTCATCAAGGTTTCACGTTCAATTTTGGGGCGGTGCATCAATGTCAATGGCAAGCTTCGGCCAACTGTCGCTTCCCGAATACCTCGAGCAGAACCGTGACGACCAGAATCTCTGGCTGTTTCTGCACATTCCCAAGACCGCGGGATCGTCGTTGAGCACAGAACTCAGCCGCGAGCTCGCGCCCTATCGCAACATCCACATCGACTACACCAGGAAAGACGTCGGCCGTCCGACACAGATCCAGGACGCCGTGGACCGCTTTCTCGCGGACGCGAAAACGACCAGGTTCCGCTCCGCGTCCGGCCACATCACCATGCAGCACGCCACGCAGATTCGCGGCGCGATTTCGCGGACCAGGGCCTTCACCTTTCTGCGCGATCCGGTCGCGCGGGTGATCTCCGACTTCCGCTATCAACGCACGCCGCTGCACCCGCCCTACAAGGAGTTCATTGCGAGGTTTCCGCGCATCGAGGACTACGTCACCGCGCCGCAGTCGCAGGACAAGATGTACCGGTTTCTGGTCGGCGACCGGAAAACGCCGTTGCAGCAGGGGCTCGACCGCATCGGCCGCGAGTTCACCTTCGTCGGCACGGTCGAGAAGTACCCGATGTCGTTCAACATCATTTTCCGTCTGTTCGGCCGCGACGTCATGCCGGAGCAGCACAAGCGCGCCACGCCCAAGACCGAAGACAACGAGGTCGCCGAGACCGCCGAGCTTCGCAAGCTCATTCTCGACGTGAACAAGCTGGACACCGGGCTGTACGATCATGTCTCGGGCCTGCTGAAAGCGCGCGAACAGGAGTGGACCGATCTGCAGGCCGCCAGCAAGGCGGCCTAGCGCAAAGGCGGGCGCGAAAAGTGGTGCTTGCGTGGCCGGACGGATATCTCGGAGTTCTGGTGATTGCTGACGCGTAAGCGGGCGTGTTTTCGCGCGAGTGATGCGGTTCGGGGGTTATCACGATGTCAATGGCAAGCTTCGCCGAGCTGTCTCTTGCCGGGTTTCTGGCGAGCCACCGCGACGAACAGAACCTGTGGCTGTTCGTCCACATTCCGAAAACGGCCGGCTCGTCTCTCAGCACGGAAATATCGAGAGAGCTGACGCCCTATCGCAATATCCATATCGACGGCAACGAGAAAGGCGTCGAGCATGCCGTGCAGGTGCAGAACGCGGTGAACCGGTTCATCGCCGACAGCGGCTCCGGCAGCTTCCGATCGGCGTCCGGGCACATCAACATCGGCCATGTCGACCAGATTCGCGGCGCGGTGCCGGCGGCCAAGGCGTTCACGTTCCTGCGGCATCCCGTCAAACGGCTGATCTCGGATTTCCGCTATCAGCGCACCCCGCTGCATCCTCCCCATAAGGAGTTCATCGAAAGATTTCCGACGATCGAGAGCTATGTGACGTCGGAGATATCGCAGAACCGGATGTATCGGACGCTGGTTCGCGACGAGACGATGCCGTTGCAGGAAGGGATCGATCAGATCGCCCGCGACCTGGCCTTTGTCGGAACGCTGGAAATGTACCCGATGTCGTTCAATATCCTGTTCCGGCTGTTCGGGCTGGACCTGATGCCCGGGGATCACAAGCGCGCCACGCCGCAGACCGAGCACAACGCCGTCGACGAAACGCCCGAGCTTCGCAACCGCATCCTCGCGGTCAATGCGCTGGACATGGCACTCTACCGGCATTTCGCTGAAATGCTGCGCGCGCGGCGCGAGCAGTGGATTGAAATGCGCAAAGCGCAGCGGCCTGCGCAGGCCGAAGCGGCGGCCGTCGCCGGCAGCCATTGATCCCGGCGCTGCAGGCTTGGGGCGCTCAGACCGCCGCCTTGGCTTCTTTCCTCGACGCTGCCCGCTTTGAAGTCTCTTTTTTCGGAGCTGTCTGCCTGGGAGAGTCCTGCTTGGGAGAGTCCTGCCTGGGAGAGTCCTGAGGGACGGGCTCCGCCGCGGCGTCGACAATGTCCTGCGCGCCGCTCGGTTTCTTGACCGTCTCGTAAAGCTGCAGGAAGTAATTGTTCATCTCTGCCATGGTCGGCGGCAGTGCGCGCGCCGCGCGCAGCCGGGTCCAGAGCCCCATGTCGCCCGATGCGGTGACGAATGTCTCGGCAAGCGAGGCGATGTTGCGCGCGAGGAAGTGCAGACCGGTGACACCGTGCTTCACCTTTTCCCGCATGCCGCCGATGTCGGCGACGATCGGCGGCCGCCCCGCGAGAAACGCCTCCTGAATGACCAGGGGGGAATTCTCCCACCAGATCGAGGGAACGACGATCCAGCCGTTCTGGCGCATCAGTTGGCAGACCTGGCTCGGCTCGTACATGCCCATGAACTGGAGGCGGGCGCCGAGCTGTTCGAGCGCGGGTTTCCAATGCTCCCCGAATTGCTGCAGGAACTGCTCCTGGTCGCAGCCATAGATCGCAAACGAGCTGTCGCTGGGGCCGTTCGCCACGGCGCGCTGCGCCGCCGCGACGAAGATATCGACGCCCTTGAACCGGGTGGGCTGGCCGAAAAACGCAAAGCGCGTGGTGAGAGCCGGTGAAAGCGTGCGTTCATCCTCGCCCGCGGGCCGCTCGTAACCGTTCTCCAGGACATAGATGTCCTTGGTCAGTCCCCATTCGACGAAGCGCGATGCGAGAAATTCGCTCGGTGCGGTGATCAGGTCGAACCGGCTCAGAAACTGATTGAACAGCCGCCTGCGCGCCCGGAACGCGTGCTTGTCGATTTCCGGGAAGCAGATGTGGCAGTCGATATCGCTCGCCCTGGTGCACAGGGCATTGTTGCCGGTCTTGGTCATCTGGCCGTCGCGGTGGCAGATGGCCAGAAACTCATGCAGCGTGATGACGAACTTCGCTTCCGGAAACGCGCTCATCAGATAGCAGATCGTGTCGACGCCCACATTCCAGAAATGATGGAAGTGGAACACGTCGACCTTCTGCGACTTCAGCAGGGCCAGAAGCTGGGGGAAGAATGAACGGTTCTCGTGGGTGAACGTGAAGCCTTCGAGCCCATGCACGGCGAACAGGTATTGTCTCTCTGCGTACGGCAGCAGGAATTCGCCGGGATGGAAAATGCTCAGGTTGGGCTTCGACTTGGTGTTGATCGCCGAATAAAGGTGCACGTCCTGGCCGGCTTGCAGCATGCTTTGAAACGAATTGTACGCGACCACCTCGCCGCCGCCCTTGGAGTAGAACGGGTGCGAGTGGGAAAATATCGCGACGACCGGCTTCCTCATCAGCGCCACCAGAACATGTTGTGGATCGAAGCGTTCTGCTCACGCGACAGCGACAGCGGCCGCGCCGCGTTGAAAAACACCGCGACGTTCGGCGTCTCGAGAATCCCGAGCGCGTGCGGCGGCAGGACCCGGATCAGCCGCCTGACGTCCAGCGTGCTGAGCGGCGAGGTCCAGAGCTGGCCTGCGATCGCGCGCAGCACGCCGGCGCGCACCAGAAGCGGCGGGACCGAATTGCCGCGATTGAGGCATAGCGTGGCCTCGGCAAAGGCACCTCGTTGCTTCTTGCCGTAGCGACCGCGAACCTTCTGGCTGACGACGAGGCTGTCTCGCGTCAGGGTCATGTCGGTCGGCGCGAGCGCGACCGCAAGCAGTCGCGGATCGGCCGCGAGCAGGTCGTTTGCGGCCTGCAAGTCGGCCTCGAAGCCGGGATCGAGCATGCAGCAGGCGTCCAGCAGCAGCGTGTGCGCACGCTCGTTCGCCAGCTTGCCGAAGCAGGACTTCAGGCACGCGGACAACTCGATCTTGTGCCACGTGCCGCCGATCATCCAGACCGGATCGAATTGGGTGCTGTCGGGCAACACGGCGCCGACGCCCGCCGGCGCAAGGCTCAGAGTGGCCAGGCTCAAGCGCAGCATGTGCGTCAAATGCGATTGGGAATCGAGACCGTGAACGACGAGCTCGATGGCAAAATCTCCAGCCGCGCTTTGCGGCGCGTCCACGAGACCAGCCTTTGGCTCAAGATGCCGGTTGATCGTGCCGACAATGCTCGTGACGATGTTGTCGAGCGCGGTCTGCGGATCCAGCACCCGTGTCCAGAACAGGTGCGTAAACTCGGCGCTGTTGCGCGGCTGGAGCAGGATCTTGCTGTATCCGATCTCGTCGCCGACCTGGGCCTCGATGATCATGGTCGCCGATTGTGCCGATGGCGACAGTGTGCCTTGCGAGATGATCGCGAAGCCGGGAGCGAGCTCGGCGGCCGTCGGTGCGTTCGGAAGGTCGGGCCGCCGGAAGGCGGATTGGAAGACGTGGACCTGTCCGCCGCGGAGGCCGACCAGGCAGGCGCTGATGCGGGCCTGGGGCACGTTCGGCGGGGTCATCGCCCAGCCCTCGACATAGAACTGTCCGTCCGGCGTGCGGGCTCTGTGCTCGATGCCGGCCGATGTCTTGGGACTGAAGTTGTGCTCGAACAGCGAGATCTCGTTCGCCCAATTTGCGGCGAGCCTCTCGACCAGATCGTGAATCGTCGCGTGCTCGGCGGTATCGGGAAGATTGGAGATGGTGTTGAGCAGCTTGAGCCGGACCGGTTGCCACGCGTTGAAGAAGAACTGCTCGAGAGTGGTATCGCCGTATTGCACCAGCGGCAGGTCGGCTTGCGACGGATCGTCGCTTGTTCCGATCGACAGGCGCCAGTCTTCGATGGCGCCCCACTCGCCATGCACGACGGCAAGAAACCCGGTGCCCTCCTGGCGGTGCATCAGGAGATATTCGTTCGATTGCACGAGGTCGGGCCGCGCAAAGGTGTACACCGCGGACGAGACGTCGGCGTCGCCGGTGCTGCTGACCAGGCGCCATTGCAGGGGAGCCTTCGCGTCGGCGATGACCCAGCCGGACATGACGATGACGTTCGGCCCCAGACTTCGTGCCAGATCCATGTTGGCAATCATCGGTCAATCCCGGGGCTAGGCTGCTGCGTTTCTCAGGAAGACCGGGTCGAGAACGACAAGCGCTGCGTCCGCGGTCTTGTGCTCGCCCGCGACCGCGAGCGACAGCCCGATCTCGACGATCTCGTTGGCCATCCCGTCGATGCGTACGTTCAACGGGCCGCTGGCACCGGCCTTCAGATACCGTTCAAACGAGCAAATCGGGCCTTGGGTGTTTCTGACGTCGATGCTCAGCACCAGATCTGGTGCGGCCTTCGACGGGACCAGGTAGCTCGAGTGCAGTTCCGGACGGGCCTGGAGCACGACGTTCTGCCAGCGAATGGATGCATTCGGCTTTCCCGGCATGTTGGCATGCAGGGCGAACTTGATTCCGTCTCGCTTTGACCACTGATTGGGCGCGAGAAGTTCCGAGGTCAGCTCGCCGCGGCTTTCGCCCGGCCAGGGCAGGTTGATCTCCTGCCGTCGGCCCCATTCGTTCGCCTCGAACACCCGTGTTTGGTTGGCAATCGCCACCCAGCGGCTGCGGTCGTCCTCGATCGGCCGGGGCAGGGGCAAGCGGGATGTCTGCGTGACAAATGCGCTGAGGCGTGCGGCGCGCTCGGCTGGAGCTTCGCCCCAGACGTCGAAGGAGTGCAGATGGTCCGGCAGGGACCATTCCTGATTGCGATCGGCTTGATGATTGATGGCGAGCCTGAAGCCGCGGTAGGCAACTCCCATGATCTGCATCGTCTGAAAGAGCGCGACGTCCCAGCCCGTCGACCGCAAATAAGACAGAGCTTCGGCAACATCGGGGCAGGTGAGATCGTGAAGCACAATCGCCGCCGCCGGTTCCATGAACGGTGCGCAGGTTTGCACGTCCCGCAAAGGCGCAGGGGCGACGTGATCGCCATCGACAAATGCCAGCGCCCATTTCCTGCCCAGTTTGCCGAGCTCGAGCACCGCTTTGGGACTTGCATCCGAATGCAACGTCATTCGACTGCCTGGTGCAGCCACTGACAGCGACCTCTCGAGTTCCGATTTCCATTCAGGGTCCTGCAACACCGGATCGATGACATCCAACGTAACACCAGCGCGTGCCATGTGTGCCGTTGACCACCCTCTCCAGCAGCCGATTTCGAGAGCGTGCTTGCCCTGGAACAGCAGTGCGATGTTGTACAGAAGTACCGCTTCGTCCTTGCTCAGGAACCCGGTCAGCGGATCGCGCCGATCCACATACCAGCGATGGCTGATGTCACGCCGAAAATGCGGCCATGTCACGGCCGACTTGTCTCCCACTGTGACGTTGGGAAACGCGTCAGCCACGTTCACGTCGCGAAGGCCCGATGCGACATAGTCGTAGTCGGAGCCCGGCGTTGACGTGTTTCGTTTGAACCAATACACCATCGAGTTCCCAAGGTAGTGATGCCATTTGTTGGTCTTAAGGCACGTAAAGGGGAAGTACGGTGAGTATTCGATCGTTGTTTGAAGATCGTGATATCATCGCCTACGTCGAACAAAATCGTGAACGAAGAGCTACTGCGCCCTGGGTATTTGTCCATGTTCCCGAAGCAGTAAGCGCGTCATTTCGCGAGCAGCTCGCCGACGCGCTGCAACCCGACTATATGGTGACGTTGAAGGGCACGGAGCGCGGCGGAAATTACGACGAAAAAGTTCAAGACGCCGTTCAGGCATTCTGCAGAGCGGACGATTTCCAGCGAGCGCGCCTGATCACCGGGCATTTCAAGGCGTTTCAGCTCGATTCCGTCAATGCCATGAAAAATTCGCATCGGCTGACGATGCTCCGTGATCCGGTGGATCGGTTGTTGTCGGACTTCAAGGCGCAGTCGGATCCGAAAGCGGTCACGGCGCCAGGCTTTCTCGAATTTGCCAGGAAGCCGATGAACCAGAATGTGTTTCTGCAATACCTCTGCCCCAAGAACTTCTGGAAGCCGCAGGACTGCATGGAGTACATGCTCGACCGATACAGCTTCATCGGCTCCTGGGAGGATGCAAACCTCTCGCTCAAGATGTTCTATTCGCTGTTGGGAATGCGCGGGAACCTGAAGCCGGTGGAGCCGGATACCGCGAAGAGCGCCCTGCAGAAGAGTGATCTGCCGCCCGACATGGTCAGAACCGTCGCGCGGCTCAACGGCGGCGACTACGAGATCTATCGCTTCTTTCATGATCGTTTCATTGCGCTGAAGGAGAAGTTCTTCGAGCTCAATGATTACGGGCGGATGTTCCGTCAGATGGCGCCGGCCGCGCGGGAACGACATTGAACATTCTTGTCACCGGCGGAGCCGGTTTCATCGGCAGCCACGTTTGCAAGGTCCTGGCGCGCAGGCAGCTCGTTCCCGTCGTTTATGACAATCTGTCGCGTGGGCACCGCTCGGCGGTGAAATGGGGCCCCCTGGAAGTCGGCGAGATCGCCGACTCGCGGCGCTTGCGGGAAGTGCTGGACAAGTATCAGCCGGCAGCGGTGATGCATTTTGCCGCCTACATCAACGTCGGCGAGTCCGTGCAGCAACCGGTACTTTACTACTGCAACAACGTTGCCGCGACGGCGTCGCTGCTGCAGACGCTGGTCGACCACAAGCCGATACCATTTGTGTTCTCGTCGACGGCGGCGGTCTACGGCATGCCGGAGCAGGTGCCGATACCGGAGGACCATCCGCTGCGGCCGATCAATCCGTACGGCTGGTCCAAGCTGTTCGTGGAGAGGATGCTGGCCGACGCCGGGCGGGCCCACAAGCTGCCATGGATCGCGCTGCGGTATTTCAATGCCGCGGGCTCGGACCCCGACGGCGAGATCGGCGAGCAGCACGATCCGGAGACGCATCTGATCCCGCTGGTGATCAAGGCGGCGCTGGGCAATACGGCCATTCAAGTCTTTGGAACGGACTACGACACGAGCGACGGCACCTGCATCCGCGACTATATCCACGTGATGGACATCGCCGATGCCCACGTTCGGGCGCTCGATCATCTTTTGTCCGGCGGAGAAAGCTCTGCTCTGAACCTTGCCAATGCGCAGGGGTTCTCGGTGCGGGAGGTGATTTCCGCCGCCGAACGCGTCTGCGGTCGAAAGATCAAGGTGCAAACGACGCCGCGCCGTCCGGGCGATCCGGCGGTTTTGATCGGGGCGGCGGACCGTGCCCAGGCGCTGCTGGGCTGGAAGCCGGCCCGCTCCGATCTGAGCCTGCAGATAGCGGACGCCTGGAACTGGTTCAAATGACTCCCATCAGGGATGTCTCGCGCGCCGCCACGCGGTCGACCTATTTTTAAATTCATATGACACGTCCCGTGGACAAAGCGGAGCGGGGAGGCTCGAGAGCCGCCTCGTGGCATTGTCTCGGGAGAGTTTGAATATTCAGAAGGTATCTCGGTGTTGAGGCGGTGAAGCCTGCGCATTGCTGGCGCTTGAATGGAATTGAGCGGGCTCGCCGGTGTCATTTGAGACAACGAGACGGAGCAGCGGGGCTCCACGAACCGGTGCACGAGGGATAAAATGCCAGTTGCCGACATCACCAGGCACGGCGACGTTCTGACATTCCTGCGACTTAACCGCGATTCGCGCGCTTTCAGCACGGACCAGTGGTTCTTCGTTCACATTCCGAAGACCGCCGGATCATCGTTGCGCGAGGAAATCGCCAACGTCATCCAGCCCGACCTGAACATCGAGGTCAACTACAGGGCCTTGGACCCGCAGGACTGGTTCAAGGACTTCGACCGCAAGATCAGCGAACGCCTTCGCGAGGTCACGTCGTCGGAGAACTTTCCGTTCTATCGGTTTTTTTCCGGCCACCTCAAGTACCAGGACATTGCCCAGCACAGCGCGTTCGATTCCGTGCGTCTGATCACCATGCTGCGCGCGCCGATGGACCGGCTCAAGTCCGACTATCGCTACCAGATCTCCGAGGACAATCCTCTGCATGCGTCCGTGAAGGAGAAGTATCCGACCTTCCAGGAGTTCTACCGCGATCCGGTCAACCACAACATCATCTACAAGTATCTATGCCGCGACTATGACCGGGACGTGACTGAGACGATCAAGTTCGTTGAAGATCGCTTCACGTTCGTCGGCGTGCAGGAAATGTACCCGATCAGCATCAGGCTGCTGTTCGCGTTGTTCGGCATGAGAGCGCAGCCGCAACTGCGTCTTCGTGAAAGCGCGTCGCGGCCCGAGTCGGAAGCGCTGAAGAGATCGGTCGATGAAATCGCCGAGGCCGACAGTGAGGAGATCGTCGGTCTGAACAGCCTGGATTTCAGGCTCTACGACTACTTCCGGGAAAAGCTGTCCGAGCAGACGAACGACATCTGGCCGCTGTTCGATCGCAACGTCATCTTTCAGAAGATGATCGGCATGGCCTAGCGACCGCGCTCGGCCCGCCGGCTGCAACCTCGGCGTTGCAGGTTCGTGGACTTTTTGCGGCACGCAGGCCTTCGACGCCGGATTCTTGTCGTCATGTCGCGATACGCGGGATAAATTTCGGCCGGAAGGACTGCGGTCGACGCCAGGAGACGCACATGATAATCGAAGGGCATTGGGTCAACTTCGTCCCGGTCGCGATGATGGTTGCCATTCTGGTGGCCAATCATGCGCTGACGCATCACCGCAGCGGCCGGCGCGAGGATGTGGAAGGAACCAGGCTCAAGGCCGCGCTCACGGCCGAGCTGAAGGCGCTGCGGGAGCTCTATCAAAAGAATCTCAAATTTCTGGAGAGCGAGGCGGGCTACCTGATATCGACCCGGGCGCCGATGATCATCTACAAGAGCAATCAGGCCAAGCTGACCGCGCTGATCGAGGCCGAGGTCCTCGAAAAGCTCGTATCGCTGTATGCGAAAAACGACATGATCGAAGAAATCCTGTCGGCGAATGCGAGCGCGAACGGCCCGCTCAGCTTCAAGCTTCGGCCGGAGTGCGACCGCGACGAGCTGAAGGGCCTATACGCCGAAGGCATGCAACAGATCGCGCGGACGTGGCGGATGCTCAATCCGGAGGCGCAGGCGGCGCGCGCCACGCAGCAGCGCCCGGTCACGCCCGCGGTTTCCGCGCAACCCAATCAGCAATCGGCGCGGGCCTGACGCGGCGCGGTCAGGGCGGCGCAGGCCGCTACGGGCTGCTGACGATCCCCCGCGCGGTCATCGCCTGGACCACCTGCTCGGCGAGCTCCTCCGGCCGATGGCCGGCGGTGTGCAAATGCACCTCGGGCGTCTGCGGCGCTTCATACGGCGCGTCGAAACCGGTGAAGTTCTTGATCTGGCCGGCCTTGGCCTTGGCGTACAGCCCCTTGGGATCGCGCCGGACGCATTCATCGATCGGCGTATCGACGAACACCTCGACGAATTCGCCGTCCGGAACGAGGCCGCGCACCATGTCGCGCTCGGCACGATACGGCGAAATGAACGAACACAGCACCAGAAGTCCGGACTCGGTCATCAGCTTGGCGACTTCGCCGACGCGCCGGATGTTCTCCACACGGTCGGCCTCGGTGAAGCCGAGGTCGCGGTTGAGGCCATGCCGGACGTTGTCGCCGTCGAGCATCATCGTGTGATGGCCGGCGGCGTGCAGCTTCTGCTCGACGATGTTGGCGATCGTCGACTTTCCGGCGCCCGACAGGCCGGTGAACCACACCACGGCCGACCGCTGATGCTTGAGCGCGGCGCGCTCGGACTTGCCGACCAGCAGCGGCTGCCAGTGGATGTTGGTGCCGCGGCGCAGACCGAACGAGATCATCCCGGCGCCGACCGTATGGTTGGTGAAACGGTCGATGATGATGAACGCGCCGGTCCGCCGGTTCTGTGCGTAGGGATCGAACGCCACCGGGACGCTGGTGCTGAGATTGCAGACGGCGATGTCGTTCAGGCCGAGCGTATTGGCGGCGAGATGCTTGCGGGTGTTGACGTCGATCTTGTGCTTGATCGCGGTGACGGTGATCGGCACGGTCTTGGTGCCGATGCGGGCGAGATATGAGCGGCCCGGAACGAGCTGTGTCTCGCTCATCCAGATCACATGGGCGGCAAATTGGTCCGAGACTTCAGGCCGCTCCGTCGGGGCCACCAGGAGGTCGCCGCGCGCGACGTCGACTTCGTCGGTCAAGGTGATGGTGACGGCGTCGCCGGCCTGCGCCTGGAGCTGCGGGCCGTCGTAAGTGAGGATTTCCTTGACCTTTGAGCTCTTGCCCGAGTTTGCGACCACGATCGGCTCGCCGACCTTGATCGCGCCCGAGATGGCGGTGCCGGCATAGCCGCGGAAATCGAGGTTCGGGCGGTTGACCCATTGCACCGGAAAGCGGAACGGCTTGTCGGCGGCGTCGCTCTCGACGTCGAGGGTTTCGAGATACCGGATCAGCGCCGGTCCGCGGAACCAGGGGGTTTTGCCCGAGCGCTCCGTCACGTTGTCGCCGTAGCGGGCCGACATCGGGATCGGCATGATCGAGGTGAAGCCGAGTTCCGACGCGAACGCGGTGTATTCGCTGACGATGCGGTCGAAGGTTTTCTTGCTGTAGTCGACCAGGTCGATCTTGTTGACCGCCACGACCACGTGGCGGATGCCGAGCAGCGAGCAGATCAGCGAGTGCCGTCGCGTCTGCACCAGCACGCCCTTGCGGGCGTCGATCAGGATGATGGCGAGATCGGCGTTGGAGGCGCCCGTCGCCATGTTGCGGGTGTACTGCTCGTGGCCGGGCGTGTCGGCGACGATGAACGAGCGGCGCGGGGTGGTGAAGAACCGGTAGGCGACGTCGATGGTGATGCCCTGCTCGCGTTCGGCCTCGAGGCCGTCGACCAGCAGCGCGAAATCGATCTCGTCGCCGGTCGTGCCGTGCTTGAGCGAATCCTTGGCCAGCGTCGAAAGCTGGTCCTCGAAGATCAGCTTGGAATCGTGCAGCAGGCGGCCGATCAGGGTCGACTTCCCGTCGTCGACCGAACCGCAGGTCAGAAAGCGCAGCAGGTCCTTGGCCGGCTGCTCGTCGACATGGCTTCTGGCCAGTGGCGTGTGCATCAGAAATAGCCCTCGCGCTTCTTCTTCTCCATCGACGCGGCCTCGTCGGAGTCGATCAGCCGGCCCTGCCGCTCGGAAACGCGCGCGGTTTTCATCTCGTCGACGATGTCTTCGATCGAATCCGCATCGGATTCGATCGCACCGCTCAGCGGGTAGCAGCCGAGCGTGCGGAAGCGCACCAGCCGCATTTCCGGCTTCTCGCCGGGCTCGAGCGGCAGGCGATCATCGTCCACCATGATCCAGGTGCCGCTGCGTTTGACCACCGGGCGCTGCTTGGCGAAGTAGAGCGGAACGACCGGGATGTTCTCCAGCATGATGTAGTGCCAGATGTCGAGCTCGGTCCAGTTCGAAAGCGGGAACACGCGGATCGTTTCGCCCTGGCGAATGCGGGTGTTGAACAGGTTCCACAGTTCCGGACGCTGGTTGCGCGGGTCCCACGCGTGGCCCTGCGAGCGGAACGAAAAGATGCGCTCCTTGGCGCGGCTCTTTTCTTCGTCGCGCCGCGCGCCGCCGAAGGCTGCGTCGAAGCCGTGAAGATCGAGCGCCTGCTTCAGCGCTTCGGTTTTCATCACGTGCGTGTGCACGGAGGAGCCGGACGCGATCGGGCTGATGCCGTTCGCGACGCCCTCCTGGTTGATGTAGACGATCAGGTTGAGGCCGAGCCGCTTTGCCGTCTCGTCGCGGAACGTGATCATGTCCCGGAACTTCCACGTGGTGTCGACATGCATGAGCGGGAAGGGCAGTGGCGCAGGATGAAACGCTTTCACCGCAAGCTGCAGCATGACGCTCGAATCCTTGCCGATCGAGTAGAGCATCACCGGGTTCTTGAATTCGGCGGCCACCTCGCGAATGATCTCGATCGACTCGGCTTCGAGGCGCTTGAGATGCTTCGGCAGGATGCTGACCGATACGGCGGGGGAGGTTTGCGCAACGCTCATGAAGGGTCCGGGAAGGTTTGTTGACAGGTACGCGTTCCAGTTGGCGGGCGTCCGGTGCGCGCGGGTCCAAGCAAACTAAATTCGATGCTCACGATGCAGTCACATAGTCTTGGTCTTTGACCTGGTCGAGACAATCCAAGTGGAGAGGACGATTTTGTCTCTTTGGCGACGCTCACGAACAAAAGTTCCCAAGTGCAGCAGGCGTTGCCAAGGAATCGTTCCACGCGATGATGAAATTTGGATGGGCTCCCGGCATGCACTTCGTGTATTGCAATGGTGCAATCGAACTGACGCGCAATCGGCTCCATGCCGAAGTCTGTGTCGTCGAATCCGGAACCGCGCAGCGAAAATGCCGACAATTGAACGTGGTCATGCCGAATGAATGCTTTATCGCGTGACGAACTGGCCTTTTCTTTTGCGGCGACGGCTGTCGCCGCAGGTAAAATCATCATGTCTGCGCGGGACGCTTCGAATGATGTGGAGCACAAGGCCGATGGGTCGCCGGTAACCCGTGCCGACAGGGAGGCCGACGATTTCATCAGGGCGCAACTCGCAGCCGCTCTGCCGGGCGTTTGCGCCATCACCGAGGAGACGTTCGAGCGAACGCAGCATCACAATAATGCCGCATCGCTCGACCGGTTCGTTCTGGTTGATCCGCTCGACGGCACGCGCGAGTTTGTCGCGGGACGCGACGAGTTTACCGTCAATATCGCGCTGATCGAGGCCGGGCGGCCCGTCGTCGGCGCGGTCTATGCGCCGGCGATGTCTCTCTTGTATATGTCGTCAGCCAGGGCGTATCGCGTCAAGGCGGAGCCGGGAGACGGCCTGCCGGCGCGATCAACGTGGCGCGAACTGAAGACCAGCCCGGCGCCGGCCGGCGGGCTTCGCGCGGTCGCCAGCCGCTCCCATCTCGATCCCGACACCAGGCGCTGGCTCGAGGAGCGAAAGATCGCGAGCGTCGTTTCCGCCGGCTCGTCGCTGAAGTTCTGCACCGTCGCCGAAGGACAGGCCGACGTCTATCCGAGATTTGGCCCGACGATGGAGTGGGATACCGCCGCCGGTCACGCGATCCTCGAAGCCGCCGGCGGATGCGTGCTGGGCCTCGATGGCTCGCCATTATGTTATGGCACAATGACGGCGGCATTTCGCAATTCCGCCTTTGTTGCCTGGGGGCGCGCGCCGGTTTCGTGAATCGACTGTTTTTGCGTGTGAATTGATTCTAAATTGGCACGACACCAACCCGCTAAAAAAAGCCTTGGCGCGAAAGGATCTGGCCGCGGAGCGCAAATGTCGACCAAGTCGCCCGACGAACTTTGCGAATTGATGTGGTCCACGTTCGGGGTCCACGAGCCGTTCTTTCACAGGGTGTACAGTCGCCTCAACATGAACGGTGAGGAGCGCGTCTGGTTTTGTTTTTCGGACAGGACGCTGGGGATCGACGTGGCCAGCGCGACGCAGCTGATGAACGAGCTGAGCGCGATGCAGGCCAGCTGGATGGCCAGGTTGATCGCAAAAACAATCGAAGCGCCCTAACGGAAAGTTTGCGGCGTCCGCTGCCAGTGCAAGGCGTCGCGGATCTGCTGATCGAGGCTGGAGCGGGCGGGCGTCCAGCCGAGCGTCGCGCGGGCCCGTTCCACCGAGCCGATCAGAACCGCGGGATCGCCGGCCCGGCGCGGTGCAGTCTTGACGGCGATCGGGCGGCCGCAAATCGATGTGGTCGCAGCGATCACCTCCCGCACCGAATGGCCGCGGCCACTTGCGACATTGAGCGGTCCGCTTCTGCCGCCGTTGAGCAGATATTTCAGCGCCAGCACATGGGCTTCGGCGATGTCTGCGACGTGGACATAGTCGCGAATGCAGGTGCCGTCGGGCGTGTCGTAGTTTTCACCGAAGATCGTCACAGCCGTGCCGTCCAGCGCCGCGCGGATCGTCAGCGGAATGAGATGCGTCTCGGGATCGTGGTTCTCGCCGATTTCGCCGTCGGGATCGGCGCCCGCCGCGTTGAAGCAGCGAAGCGCAGCCCATGGCATCGCCTTGGCGGCGCCGGTGTCGGCCAGCATGCGCTCGACCGCGACCTTGTTCGCCCCGTAAGGGCTGATCGGGGCGAGCGGGCTGTCCTCGGAAACCGGAGTCTTCGTCGGCAGCCCGTAAACCGAAGCGCTTGAGCAATAGATGAACGGGATGGGCCTGTGATCGGTGACGGCGCGCAGCAGCGCCGCAGTGTGGTCGACGTTGCTGGTGTAGTAGAGCAGCGGGTTGGCGACGGAAGCGCTGATCGAGGTGAGGCTTGCGAAGTGCATCACCGCGGCGGGCCTGTACTTGTCGAGAAGCTCCGTGACGCGGGCTCTGTCTCCCGTGCTGCCGATCTCGATCGGGCCCCATTTGACGGCGTTCTTGTTGCCGCGCGACAGCTCGTCGAGCGCAACCGGCCGATAGCCGCTGGCGGCAAGCCGCTTGCAGACGTGGCTTCCAACGAAGCCTGCGCCGCCGGTCACGAGAATATCCAATCGATCCCCCAAGGACGCCTCAAGGATCGCCTCGAGGATCGCCCCAAGGATCGCCCCAAGATTCTCCCCAAGAATCTCCCAGGCCATCGCCCGGGAGCCGCCCGTTCGAAATGTCGGGCGGGTCAGCCTTCAGCAGACTGTGCAATCAAACGCTACAAACGCCAAAAGCCGGCGCTCAGCGCCCGGCGCGAGCCATCGAAACGGAGACTTCGGAAATCTCGCTGCCCGGAGAACGGATGACGACGCTCTGGCTGTTGCCGCGCGTCGAGATCGACACCGCGGCGTTGAAGCCCACCGCCGAGGTTTGCGCCGTGATGTGGGTGGCGGTGGCGCGGCCCGAGATCGAGCCATGGACCTGCCGCGTGATTTCGCTCCACGAGCCGGAGATGTTGCCGCCGTCGTAGTTGATGTCGCTTGCGATCTCGAACTTGTAGCTGTCGCCTGCGCAGCGCAGCCGGAGCGCCAGCGTGCTGCCCACTTCACTGGCGCGGTAGGTGCCGCGGCAGCGGATGCGTTCGCTTCCGCTGGTGGTGGTGATCTTGCCGTTGCCGGTCCAGCTTCCGGTGAGGCCTGCGAATGGGCTTTGGGCCTGCGCGGGCGCCGCCGCAATGGCGAGGCCGAGGAAAGCACCCAAGGTGATTGCAACCGCTGCGGATTTCATTGCGTTCATGGATCGTCCGATCACACGGTCCTCAAGCGCCTGTTCGAGCAAGGCTTTCGTTTGCAATCTACCGACGAATGTTCGGCTTGAGCCCGACGGCAACCCAATAACAGATTCTCCGGCAGGAAGACTATGCGGCCGTGGGTTGCTTGGTGCTGGCCTTGTTTTCCCGAATCTCTGTGAGCTTTTGATCGACGTGACGTGAGAAGACGTATTGGGCGGGCCGCTGCCGATCGAGCGGGATCTCGGGGGCCATGTCGCCCTCGGTCTTGATGCCCTTCATGGTGGACACCAGCGCCTTGATCGGGTGCTTGAAGGTGTCCTGCACGGCGGTTGCCTCGAAGCCCGAATGCACCATGCAGTCGGCGCACTTTTCGTAGTTGCCGACTCCGTAGGAGTCCCAGTCGGTGGTCTCCATCAGCTCCTTGAAGGTCTTGGCGTAGCCTTCGCCGACCAGGTAGCAGGGCTTCTGCCAGCCGAACACCGTGCGGGTCGGATTGCCCCACGGCGTGCAGTGATAGGTCTGGTTGCCGGCGAGGAAGTCGAGGAACAGCCCGGACTGGCTGAACGACCACTTCTTGCCGCCGTTGCCGCGCTTGAAGATGTTGCGGAACAGCTGCTTGGTGGTCTGCCGGTTGAGGAAGTGCTGCTGGTCCGGAGCGCGCTCATAGGCGTAGCCCGGCGAGACGGTGATGCCGTCGACGCCCATCGCCATCACGTCATCGAAGAACTTCGCCATCCGCTCCGGATCGGCGTTGTTGAACAGCGTGCAGTTGATGTTGCAGCGGAAGCCGCGCGCCTTGGCGGCCTTGATGGCGGACACGGCGCGGTCGTAGGTGCCGGCCTGGCACACCGACTTGTCGTGGTCTTCCTTGTCGCCGTCCAGATGCACCGACCAGACGAAATAGGGTGAAGGCTCGTAGTCCTTCATCCGCTTTTCCATCAACAGCGCATTGGTGCAGAGATAGACGAACTTCTTGCGGGCGATGATGCCCTTGACGATCGTCGGCAACTCCTTGTGCAGCAGCGGCTCGCCGCCGGCGATCGAGACGACCGGCGCCCCGCACTCGTCGACCGCCTGGAGCGCATCCTCGACCGAGATCCGTTGGTTCAGGATCTCGTCCGGATAGTCGATTTTGCCGCAGCCCGCGCAGGCCAGATTGCAGCGAAACAGCGGCTCAAGCATCAACACCAGCGGATAGCGCTTGCGGCCCGACAGGTGTTGGCGAATGAGGTAGCTGCCGACGTGAAGCTTCTGAAGGAGAGGGATGCCCAAAATGACCGCCTGATTTCGATGGAGTTTGTGTTTGCCGGGTCAGACCTTCGCACTCAAATGTTCATCGGCCCTCATGAGCAGGCCATTGACGACCGCAGCGCGGCATAACCCACGATATCTAGCATTTCCGCGCGCGTTCGCAATGCCGGTTCCGGGTCCGGGGCACTGGCGGGGGACGGCCTGACCACACCCGTTTGGCGTGCAATGCGGCATGTCAGCCATGATCGGTCATCCGTCTGATCGGATTGGGATTATCGGCCAAGGTCATCGACATCGGCGGCCGATTGTGTGACATAGCCGCGGCGGCCGTTCGGGGGTGGCCAGGCAGATCGCTCGGCGGGGGGTGATAAGGGCTCCCACATCTTCGGAATTTGACGTTATGGCCCAATATCTTCGCTTGATTCGGCCAGGCCGTTCGCCGGCCCACGCCTCGGGTGTGCGGCTTGCGGCTTTCACACCATTGCGCTCCGTGGGAATGCGGTGCGGGTATTGCCCGGGCACGGCAGTTGCTTCGCCGACCGCAAGATTTGCTTGCATGATCACATGATATTGACGCGCGTTTCTTGGCCGCAGAAACGACGATGAAACATAAGGAACCCACTTTGGATTTGTTGGATTTCCGGAAATGAGAAGGTCGGTACGCAATCGCGCAGAGGAGGAGGGCCGGTCGGCCGAAGCCAACGCGCGCCGATGCGAAGGGCCTCAACGGCAGGGCGCGTTCGCTCCATGCTGATATCCGCGGTCAGCAGGCTCGTCCGGTTGTGCAGCCACCACGCCTGGGTGGTGGCGATTGCGGCCGCGTTGATCACCGTGGCCTCGGCCATTTACGCCGCCTCGCACTTTGCGATCACCACCGACATCAACAAGCTGCTGTCGTCCGATCTCGGCTGGCGCCAGCGCGAACACGCGTTCGAGACCGCGTTTCCCGGTTCGGTCTCCTCGATCCTGATCGTGGTCGACGCGCCGACCTCGGAGCTTGCCAGCGAGGCGGCGTCATTGCTGGCGGGCAGGCTCGCAAAAGACACCAAGAATTTTACCGAAGTCCGGCCGCTCGACGGCGATCCGTTCTTCAAGAGAAACGGCCTCCTGTTTCAGCCCACCGATGAGCTGGCGCGCACGACACGCGGGCTTGGGCAGGCGGGTCCGATCATCGGGGCGCTGGCCGGCGATCCGTCGCTGCGCGGGCTGACGCGCGGGCTGTCGTTCGGGCTGCTCGGCGTGCAGGCCGGCGCCGCCAAGCTTGACGACATGCAGCGGCCGCTCTCGATGGCCGCGGACACGGTCGAGCAGGTGCTGAACGGCCAGCCGGCGAGCTTTTCCTGGCATGTGCTGCTCAGCGGGCAGCAGCCCAAGCCCAAGGATCTGCGCCGCCTGATCGAGACGCGGCCGGTGCTCGACTTCACCGCGTTGGAGCCCGGCCGGGCCGCGACCGAGGCCATTCGCACCGCAGCCTTCGATCTCAACCTGGAGCGGGACTATCGCGCGCGTGTGCGGCTCACCGGGCCGGTGGCGATGGCCGACGACGAGTTCGGCACGGTGCAGGAGGGCGCGCTGGTGAACGCCCTCGCCACCGTGGCCGTGGTGCTGCTGATCCTGTGGTTTGCGTTGCGCTCGGGGCGGATCATTCTTGCGGTGTTTCTCAATCTGGTCGTCGGCCTCGCCGTGACGGCGGCCGCCGGCCTGATGATGGTCGGCGCGCTCAATCTTATTTCGGTGGCGTTTGCCGTGCTGTTTGTCGGTCTCGGCGTCGATTTCGGCATTCAATTCGCGGTGCGCTACCGCTCGGAGCGGCACGAGAACGGCGATCTGCAGGCGGCGCTCGCGGGCACCGCGGAGAGAATCGGCGCGCCGCTGACGCTTGCGGCGACGGCCGTCGCCGCGGGCTTCCTGTCGTTCGTTCCCACCGATTACAAGGGTGTCTCCGAGCTCGGCCAGGTCGCCGGCCTCGGCATGCTGATCGCCTATTTCACCAGCGTCACCGTGCTGCCCGCGCTGCTGACGCTCATCAAGCCGCCGGGAGAGCCCGAGGAGATCGGCTATCGCGCGCTCGCACCGGTCGACCGCTTTCTGGAAAAGCACCGCATCGCGGTGGTCGGCGGCACCGGCCTTGTCGCGGTCGCGGGCCTGCCGCTGCTGTTCTACCTGACCTTCGACTTCAACCCGGTCAACCTGCGCAGTCCCAAGGTCGAGTCGGTTGCGACGTTCCTCGATCTTCGCAACGATCCGACGTTGGGCGTGAATTCGATCAGCGTGATGCTGCCGAACACCAACGACATCGACAAGGTTGCGGATCAGCTCCGCAAGATTCCCGAGGTCGATCATGTCGGCTCGGTGAAGGACCTGGTGCCGGCCGATCAGGAGCGCAAGCTCGCGCTGATCCGCGGCCTGTCGCGGCAGTTGCAGCAGAGCCTTGCAGCGGAGGCCGGCGCGCGCGGTCCGCAGGACGAGCAGAACATCGCGGCGTTGCGCGGGGTGGCCGATACGCTGACGCGGCTTGCCGCCTCGGCGAGCGGGCGCGGTGCGGATGAGGCGAACCGCCTGGCGCGCGGCCTGACGCGGCTCGCGCAGGCGAGCAAGGCGCAACGCGATGCGGCGGAAACCGCCTTCGTCGTGCCGCTGCGGATCGCTCTCGGCCAGCTGCGCGACTTTCTCAAGGCCGAGCCGGTGTCGATTCAAAGTCTTCCCGAAAGCGTGCTGCGGCAGTGGGTGACGAAGGACGGCCGCACCCATGTGCAGGCCTCGCCCAAGGGCGATCCCAACGACAACGAGACGCTGCGGTCCTTCGCCCGTGCCATCCAGGCGCAATTCCCGGATGCGGTCGGGACCCCGGTGTCGATCCTGGAGTCGGGCCGCACCATCGTGAACGCGTTCATTCTGGCCGGCATCTACGCGCTGGTCTCGATCGCGATCCTGCTCTGGATCGTGCTCAAGCGCTTCGGCGACGTGCTGCTGACGTTGATTCCGCTGTTGGTCGCCGGCCTCATCACCCTCGAAATCTGCGTGCTGATCGGCATGCCGCTCAACTTCGCCAACATCATCGCGCTGCCGCTGCTGCTCGGGGTCGGCGTCGCCTTCAAGATCTACTACATCATGGCGTGGCGGGCCGGGCAGACCGACCTGTTACAATCCAGCCTGACCCGCGCCGTGGTCTGGAGCGCGCTCACCACCGCGACCGCCTTCGGCAGCCTTTGGCTGTCGAGCCATCCCGGCACCTCCAGCATGGGCAAGCTCCTCGCTCTGTCGCTGGTCACCACCATGTTTGCCGCGGTGCTCTTCCAGCCGGCGCTGATGGGCAAGCCTCGCACGATCGAGGGAGCCGAACCGGCCAAGCCTGAAGCGAACGACGGCGACGCGGGCGACCCTCAGCCGGCAAAGCCTTGAACCCACTTGCAGATATCCGCGACCAATGCGGACAGCGGTGCTCTATCATCGTTCGGCTGCTCAGGGGTGGCACCGCAAGGGTGGGGCATCGGCGGGTAACTTAGGTAACGATTTTTGGAACTTTTGCGCCTAAATTAGATTGGTCAATTTCGAGCATGGCGGGGCTCGTCGAGATAATTGGATTTTGCTGCGGGTCGGATTCCGCGGCAGTTGGGCTGGGAATGCCGTTTTTGCGGCGGCATTGGTGCTGAGCAAATGAATCCTTCTGACACCGATTTGAAAATGATGCGCCGATGCGTTGCGCTGTCGGCCGAAGCCGTTCGGGCCCACGAGCTGCCGTTCGCCTGCGTGATCTGCAAGGACGGCGAGGTCGTGGTGGAGACGACCAACCGGGTGAGCCGCGACGCCGACGTCACGCGCCATGCCGAGATCATCGCGATCTCCGAGGCGCAGCGCGTTCTCGGCCGCAGGGACCTGTCCGACTGCACGCTTTATTCCAACGTTGAGCCGTGCCCGATGTGCTCGTTTCCGATCCGCGAGACGCGCATCGGCCGCGTGGTCTATTCGATCAGTTCGCCGATGATGGGCGGATTCTCGAAATGGGACGTGCTGAGCGACCGCGAGATTTCCGACGTGATGCCGCAGGTGTTCGGCCGGGCTCCCGACATTTCCGCGGGCCTGATGTATCGCGACGCCGCGGCGGTGTGGCGGAGCTGGAATCCGCTGTTCTGGTTCGGCATCCGCCTGCGCGGTTGCCTTGCCGAATCCAACAACGATGCGATGGCGGCGCTGCAGACCCGGCCCGAGCGGAAAAATCCGCTGAAGCGGCTGGCGGCGCTTCTGCTGCAGCTGTTGCCCGGAAAGCGTGCCGAGCCGGCGCCGGTCGCGGCGCGACAGCCCCAGGCCAAAGTCGCCGGCTGATAGGCCTCGCTACCTGACCGCGTCGGCGCCCGCCTGGGCGACCTGCGCGTCCTGATGCGATTGCACGCCCGACACCCCGATCGCGCCGATAATGGTGCCGCCCGACACGATCGGCACGCCGCCTTCGGCGACGCTCGCCCCGAATGTCAGCACGCGCAGGCCTACGCCGCCGCCCGCGACCGCGTCCTCGAACACCTTCGTCGGCCGGCGGAATTCGGCAGCGGTCTTGGCCTTGGCTTCGGCAATGCGGACCGAGGACAGCTGTGCGTTGTCGAGGCGGTGCAGCATGACGAGGTTTGCGCCGGAATCGACAATGGCGATGGCGACGCCCCAGCCGTTTCTCGCGGCTTCGGCCTCCGCCGCGGCCATCGCCTTCTTGGCGGCATCGAGCGAGATCGGCGCGCCGTAGGGCGTGCTGGGCGGGGCGACTTGCTGGGCCATGCGGGACTCTCTTCCTTGTTTGTCAGGCGGCTGCGGCCTTGAAGCGTGGGCCGAGCACGGTGGCCTTCAGCGTCGCTTCCAGCGCGGTGATTTCGTCGCGTGTCAGCGGCGAATAGGGCGGATAGGGGTCGCCCGCGGGAATCCCGATCAGGTTCATCGCGGCTTTCATCGCCGGCGCGAGTCCCCGGTGCATCCATTTCGAGGGGAACAATGCGAACTGAAGCTGGATTTCGGCGGCGCGCTCGTGGTCCTTCGCGACAAACGCATCGATCACGGCGCGCGCGATCTCCGAGCCGGGCGGCGGCATGGTGGCGCCGGAGCCGCCGAGCTGCAGCGTCGCCAGCAGCATCTGCATGGTGGTGAAATAGCGCGCGTGACCGGCGCGGTCGATCTCGACGATCAGCCGCGAGACGCGGGCGAGGTCGCGCGAGCTTTCCTTGATCAGTTGCACCTGCGGCAGCTTGGCGAGCGCAATGGTGTCGGCAATGGAGACGTCGGCGCCCGGGCCGGGGTTGAGGTAGAGCGTGATCGGCAATTTGCTCTCGCGGCCGATGGCTTCGAAATAGGCAAGGAGGTCGGCTTGCGTCGGCGGGCCGGCAAAGGGTCGCAGCGGCGCGAGCAACTGCACCGCCGCGGCGCCGAGCCGCTCGGCTTCGTGCGCCAGCGCCACCGCCGTCTTGAACGAGGGATGCGAGATGCCGACCATCACCGGGACGCGGCCGGCGGTCAGCTCGACGGTGCGGCGGATCAGGTCCTTGCGCTGCTCGAGGTTCAGGTAAGTGTATTCCTGCGTCTCCACGCCGGCCGCGACGATCATGGTCGCGCGGCAGTCCTTGATGACGTAGTCGATCTGGCGCGCGAGCGCGCCCTCGTCGACCTGAAGGTCTGCGGTGAACGGCGTGAGCGGCGCGACAATCAGTCCCGGCACAGGCATGGCTTTCTCCTGCTCAACCGGGCTCGAGCTTAGCGCGGCAACACGGCCATGCGAAATGGCCGTCGATGCATTCGGCGGACATCTGCTATCGTTTCCGCGCAGTGATCGATCGTAGCGCGGGGCACCAATGCTGCTGACCGGCAAGGAATATCTCGAAAGCATCCGCGACGGGCGCAGGGTCTATGTCGGCCGCGAGCGGGTCGAGGACGTGACGATGCATCCGGCGTTCCGCAACGCCGCGCAGTCCTTCGCCATGATCTATGACAGAAAGCGCGCGCCGGAGAACCGCGACGTCATGACCGCGGAGCAGGACGGCGAGACCTTCTCCAGCTACTTCCTCCTGCCGCGCAGCCGCGAGGACCTGCACAAGCGATTCGAGACGCACCGGCGCATCGCCTCGTGGACGCACGGCCTGCTCGGCCGCTCGCCCGACAACTTCCCGAGCTATGTCAGCGGCCTGGTGATGGACCCGGCGATGTTCGACGGCATCCGCCAGGGCTTCGGCGACAACATCCAGAAATACTATCGGCACATGCGGGGAAACGACATCTTCGCCTCGCACACCGTGACCAACCCGCAGGGCTGGCGGCCTCCCAATCCGAAGGACACCGAAAAGCGTACGCCGCCGACCCTGCGGGTGGTGGACGAGGACGACGCGGGCGTCACCATCAACGGGCTGAAGATGCTCGGCACCGCGACGGCGTTTTGTCACGAGACGTGGTGCGGCAACCTGCAGCCGGTTGCGCCGGGTGCGGAGAAGGAGTCGATCACCTGCGCCGTGCCGCTCAACGCGCCGGGCGTCAGCATCTGGTCGCGCAGGCCTTACGAGAAATATGCGGTGAGCGAGTTCGACAATCCGCTCGCCTCGCGGTTCGACGAGAACGACGCCGCGGTGCTGTTCGAGAATGTGCGCGTGCCGTGGGAGCGGGTGTTCTGCCATGACAACGTGGAGATGACGCGCGCGATCTACATGCGCACGCCCGGCCATGCGATGGCGAACCATCAGGCCAATGTGCGGTTTCTCGAAAAGCTCAAGCTGATCGTCGGCATCGCCGGCTTGGTCGCCGACATGAACGGCGCCCGCTCGGTGCCGGCGGTGCAGTTCACGCTCGGGCGGCTCGCGGCGATGGAGGCGACGCTCGAAGGCCTGATCATGGGCCAGATCAACGCCGGCGAGGCCCATCCCAACGGTTATCACACCGTCAACCGCCGTTATGTCTACGCGGCGCTGCACTGGTGCACCAATCATCACGCCGAGATCTGCGACACCGTGCGCGAGCTGATGGGCGCGGGCGTGTTCCAGATGCCCGCCGATGCCTCGGTGCTCCAAGACGAGAAGTTGCGAGCGCTGTTCGAAACCTACTGGTCCGTGCCCGGCCAGCAGGCGCAGGACCGCATGAAGCTGCTCAATCTCGCCTGGGACCTGCTCGGTTCCGACTTTGCCGGGCGGCACATGCAGTACGAGAAGTTTTATGCCGGGCCGGGCTTCGTGATGAATAGCTACAGTTATCTCACCGGGCCGTGGGCCGAGTGGGAAGCGCAGGTGGACGAGTTGCTCGCGAGCTATCATGCACCCGGCGCGAGGCCTGGAACGTAGCCTGCAATCCTGCGGCGACATGGCCGCCTTGCGTCCGCTCCCGGGTACTGGTCAGGGTTTCGGCCCTATGCCATGCTTTTGCGGCTGCGGCACCGGACGATAACAACGTCATAACAACGTCCAGGTCCGCCGCATCGGCGCTGTCGCGCTGCGAAGGGGAGGATCCGAGATGCGTGTCACGCGAGGTATTTTTCTTTCTGCGATCGGCGCCGTACTTGCGGCCGGAGCGATCGCGGCTTCGGTATCGTCCGCACAGGCGCAAGCCGACAAGACCTTCGTCATGAAGCTCGGTGTCGCCACGATCAACGACACCCAGCACGAGTGGCTGAAGCGGTTCGTCGCGGCGGTCGAGAAGGATTCGAACGGCCGAATCAAGGGCGAGATCTATCCGGCGAGTCAGCTCGGGCCGATTCCGCGCATGATCGAAGGCGTGCAGTTCGGCTCGATCCAGGGCTGGATCGGCCCGCCCGAATTCCTGGTCGGCGTCGATGTGCGCTACGAGGCGTTGAGCGCGCCGGGCCTGATGAACGACTTCGACCAGATGGTGAAGGTGCTTTACGCCCCCGAAGTTGAGAAGTTCATGTTCGGCCTCGGCGAGAACAAGGGCCTGGAAGGCGTCGGCTTCGCGCCGATCGGCCCCTCGACCATCATCACCAAGAAAGAGGTCAAGAAGCTCGCCGACCTCAAGGGCATGAAGATCCGCGTGCTGGCCTCGCCTTTCCAGCTCGAGCTCATCCGGCGGATGGACGCAAATCCGGTCGCCATGACGCTGGCCGATGTGTTGCCGGGCATCCAGCAGGGCACCATCGACGGGTCGCTCTCCACCTTGACCGTCTATACGACGATGCAGTTCCAGGACGCCGCGAAGTACGTGCTGGAAAACGACCAGCCCTACATCAACTCGATCGTGGTGATGAGCAAACGCTGGCTCGCAACGCTGCCGCCGGACCTGCAGAAGGTCGTGCGTGACAACGGCCGCAAGGCCTCCAAGGAGGTGATCCCGTGGGTCAAGACCTTCTTCGCCGACCAGTATGATGTCTGGAAGAAGAGGGGCGGCGTCCTGAACAGACTCCCGGCCGACGAGCAAGCGGCCATGATTAAGAAAGTCAGCACGATCGGTGAGGACCTGTCGAAGGACAAGCCGGAGCTGAACAAGGCCGTCAAGATGATGTTCGAGGTGGCCAACAAGAAGTGACCTTGCGCCCGGCCGCCTGCGCCCGTTCGTCAACGGTGGCGGTCCGGCCGGGCGACTCAGCCGGGATGTCTGACACTCGACCAGGGGACCCGTTGCACGCGGGTTCGTGTATGACCGATACAGTGCTGCAAG
Organism: Xanthobacteraceae bacterium; assembly: GCA_019746135.1. Lineage (GTDB taxonomy): Bacteria > Pseudomonadota > Alphaproteobacteria > Rhizobiales > Xanthobacteraceae > Z2-YC6860. The sequence continues at coordinate 28,300 of JAIESI010000011.1, forward strand.
CGGTACGCGGAGTGGTGTCCGCCCTGCGTGTCATTGCCGGAGCGCTGCTGATCCTCAGCGTGGCCCTGAACTTCGCCAATGTCGTCGGACGCTATTGCTTCGGGTTCTCCATCCACTGGGCCGAAGAGGTGATGCTGTTCCTGATGGTCGGCTGCGTGTTCCTGGGCAACGGGGTGGTCGCCTGGTCCGGTCGCCAGATCCGGATGGACGTCGTCGTCGGCATGATGCCGGCGAAGCTGCGCGACGCGCTTTATCTGTTCTCCGAGCTGCTGTTCATCGCCGTCGCCGCGAGCATCGTGGCGTTCGCTTTGCCGGTGCTGCGCGATCTGTGGGCCTTCGACCAGCGCAGCCAGTCGGCCGAAGTTCCGGTGGTCTATCCGCAGGCGATGGTGCCGATCGGGCTTTCGCTCATGATCCTGCTCGTGCTGACGCGGCTGTTGACCGGCGGCGATCCGGCGCGGGCGAGCGACGCGGGCCATTAAACGGCGGGATCGCGGGAACTGACCAGCATCATGGTAGCGGTTTTTGCCTACTTCGTTTTGCCCGCCATCCTGCTCGTGCTGGGCGTGCCGATCTTCCTGGTGCTGCTGGTCACGTGCCTGGCCGTCGTGCTGTTCGTCGCCGATGTCCCGACCGCGACGATGCACACTTTTCTGTTCAGTGGGCTCGACAACTTTCCGCTGCTGGCGGTGCCGTTCTTCGTGCTGGCCGGAGAAATCATGGCGCGGGGTGGCATCGCGCGGCGCGTCGTTGTCTGGGTGATGTCGCTGGTGGGCGGCGTGCGCGGTTCGCTCGCGGTGACCACCGTTGCCGCCTCCGAGGTGTTCGGAGCGATGGCGCACACCGCGGTCGGCACCGTGGTGGCGATGGGCCGCATGCTCTATCCGTCACTGCGGGATAACGGCTACAGCGAGCGCTTCTCGCTGGGCCTCATCGCCTCGTCGGGCGCAATCGCGATCGTCATCCCGCCGTCGATCGCCATGATTCTGTATTCGCTGTCGGCGCAGCAATCCGCGGTTGCGCTGTTCACCGCCGGCATCCTGCCGAGCCTGCTGATCGGGTTGGTCGACGCTCTCTACGTGATGATCTATGCCCGCGTGAAGGCGGTGCCGCTCACGTCCAGGGCCCGCTGGGAGGCGATCTGGAGCTCGACCAAGGATGCGGCTTGGTCGATCAGCACGATCGTCGTGATCCTCGGCGGCATTTACGGCGGTGTGTTCACGCCGACCGAGGCCGCCGGCGTCGCGGTGGTCTATTCGCTGTTCGTCACCATGGTGGTGCATCGCGAGGTCGGCCTGAAGGAGCTCTGGCAGATCATCCAGAGCGCGGTGTTCCTCAACGCGCAGATTCTCCTGATCGTGACCGCTGCGGGCCTGTATTCGTGGCTGCTGACCACCAGCGGCATTCCGCAGCAGATCATCGCCGAGGTGAACGCGCTGCACCTGCCGCCCTGGGCGCTGCTGCTTTGCATCAACGTCCTTCTGCTCATCATGGGCAGCTTCCTCGAGCCGCCGGCCGCGATCCTGATCATGACGCCGCTGCTGCTGCCGGTGGTGCAGTTGGTCGGCGTCGATCCGGTGCATTTCGGCATCATCATGACCATCAATCTCAGCATCGGCATGTACACGCCGCCGTTCGGTCTCAACCTGTTTGCCACTCAGGCCGTTTTCCAGACTCCGCTCGGCAACATCTATCGCGGCGTGCTGCCGTTCCTGCTGATCAATTTCACCACCTTGATGGTGATCACCTACGTGCCGTCGATCTCGCTGGTGCTGCTTGGCAGGTAACGCCCAAGGGAAGCCGGGGATGAAATTCGGTGTCACCCTGTCGAACCGCGGCGTGCTGGTCGGCCTGACCACGCCCGCAGACCTTTTGAAGCTTGCCGACGCGGTCGAGGCCTCGCCGCACATGGATTCGGTCTGGTGCGGCGACGCGCTGTTCGTCAACCGCAGGCTCGACGCGCTGACCTTGCTCGCGGCCGTGGCCGGCCGCACCGAGCGCGTGCTGCTCGGGCCCGCCTGCATGGGCTCGTTTGCGCTGCGCGACCCGCTGGTGTTCGCCTACGAATGGGCCTCGCTCGACGTGCTCTCGGGCGGCCGCACGCGCCTCGTCGCCTGCGCCGGCGGCGGGGCGGGGCCGCTGTGGGAGGCGGAATCCGCGGCGATGGGGGTCAGGCCCGACGACCGGCGCAAGCACATGATCGAGAACATGCAGGTGCTGCGGCACCTGTGGACCAAGGACAACGAGCCGTTCGAGGGCCAGTTCGTGAGGTTCTCGGGGGTGACGCTCGAGCCGAAGCCGTTGCAGAGCCCGTGCCCGATCTGGCTTGCCACCAACGCCGAGCGGCTGTCGCACGGCCAGGCCGACTCCGGCGGCTCGGATTTCGCGCTCCGCCGCGTCGGCCGTGTCGCCGACGGCTGGATGACCCATTCGGTCAGCCCGGAGGGCTTCCAGAGGTCGTGGCAGCTCATCCTCGACGCCGGCCGCGAGCAGGGCCGCGACATGAGCGGCTTCGACCACGTGCTCTATCACCACATCAACGTCAACGACGACAGGGACGCGGCGCTCGCCGACTCCAAGAAATTCCTCGACCTCTACTACACCGCCAACTACTCGAAGGAGCGCCTCGAAGCCTGGCTGACCTACGGCACGCCGCGCGACTGCATCGAGCATCTCAAGCGCTACAAGGCGCACGGCTGCAAGCGCGTGACCTTCCGGATCTCGACCATGGGGGATCCGATGGCGCAATTGCAGCGCGTGACCGAGGAGGTCCTGCCGTTCGTTTGACGGTGGTTGCTACTGCGCCTTGATCCCGGCGCGCTCCGCAGTCTCTTTCCAGCTCCTGATCTCGGTCGCGATCAGCCTCCGGAACTCCTCGGGCGAGCCGCCCGCCGCCGTGGTGCCCTGCTGCGCGAGCTTTGCAATGAGCTCCGGATCGCGCAGCGCCCTGTTCACCTCGGTGTTGATCTTCGTCACGATCTCCTTGGGCGTTCCGGCGGTGGTGAGGAGCCCCAGCCACTGTTCGGCGACGAAGCCGGGGAAGCCCGCTTCCGCGGCGGTCGGCAGGTCGGGCAGTTGCGGATCGCGGGCCGTCCCGCCGGTCGCGAGCGCCCGCGCCGTTCCGGCCTGAAGCTGCGGCCAGATGCCGAGCGGGGAGAGCAGCACGAGCTGCACCTCGCCGGTGGCGACCGCAAGTGCGGCCGGCGCGCCGCCGCGATAGGGGATGTGCTGCATCCTGATGCCGGCCTGCGCGGTCCACATTTCCAGCAGCAGATGCGCCTGGGTCGAGGCGCCGGACGAGCCGTAGTTGAATTTGCCCGGCTCCTTCTTCACCAGCTCGACGAGCTCCTTGAGGCTTGTCGCCGGGACCTTGGCGTTCACCGAGAACAACAGCGGGTTCTTCACCAGCACGGTCACCGGCTCGAAGTCGCGCTCCGGATCGAAGCTGAGCTTGGCATTGAGCGCGGCGTTGACCGTGAACGTGGTCGGCACGATCAGCCACGTGTAGCCGTCCGGCTGGGCCTTTGCGACCGCGTCGGTGCCGATCATCGTGCTCGCGCCGGAGCGGTTTTCCACCACCACCGGCCGGCCCAGCGATTTTTCCAGGTAAGGCTGCAGCAGCCGCGCGATCACGTCCTGCGCCGCGCCCGCCTGGGTCGGAACGATCAGCCGGATCGGGCGGCTCGGAAACGTGTCGGCCTGCGCCGGAACGGCGGCGCACACGGCGAACAGAACCGCGGCGATGCCGCAGCGCACACGACCGAATGACATTGGCGTCGCCTCCCGGTGGCGCAGCAACGATAGCGGGCGTGCACAGCATGTGCAATTTGCGGGACTCGCGGCGCGGCCGTTCTGCTAGGCTTGCGGCGTCCGGGAATGAACACGAAGCAGGATGGTGCCAGCGTCTCAGCCGACCGCCAGTTCGGGCCCGCTCGCGGGCGTCCGCGTGCTCGACCTGACCTCGGTCGTGCTCGGTCCCTATGCCACGCAGATGCTGGGCGACCTCGGCGCCGACATCATCAAGATCGAGCCGCCGGAGGGCGACACCACGCGCTACACCGGCCCGCGGGTCAGCGCCGACATGGCCTCGCTGTTCTTGGGGGTCAACCGCAACAAGCGCAGCATCGTCCTCGACCTCAAGACACAAGCGGCGCGCGACGTTCTGCTGCGCCTCGTCGACCGGGCCGACGTGTTCGTCCACAACATCCGGCCGCAGAAGCTCGACAAGATCGGGCTCGGCCCGGAAACGCTGCTCGCGCGCAATCCGCGGCTGATCTACGCCGGCATCCACGGCTGGCGCGAGGACGGCCCTTACAGCGGCCGCCCGGCCTACGACGACATCATTCAGGGGCTGTGCGGCGTCGCAAGCCTGATGGACCAGCTCACCGGCGAGCCGCGCTACGCGCCGACCATCCTCGCCGACAAGACCAGCGGGCTCGTCGCGGCGCAGGCCATTCTCGCCGCGCTTTATCACCGCGAGAAGACCGGCCGCGGCCAGTTCGTCGAGATCCCGATGTTCGAGACCATGGTCGCCTTCATCATGGTCGAGCATCTGCACGGGCTCGGCTTCGAGCCCGCCCGCGGTGAGCCCGGCTATGCGCGGGTGCTGGCGCCGTGGCGGCGGCCTTACCGCACCGCCGACGGATACCTGTGCATGCTGGCCTACACCGACGCGCAGTGGCGGAAGTTCTGGGGCGAGGTGGGCAGACCGGAGATGATGCAGGACCCGCGCTTCGTCGACATGGCCGCGCGCAGCCGCAACATCGACGAGGTCTATAGGCTCGCCGGCGAGCAACTGACCGGCCGCACCACCGCCGACTGGCTCGCCGCGTTCGACCGGCTGGAAATTCCGGCCGGCCCGGTGAAATCGCTCCGCGAGGTGATGGACGACCCGCATCTTCGCGAGGTGGGCTTCTTTCGGCACGTGACGCATCCGAGCGAAGGCGCGCTGGTGATGCCGGATGTTCCGGTGCGCTATTCCGCATCGCCCGCGGGCATCGAGCGGCTGCCGCCGCGGCTCGGCGAGCACGGCCGCGAGATCTTGACCGAGATCGGCTTGCGGTCCGAGGAGATCGAGGCGCTGGCCAAGGATGGCGGCGTGGTGCTGCCGGATGCCGCGCCGGCGGCGCGCCGGGCGTAACGGGAGATCGACATGCAGACGCTGGGGCTTGGCTTCACCTTCGAGCAGCTTTCGCCGGGCCAGAAATTCCGCACCCTCAACCGCACCATCACCGAGACCGACCTGATGATGTTCGTCGGCGTCACCGGCATGGTCGAGGTGATCTTCACCGACCAGACCTTCGGTGCCGGCAAAGGCGCGATCCAGGGCCGGTTCGTGCCGGCGGCGCTGACCTACAGCCTGATCGAGGGGCTTTTGTGCCAGTCGATGATCCAGGGCACGGGCCTGGCGATGCTGGAGCTGAACAAGAAGGTGCTGAAGCCGGTCCACGTCGGCGATACCATCCACGCCGAGGTCGAGGTGACCTCGGTGCGGCCGACCTCGAAGGGCAACCGCGGCATCGTCGCCTCGAAGATCGACATCAAGAACCAGAATGGCGAGGTGGTGATCACCTATGAGGCGACGCGCATGCTGGCAGGGAAGTCAGTGAGTGAATGATGTTCTATTGTGCGGCATCGGCGGTGAACTCCCTCCCCGGCAAAAGGGCGTTTACGCCCGTCTTCGACGGGCTATGCAGGGGAGGGGACGATGGTGCACCAGCCTTCGCTGCAAGGAGCGATGTGCCATGCGCGGACTGAAAAACAAAACCGTTCTCCTCACCGGCGGCGCCAACGGCATCGGCGCTGCGATCGCGCGGCGTCTCGGCGAAGAGGGCTGCACGGTCGGCATCTTCGATCTCGACGCGACGGGCGCCGGAAAGGTCGCGGGTGCGATCGAGGTGGCCGGCGGCAGGGCCAGCGCGCACGCTGTCGACATCTCGCAATACGATGCGGTGAAACGCGAGGTGGACGCATTCGAGGCGGCGTGCGGGCCCATCGCATACCTCGTCAACAACGCCGGCTGGGACCGCGCCGCGAACTTCCTCGATACCGATCCCGAGTTCTGGAACAAGATCGTCGCGATCAATCTCTACGGCCCCCTCAACGTCAGCCACATCGTGCTCAAGGGCATGGCCGCGCGCGGCTTCGGCCGGGTGGTGAACGTCGCCTCCGATGCCGGCCGGGTCGGCTCCTCGGGCGAGGCGGTCTATTCGGCCTGCAAGGGCGGCATGATTGCTTTTTCCAAAACGCTGGCGCGCGAGCTCGTCAGCAGGGGCGTCATCGTCAACACGCTTTGCCCCGGGCCGACCGACACCGCGATCCTGCGAAGCTTCCTCGAAGGGCCGGACGGCGCGAAGATCGCCGAAGGCCTCAAGCGCGCGATTCCGATGCGCCGCCTCGGCCAGCCCGAGGACTATCCCGGCCTGGTCGCGTTCCTGCTCTCCGACGACGCCGCCTACATGACCGGCCAGACCATCAGCGTCTCGGGCGGTCTCACCATGCACGGGTGATGCGAATGCAGCCTTACAAGGACATCCTGTTCGACGTGACCGACGGCGTCGCCAGGATCACCATCAACCGCCCGGAAAAGTACAACGCCTTTACCGCGGACACCTGCGAGGAGCTGATCGACGCGTTCCGCCACGCCGGCTACGACAAGTCGGTGGCGGTGATCGTGCTCGGCAGCGCGGGCGACAAGGCGTTCTGCACCGGCGCCGACCAGAGCGCGCACGAGGGCGCCTATGAGGGCCGCGGCACCATCGGCCTGCCGGTCGACGAGTTGCAGTCGCTGATCCGCGACGTGCCCAAGCCGGTGATCGCCCGCGTCCAGGGCTTCGCCATCGGCGGCGGCAATGTGCTCGCCACCGTCTGCGATCTCACCATCGCCTCCGACAAGGCGGTGTTCGGCCAGGTGGGGCCGAAGGTGGGCTCGGTCGATCCGGGCTTCGGCACCGCGTATCTCGCCCGCCTGGTCGGCGAGAAGCGCGCCCGCGAGATCTGGTATCTCTGCCGCCGCTACACCGCGAAGGAGGCCCTCGACATGGGCCTGGTCAATGCCGTGGTGCCGGCCGACAAGCTCGACGAAGAGGTCGACAAGTGGTGCGCCGAGATCAAGGACAAGAGCCCGACCGCGATCGCCATCGCCAAGCGCTCGTTCAACGCCGACAGCGAGAACCTGCGTGCCATCGGCGCGCTCGGCTTCGAGGCGCTGGCGCTGTTTTACGGGACCGAGGAATCCAAGGAGGGCGGCCGCGCATTCCGCGAGAAGCGCCCGCCGCGGTTCAGGGACAAGAAGAGGTGAGGCGTAGACTTGTAGGGTGGGTTAGGCGCGTAGCGCCGTAACCCACCGTTGTGGCAACCAGGAAGATGGTGGGTTACGCGCCTGCGGCGCTAACCCACCCTACGAAGAAAACAAACGGGAGACCTGCGTGAAGCGAAGCGACCAGCGGATTCTCACCACCCACGTCGGCAGCCTGCCGCGGCCGGACGACCTGATGGCGCTCTACGCGGCCAACGCGTCCGACGAGACGCTGCAGTCGCGGCTCTCCGCGGCCGTGGGCGACATCGTCCGCCAGCAGGCCCAATCCGGCATCGATGTCGTCAACGACGGCGAGTACGGCAAGGCGATGCGCAGCGCGATGGATTTCGGCGCGTGGTGGTCCTACGTCTATCCGCGCCTCGAGGGCTTTGAGCTGCGCGAGGAGCAGGCGAAGAAGGGCCGCGCGGCCTGGACCCACGGCAGCAGGGAGCGCAAGGAGTTCGCCGAATTCTATGCCGCCGAAGCAAGCGCTGCCGCAAGCGCGGCGCGGCAAAGCGGCTCCAGCACCGCAACGCTCTACGGCCTCACCTGCACCGGGCCGGTCCGCTATGTCGGCCACGCCGCCATCAAGCGCGACATCGACAACATAAAGGCGGCGGTCGGCGCAACCCGCGTCGAGGATGCGTTCATGACCGCGGTGTCGCCGGCGACGCTGCAGATCCTTCCCAACGCCCACTACAAGAGCGCGGAGGACTACACCATTGCGCTCGCCGAGGCAGTCCGCGAGGAGTACAGGGCGATCGTTGATGCCGGCTTCATCCTGCAGATCGACGACCCGGCGCTGGTCGACATCTACGACTGGTGGTTCTCGATGAACGACGACGTCGCCGGCTATCGCAAATGGGCGGCGTTTCAGGTCGAGGCGGTGAACCACGCGCTGCAGGGCATTCCTGAGGACCGCGTCCGCTTCCACATCTGCTGGGGGAGCTGGCACGGCCCGCACAAGGGCGACGTCGAGCTCAAGGACGTGATCGACCTGCTGCTCAAGGTGAAGGCGCAGGGCTATTCGGTCGAGGCCGGCAACGTGCGCCATGAGCACGAATGGAAGGTGTGGGAAGACACCAGGCTGCCGGACGGCAAGGTCGTCATCCCCGGCGTGGTCAGCCACGCCACCAACGTGCTGGAGCATCCGGAGCTGGTGGCCGACCGCATCGTGCGTTTCGCCAAGGCGGTCGGCCGCGAGAACGTCATCGCCTCGACCGATTGTGGCCTCGGCGGCCGCGTCCATCCGCAGATCGCCTGGGCGAAGCTCGGCGCGCTCGCCGAGGGCGCGAGACGGGCGACCCGGCAGTTGTGGGCTTGATGAGCCGAGGCGAAAGGGCCTCTTTGAGACCTCCGCGAGCAAATCACGGGGTGGATTGACGCCCGCCGGCCCCGTCAGCGCCGCAGGTCTTCCATCATCCGGCCTCAGCCGGTACCGGCTGGAGCAGGCGCTTTCTTGAAATGGCGGCCTTGCCACATAAATATGACGGCCATGGGCCGGGGGCATCGGACCCGGACGCATTTCGGGGCGGATTGCCTGCAATGTTGTTTTTTCGAGCCCGGAAAGCCGACGATCTGCAGCAGCGCGTGACGGCGCTGCAGGCTGCGCTCAAGCAGTGCTCGGAGATCGCCGGGCGTTGGACTGCATTCCGGCGCAGCACCACCGTGGCCATTGCCGTTCTGATGCTGGCGCTCGGCTTCGCGCTCGGCGCCTATCGCGAGCCGATCCATGAAACCATCGTCGGCCTGGCACAGGCGATTGGTATCGTCAGGCCGGCCTCGGCGCTCGATGCCGTCCAGGCCGCTTATCAGAAGGGCGACTACGAAACGGTGCTGCGGCTCGGGCGTCCGCTGGCTGACGCGGGCGATGCCCGCGCGCAATCCATTCTCGGCCTCGCGCACTATCGCGGTCGCGGCGGGGTGCCGCAGGATCTCGACGAAGCGGCCAAGTGGTTTCGCCAGGCCGCCGACCAGGGCGATGCGACCGCCCAATTCTATCTCGGTCTCATGTATGCCGAAGGCCGTGGCGTACCGCAGAGCTATACCGAAGCGGCGAAATGGTACCGTCTCGCTGCCGAGCGCGGCGACGCGCCCGCGCAGTACAATCTCGCGCTGCTCCTCTCCAGGGGCGAGGTCGGGGCTGCGGACCATGTCAGCGCCTATTTCTGGTTCAACCTTGCCGCCTCCCGCTTCCCGAGCGGCGACCCCCGGCGCGCCGCCGCCGTCGCCCAGCGCGACCTGATGGCGGGCAAGATGGCGCCTGGCGAAATCGCCATAGCGCAGCGCTGGGCGCGCGAATGGAAGCCGACGCAATAGCGGCGGCTCTCACCCGAACCAGCCCGGCGTCTCGTGCACGATCCGGCCGCCGGCCATGGTCATCAGCGCGGTGGTCTCGGAAATCTTCTCCTCCGCAACCGTCAGCGGATCGGCGCTCAGCACCGCGAGGTCGGCGAACTTGCCCGGCTCCAGCGAGCCTCTCTTGCCTTCGTCGAAGCTGAGATAGGCCCCGTTCAACGTGGCGCAGCGCAGCGCGTCCATGCGCGAGAGCGCCTGCCGCGCGCCGACCTGGCGGCCGGATTTGAAGTCCTTGCGCACGATCGTCTGCTGCACCGGCAGCCAGAGCGACACCGGCACGTTGTCGGTGGCGAGCGAGACCGTGATGCCGGCGTCGCGCAACGCGTTCATCGGCACGATGTGGTCGTGCTGATCGGCGGGCAGGCGGTTCGCGGTCGCATCCAGCGCCTTATAGAGATAGGCGTTGCTGTGGGTCGTCAGCACCAGCCCCATGCGGGCGATGCGCTCGACGTCGCGCGGCGAGACCACGTTGATGTGGCTGATCATCCAGCGCCGGCCTTGGAGCGGGATCGAGCGGTCGACCTCTTCGTAAAGGTCGAGCATGCCGAGCCCGCCGGCGCCGGCGATCGCGCAGGCGCGGATGTCGTTTCGCGCCAGGTGCAGCAGAAGCTCCTTCACCTTGTCGCGCGGCAGGCCGTGATTGGAGTTGAAGCCGGCCCAGCCGGTGTAGGGCGCGGCGGAGGCGCGGGCGTTGTCCGCGGGGCTCCGGCCGATATGGACGTAGAGGCCGCTCATCTTCAGCCAGTCGTTGCCGAAGCCCGGCTCGCCGAGCCAGCCGGCCCAGGCCTCGATGAAGGGTCCGAGCGGCGCCTCGCCGGCGGCCGCCCAGTTGGCGCTCAGCGCCAGCGTGGTGCGCATGGTCAGCGTGCCGTCGCGGTACGCCTGCTTGTAGACGCGCAGCAATTCCGTCGCTGCGCCGTGACCTTCGAACGCGCTGGTGGTGCCGAAGCGGTGGTACTCTTTCGCGGAGAGCGGCAGGGCGCGCAGCCGGTCGGCATGCGAAAACTGCGTCGCCTCGCGGAACCAGATCATCTCGGCGATCGGCTGCATCTCCTGCTCGATGAACACGCCGGTCGGATCGCCGCTCGCGTCCTTCTGGATCGTCAGCGTCGGCGAGGGCGGTACGGTGTCGCGGCTGATGCCGGCGCGCTTGAGCGCCTCGGTGTTGGCGCAGGAAACGATCGGCAACGTGCCGCGCCAGAAGCCCCAGATCGCGCGGATGTAGACCGGGTTGTGCGGGGCCGCGGCGTCGAGCTCCTGGCGGGTCGGCCAGCGCTTCTCTACCAGGACATCGGGCACGTCGAAATAATAGGGCGGGTCGCCGATCGGCATGGTGACGATCCACTCGCCCGGCTTCTTGCCGCGTGCGAGCTCGGCGATGCGCTCCTGGATGTCCTTGATCGAGCGCACCGGTCCCAGCGCCGGGAACACGCTGCGCAACGCCTCGCGATCCACATGCGCGTGGCCGTCGGTCAGGCCCGGGACGACCGCGCGGCCGTTGAGGTCGCGCACGTGCGTCGCCGGCGTTACGTGCGCGGCCATGCTGGCGTCGGCGCCGACCGCAATGATGCGGTCGCCGGCAATCGCGACCGCCTGCGTGACCGTCGACTGGCCGTCGACCGTGATGATCTTGCCGTTCTTGAGGACGAGGTCAGCCGGGCGCATGGCTGCCGACTGCGCGGTGGCGGGCAAGCGCAGTCCTGCGGTCAGGCTTGCGATGGCGGCCGTGCTCGCCGCGCCCTTGAGAAAAGTCCGACGCGGGATTCTCCTGGTCGCCATGGTCGTTCCTCTCCACGGTTCCTCCCCACACGAGACGGTGAGCATAGCGCGCGGTCGGTATGGCGGCCATGGACGAAAGCCTTCAGGCGGCCTCCGCGCGCGCATAGCGGCCCGGCGGCTGGCCGACGTGACGGCTGAAGGCGATGCTGAAGGTGCTCGCCGAGCTGTAACCGACGCGTTCGGCGACCGCGGCAAGCCCGAGCTCTTTGCGGCGCAGCAGGTCCTTGGCGACGGCCATGCGCCAGGCGAGCAGGTATTCCATCGGCGGACGGCCCACCGCGCGCATGAAGCGGTCGAAGAATGCCGAACGCGACATCGCGGCCTCCTTCGCGAGCTTGGCCACGGTCCACGACCGCGCGGGATTGTCGTGCATCTGCCGGATCGCCGCCGCGACGCGTGCGTCGCTGAGGCCGCGCAGCAATCCCGGCGGCGCCGCTTCACCCTGCGTCGACCGCAGCGCTTCGATCAGCATGACCTCCACGAGACGGGCGAGAATGAGATCGCGGCCCGGCCTTGGTGCGCCCGACTCGTCGCCGACCAGCCGCACCAGCGTGGCAAGGCGCTCGACGCCGCGCACATGCAGCAGCGTCGGCAGCAGCGACACCAGCAGCCGCGCATCGGGAGAGTCGAACACGAAGTGTCCGCCGAGCAGCCGGACATCGGCTGGACCGCTGCGCCGGCCGTGGCGAATGTCGCCGGAGCGCGAAGCCGCCGCCTTCGGATCCAAGCGGCGCGAAGCCGCCGCCTTCGGATCCATGCGCTGCGGGGTCACCGGCTCGAAGCCCGAGATGGTGAACCCAGGCGTCGCGGGCAGAAGCACGAAGTCGCCGGCCGCAAGCGTGATCGGATTCGCGCCGTCGACGGCGAGACGACAGCTGCCCTCAATCACGGTGCAGAAGCTTGGCTGGCCGAAGTCGGTGTAGCGAACGCCCCAGCGGCCGGCGCCGCTGATGCCCTTGGTGAACACGGTTCGCGGCCGGAGCAGGGTGATGACTTGCGAAAGGGGATCGCTCATGTCCGGACTGTAGCAAAAGAAATCCGGACGATGAATTGTAGAGCGTCCGGGTTGTCGCGGTTATCCCTGGCCATCCGAACCGCAAGGAGACACCGCCATGAAGACCGTGCTGATCACTGGATGTTCGTCGGGCTACGGCCTCGAGACCGCACGCCATTTCCACGCGCGAGGCTGGAACGTGGTCGCGACCATGCGAACGCCCCGCGCAGGCATCCTGCCTCGGTCGGAGCGCCTGCGCGTGCTGCCGCTCGACGTCACCAGCCCCGAAAGCATCGCCGCGGCGCTCGACGCGAGCGGACCGATCGACGTGCTCGTCAACAATGCGGGCATCGGCCTGTTCGGCGCCTTCGAAGCAGCGCCGATGGCAAAGGCACGGAAGGTGTTCGAGACCAACACGTTCGGCGTGATGGCCGTGACGCAGGCCGTGCTGCCCCACTTCCGCGCGCAACGGTCGGGCGTGGTGGTGAACGTGACCTCCAGCGTGGCGCTGGCGCCGATGCCGCTGGTCGCGGTCTATACCGCGAGCAAGATGGCGATCGAAGGTTTCACCGGGTCGCTCGCCCACGAGCTCCAGGCGTTCAACGTGCGCGTCAAGCTGGTCGAGCCGGGCTACGCGCCCACCACGCGCTTCAGCCAGAACACCGAGCTGCGCATCGACGAGATGATCCCCGAGGCCTACGCGCCGTTCGCGCAGCCGATCCTGGCCGCGTTTGCAAAGCCGGCGCTGGTCACGACGGAAGCCGACGTGGCCGAGGCGGTCTGGCGTGCCGCGAACGACATCTCCGGGCAGCTCCGCTTCCCGGCAGGGCCCGACGCGGTGGCGCTGGCTCGTCAAGCGGCGTGAGCGCGGGAAGCGTCACGAAGGCATCTGGCGCTCTTATGACCTTCACATCACAAGCGATACGGAAAGGCGCCGCCGGGCGGGCGGCGCAGACCCTCTTGTCATGCAGGTACGGGATGCCTGACCCTGCGGGCGCCTGTGTTCGCATTTCCTAGCGGCTGCGCGAGCCGGTCAGACCCGTATCCTCGACCTTCACCACGTCGTCCGGCTTCCAGGTCTGATCGAAAAACTCGACGCCGGTGCCGTAGAGGCGAATCGTCGCCAGGAAATTTCGCCCATTCACGGTCTGTATCCAGTTCGAGTCCGGTGCGTTCGCCGGCTTTGACGGGCCGAACCACAGATCGACGGAGCCGTCGCTGTTGCTGGCGACCTTGTTGAAGCTGTTGATCGACGGCATCAGTTGCGGCGCTTCCACCATCGTGCCGTCGGTGATGTTGTAGAGGGTGACGGCCCAGAACAGCGCGGCCGGCGGATGCGGCGGCAGGCGCAGCTTGTAGCTGTTCGAGCCGTTCAGGAACTCGCCTTTGGCATCCCGGGTGGCCACGGGATACTTCGATCCGGCGCCCAGCGTCCGCATCACCATGGCGGGCGCCGACGAATAGGCGACCTGGAAGTAGGTGGCGCGCTGGGTCACATCGAGATAGCTGTCCTGGAACCAGTCCGCGGTGTTGCCGGCCCAGACGTTTTCCCACTGCCTGTCCTTGTAATAGAGCTGGCGTCCGTCCGGCCGGCCGAGCTGGCGCGAGGCCATGATCATCTTCGGCGCTGTCTCGACCGCCTTTTTCAAGAGCTCCTGCTGCTTCGCATTCGGATTGAACGGCTGGCCCTGGATGATGCCGATCGAGGCGAGCACGCCGCGCAGCTCGGGATCGATGGCGGAGACCGGTTCGTAATCGACGAATGTCTTGAGCTTGGTCCAGAACGTGTTGTCGACCGGGTACATCATGTTGACGCGCTTGCCGCTGCCGTTCGGAAACTGCATCGGCTTCACGTCCTTCTCCGCGGCCCACAGCGGATAGATGCGGGTCTGCTCGGCCAGCGCGACGGCCGGCTTCGGGTCCGGCCCGTTTTCGCCCTTCGGCATGATGGTGCGGAAGAACAGGAAGACGTTGTTGGTCTTCGACTTGAACGCGAAGTATCCTTTCGGAACCTCGCCGTCATGGTCCGGCGGCAGCAGGAGATAGAGCCCGCCGCGCGCGCCGTCCGGCCCGACCGCGCCGACGTCGGTGATGGTGCGCTGGAAGAAATCGGTGAACATGCCGATCACGTCGCGCGGCGCGGCGATGACGAGCGGGCCGGTCTCCTTCAGGTCGAGATAATTCATCGAATAGATGACGTCGGCGTTGGGCGTCGGCACCCAGGTGCGCGCGTCCATCCGGTCCTTCCAGATCGGCAGGACGTTGTAGCCCTTGCCGAACGTCGCCTCCGAGCCGTCGCGCATGCCGATGACGTTCAGGGCAGGCAGCATGGTGATGTAGGCGTGGACGGCGCGCTGATAGAACAGCTCGTCGCGCAGCGACTCTGCCTCGCTTTGCGAAAGCCAGTTGCCGTTGTTGAGCTGCTTGACGAGGGGCGGCGCGGCCTGATCCTGGGCGAAAACCGGCGAGCTCATCATGCCGGCCATGGCAATGGCTCCTGCGACGAGATGCAACCGTCGGCGCGTTGTACGCAAGGTCATGTCGATCTCCCGGGGTGGATGCTCCTTCAGGCTAGGAAGGCGGATCGGCGCTCGGCAATTGGACCGTGGTCCAACGGCTCGGGTGGCAACGGCCAGGCATTCGGCGGAAGCTCCGTCCAGATCGAGAAGCGGACGGTTCGGGCAACTCGTGTGCGCGGGCCGCCTGTTCATGCCGGGCGCCTGCGTCCCGCGCGATGGCGCAACGCACCGCATCGAAGACCTGGTCGCACCGCAGCGGTTTGCGCAGGACGTCGGTCTCTGGCTGGCTCGGCCGTTGCTCCGATGCACTGCGGAGAGAAACTAAACCTAAGAATAGTGTACGGGCCACCGGACGCGCGCGTACGTTCATGATGCCTGTATCCATCTCTTTTCATCAGGATGGGAGTGCATCGATGTACAAGTGGGCGACGATCGCATTTGCACTGGCCATGACGTCTTCCGCGCAGGCAATGCCTGTGGTTCCGCTGGCGCAGCCGGAAAGCTCGGTGATCGAAATTCGCGCGGCCTGCGGGGCGGGCCGGACCAGCATCAATGGCGTGTGCGTGGCACGGACCACCAAGCGCCAGGTCCGCAGGTGTGCGGTGTGGGGCGCAGGAGGCGTTTGCGCCCGCTGGTATTGAGGCGTCGCCGCGCGACAGGCGGAGGAGCATGCCCGGCCGGGAGCGCAGGAGGCCTGACGATGTACATGCTGATCATCGTGATTTCGGTGCTCTCGCCGGCCACCAGCCCGGTTGTTCCGGTCGGCGTGACCTCGCAGATTGTCGGCAGGTTCGACAGCCTGGAGCAATGCAAGGCGGCAGCCAACGAGCCCGGCGCGACGGGCGCGATCGTGGATCTGACCCTGTCGAGGGGGATCTATTGGCACTGCGTGTACGCCGGTCCGAAGTGAAGGCGGCGTAGGCGCTGCGTCGTGTCTTCGGCAGGCTTCACGGCGTGCCTGAGAGGCCCTTTCCGCCGTGCGCGCCGATTGGCTACGATGGCCGCGCTGGGGAGCCGTGCCGGCCGATGGCGCTCGAACGACGCAAATCGTCTCGTCGTTTGCTCGATCCTGTCGATCGGGTCACCGAGGTCCTGTTCGGCCTGATCATGGTGCTGACCAGCACCAACACGCTCAGCGTCGCCACCGCAGGCGGTGCCGAGATCGGGACGATGATCATCGGCGCGCTCGGCTGCAATCTGGCCTGGGGCATCATCGACGCCGCCCTGTATGTGATGGGCTGCCTCAACGAGCGCGGGCGCGAGCTCCTGATGCTGCGCGCGCTGCGGCAGCCGGTCAGCCCCGAGGAGGCCGGGCGGCTGATCGCGGAAAACCTGCCGGAGTCGCTTGCCTCCGTCCTGTCGCCCAACGATGCCGAGGCCATGCGGCAGAAGCTCGTGCGGCTTCCCGAGCCTCCGCCGCGTCCCGGGCTCACCAGGGATGATGCGCGGAGCGCGGCCGGCATCTGCCTGCTGGTGTTCGTGTCCACGTTCCCGGTGGTCATCCCGTTCCTGTTCATCGGCGAAGTTCGGCCGGCCCTGCGGCTTTCCAATGCCGTCGCCATCGCCATGATGTTCGCGTGCGGTTACGTGTTCGCGCGATACACGGGACTGCGGGGCTGGCCGACCGGCCTTCTGATGGTTGCGATCGGATGCGCGATGGTCGGCGTCGCCATCGTGCTGGGCGGTTGAGGGCGGCGATGTCGCGGTCTGTCAGGCAGGATTGCCGCCATCGGGCCACCGGGAACGGCGATCACCGGCGTCAAGCGCTCGCCGCCGCGGCGCTCGCCTGCGTCGGCTTTGCCGGGCTCGCGGTGGCGGAAGCGCGGGCGCAGGCTGTTGCCCAGACGCCTTCGTATGCGGCGCCCGGCGCGATCAATCTCGGCGGGCGCGGCTGGTCCGGGTCCGAGAGCCGGCAGGCGGTGCCGGAGAGCGCGAAGAGCCAGCTCGAGTTCGCGATCCGCGGCGGGCTTACGTCCGACTATGTCTACCGCGGCGTCACGCTGTCCGACCGCAAGCCGGCCGCCGGCGCGGCGATCGAGGCCACCTACAATGTGCTCTATGCCGGCGTCACCGTGGCCAGCGTCAGATTGCCGACGCAGCCGGCCGCCGAAATTTCGATCAGCGGCGGCATTCGCCCGACGCTGGGGCCGGTCGAGCTCGATCTCGGCGTGACGTACTATCGCTATCCCGGCGAAGCGCCGTCGGCGGAGTCGAACGGCATCAATTACTGGGAAGCCGCTTTGCGTGCCGGGACCAAGCTCGGCGAGGCGGTGCGGATCGCCGGCGGGTTTGCGTATTCGCCGAACGTCTCCAACACCGGCGCCTGGAGCAGCTATGCCGCGGCAGGGCTCGGCTACGACGTGCCGGCGCGTTTCCTGCCAAAGGATATCGGCGTGTCGTTCACGGCGGCGGCCGGCTATTCCTGGTTCGGTCGCCAGCACGAGGATCTGGGCGGCTTTCCCCTGCCGGCCTATCTCAACTGGCAGGCGGGCGTGACCGTCACCTACAAGATGCTCAACCTCGACCTGCGCTACCACGACACCAATCTCAGCAAGGAGAATTGCTTCGTCTTCACCGGCGATCCCAACGCGCAGCCGGGCGGCCGTCCCGATCCGCTCACCAATCCGGACGGCCTGACGTCGCGCTGGTGCGGCGCGGCCTTCGTCGCCAAGCTCTGGTTCGCGCTGAATTGAATTCGGTGTGCGTTCTGCCGCGCGCGGAGTCCTGGCTCGCTCAGTAATACTTGTCGTCGGGCCCGTCGATGTACGGAAACGCGCTCAGCACGTGCGGCGGGCGCACCGGCGGGGCAGGGCGCACATAGGACGGATCGAGCTCAGCGAGCCGGTTGACGCCGGAGAGCCCCATGCAGCGGGTGATCTCGTCGTGCAGGAGCTCCAGCACGCGCGTGATGCCGTCGCGGCCGGCCGCCGCCATGCCGAAGCCGTAGAGCCTGCCGACGCACACCATGTCGGCGCCGAGCGCAATCGCCTTGATCACGTCGGTGCCGCGGCAGAAGCCGCCGTCGACGATGATCTCGGCGCGGCCGTGCACCGCCGGCACGATTTCCGGCAGCATGTCGATGGTGCCGAGCCCCTGGTCGAGCTGCCGCCCGCCGTGGTTCGACACATAGATCACGTCGACGCCGTGCTCGACCGCGAGCTTGGCGTCCTCGGCGGTGGCGATGCCCTTGACGATCAGCGGCACCTTGTAGCGCGCGCGGAGCTTGTCGAACTGCGCCCAGTCGAGCGAGCGCTGGTACGCCGCGTGCCCGTCGGTGCGCGCCGAGGCGGCGGCGTAGCGCTTGGAGATGTCGCGCTCGCGGCGGCTGTAGTGGTGCGTGTCGACGGTGAGGCAGAGCGCGCCGAAGCCCGCCGCGACCGCGCGGTCGAAGATCGCCTCGACCCAGGCGTGGTCGCCGCGCACGTAGAGCTGGAAGATCTTCAGGCCCTCCGGCACCTCCTTGGCGGTCTCCTCCAACTCGGGCTTCGACACCGAGCTCTGGAACATTGGCACGCCAAAAGTGCCCGCGGCGTTGGCGACGGCCGCGGTCGCCGCCGGATCGAACCGCTCGATGCTGCCGATCGGCGCGAGCGCCACCGGCATCGTGAACTTGCGCTTGAGGAAGGTGGCGCTGGTGTCGGTGTCGCTGACGTTGCGAAGAATTCGCGGCCGGAACGCCAGCGAGTCGATCGCCAGCCGGTTCCTCCGCACCGTGGTCTCGGTCTCCGCGCCGCCGATCAGGTAGTCCCAGTAGTTGCGGTCGAGTCTCGCGCGGGCGGCGAGCACGATCTCGTGCAGGTTCTGGAATTTCTCGCGAAGCTGATCCAGGTTCGTCGGCGTCTTGGTCGTGGGAGTTTTGGCGTTCGATGCGTCGTTCATTCGTGTTCGACCCGTTACCCTTTGGCCCGGCTTATAGCCGGATTTGCGCCGGCGCGCCGGTCTCGAGCGATGCGAGAATGGCCTCGAAAGCGCCGATCAGGTTCAGCGTCTGGTCCGGCGAGACCAGGAAGGCCCCGCGGCCTTCTACGGCATCGGCAAAGGATTCCACCAGCACTTTCAGCGAATCGACGTGCTCGTAGGTCTGGGTCTGCGGCGGCGGCCCGCCGATCATGCCGACCGTCAGCATGTCCTCGTCGCGCGCCTCGGCCATGCCCTTGGTGCCGAACACGTGCACGCGCCAGTAGTTCGGCGCGGCGCGCACCGTCGCCATGGTGCCGGTCGCGCCGGAAGCGAACTGCGCCAGCACCGCGAGCACGTCCCGCGGGTCGGGCGGCGGCTTCTGCTCGTAGAGCTTCGCATCGACGCTGCGGATCGGGCCGCCGAGATTGATCAGCGCATCGAGCACGTGCAGGCCTGCGCCGGTGAGCCCGCCGCCGGGCGACTCGCGGGGGTCGTCGCGCCACCCGCCGCCGACCACGCGGGTTGAGTGCTCGTTGGAGAAATGCGCCTCGATGTGGATGATCTCGCCGAGTGCGCCGCCCTCGACGAGCTTCTTCAATTCGCGCATCGAGGCAAAGCAGCGCTTGTTGTTGCCGCTGCCGAGCACGACGCCGGCCGCGCGGCAGGCGTCCACCGCGCGCTGCGCTTCGGCGCGGGTGAGCGCCAGCGGCTTCTCGCACCACACCGGCTTGCCCGCCCTGGCGACCGCGCGCACCTGCTCGACATGCAGCGAATGCGGCGTCGCCAGGAAAATCGCCTGCACCGTCGGATTGGCGATCGCCTCGTCGAGCTCGGTCGAAAGCTTGAAGCCGTGCTGCGCGGCGAAGCCGCGCACGTCGTCCGGCTCCTTGCTGACCCCGTGCACGAAGCGAATTTTTGCGCTCTTGCCCTGCACCGCGGTGACGAGCGACTTGCCCCAGCGTCCGAGGCCGATCACGGCAGCATTGATCATGGCAGATGGGGTCCCCCGGACTTTTGACGTTGCCAATGTCTTGCATTCACGGTGACATGGCAACTGGCTACAGTGCTGCGTCATCCACCGCCGTCATTCCGGGACGGCGCGAAGCGCCGGGCCCGGAATCCATACTCCGCAGCAGTGGTTATGGGTTCCGGGCTGGCGCCCATAGCGCGTCGAAGACGCGCGTGAACGCGCTGGTGGGCGCGCCCCGGAATGACGGCGGTGTCAAAAACAAAGGTAGGGAAATGAAACAAGCAGTGGGTGTGATCGGCCTGGGCCTGATGGGCGAGGTGCTGGCGACGCGGCTGATGGCGGCCGGCTTCGGCGTGCTCGGCTACGACGTCGATCCGGCGAAGAACGCAAAGCTTGCCACGCTCGGCGGCAAGGCGGCGGCATCACCCGCCGGCGTCGCCGGCTGCAGCGTCATCGCGCTCGCCGTGTTCAACACCGATCAGGTCGAGGAGGTGACGGAACAGATGCTGCTGCCGAACGTGAAGCCCGGCACGGTGGTGCTCTGCACCAGCACCTGCGATCCGGACCGCATCGAGGCGCTCGGCCAGCGCCTCGCCGGCTCGAGCATCCGCTTCCTCGAGACGCCGGTGTCTGGCACCAGCGAGCAGGTGCGCGCGGGCGACGGCGTCGGCCTGATCGGCGGCGATCCGAACACCGCCGGGGACGTGAAGGGCGTGCTCGATGCGCTGTTTCCGCGCCGCTACCACATCGGCAAGGCCGGCGACGGCGGCCGCGCCAAGCTCGCCGTCAATCTCATTCTCGGGCTCAACCGCATGGCGCTGGCCGAGGGGCTGACCTTCGCCGAGCGCATGGGCCTCGATCCCAAGGCGTTCCTCGCCGTGGCCCAGGGCTCGGCCTCGCAGTCGCAAGTGATGGGCACCAAGGGCCCGAAGATGCTGGCGCGGGATTTTGCGCCCGAGGGCCGGGTCAAGCAGACGCTGAAGGACGTGCACATGATGCTCGACCAGGCCGAGCAGCTCGGCCAGGAGCTGCCGATGCTGCGCGTGCACTGCGACGTGCTGGAATCATGCGTCCGCGCCGGCGACGCCGAGCGCGACAACAGCATCATCGTGGAAGAGATACGAAGAAGACGCCGGTAATACCGGCCTCGTCTCCGGACGAGGTGCAGCCCGTAGGGTGGGTTAGGCGCGCAGCGCCGTAACCCACCATCTGACTCGTGGCACGGTCAGTCGGTGGGTTACGCGCCTTCGGCGCTAACCCACCCTACGCGGCTGCGCCGCGCCCGGGACAAGAGGGGCTTGACCCCGCAAACACCGCCGCGTTTCATCCCCGCCGGGTTGGAAAACGTTCGCTTCATCGGAAAGGGTGTTGTCATGCTGACGCTGTATTACGGACCGGGCGCG
Source organism: Xanthobacteraceae bacterium (assembly GCA_019746135.1). Lineage (GTDB taxonomy): Bacteria > Pseudomonadota > Alphaproteobacteria > Rhizobiales > Xanthobacteraceae > Z2-YC6860. The sequence goes on from JAIESI010000011.1 coordinate 49,520, forward strand.
TGCTCGATGGCCTCGCACATCGTGCTGGAGGAGAGCGGCGAGAAATACGAACCCCGGCGCATGGACCTCGCCAAAGGCGAGCAGCGCACCGAGGCGTACCTGAAGATGAACCCGCAGGGCCGCGTGCCGCTCTTGCAGCTCGACAACGGCGAGCCGCTCGCCGAGAACACCGCGATCCTGCCCTATCTCGGCAAGCGCTTCGGGCTGTGGCCGAAGGACGGCACGGCGGAGGCGAAGGCGCTGTCGACGATCGGCTTCTTTGCCGCGAGCGTGCATCCGGCGCACGCCCATGTCGGGCGGCCGGAGCGCTACACCGCCGACCAGTCGGCGTTCCCCGGCATCAAGGAGCAGGGGCTGAAAACCTTCCACGGCCACCTGAAGCAGATCGACGGCATGTATGCCGGCCGCGAGTGGCTCGGCGACGGCTATTCGGTGCTCGATCCCTACGCGTTCGTTTTCTACACCTGGGGCGTACGCCGCGAGCTGCCGATGGGCGAGCTCAAGAACTACACCGCGCTCAAGGACCGCATGCTGAAGCGTCCTGCCGTGGGCCGCGTGCTGGAAGACGAAAAGATCAAGGTCTGATCCGCTACCACACGGGTGGTGCGCTCCCTTCCCCTGAAAGGGGGAGGGTTGGGGTGGGGGTCTGCTTGCGTAGTGGCGTAGCCCGGATGGAGCCATAAGCGCGTTTACCCGCGTCTTCGACGCGCTATGGCGAAATCCTGGACGACTTGCGCTTTGGACCCCGCATTCCTCTGCGCTCCAGGCGGGCTACGAAGTTCGAACAGGACCCGGCGGGAAACGCGGAGCACCCCATGTCCGTCATCGACTGTCATCACCACGTCTGGTGGCTGGACAAGTTTCCGCACCAGTTTCCGCCGTCGTGGGGCACGACGCTCTACCGCGACTTCACGCCGGACGATTTCAGGCCCGAGCTGAAAGCCTGCGGCATCGACGGCACCATCCTGGTGCAGTCGCTCGACGACTACGACGAGACGCTGCACTACCTCGATGTTGCCGAGCAGAACGATTTCATCCGCGCGGTGGTCGGCTGGGTCCCGCTCGCCGATCCAACCGCCTGCGTGCAGGCGCTCGACGCGCTCAGGCCGCGCCGGAAATTCGTCGGCATGCGCCATCTGATCGTCTACGAGAAGGATCCGCGCTGGCTGCTCCAGCCCACCGTGCAGGAGTCGCTCGCGGAGTTCGCCCGCCGCGGCTTCGTCTTCGAGGCGATCACCAACACCGAGGAACAGCTCGGCACGGTGCTCGACACCGCGCGGCGGATGCCAGACCTCGACATCGTGCTCAATCATCTCGGCCGTCCGCCGTTGCCGGAGCAGGGCTGGGAGCCGTGGGCCGCGCAGATGGTCAAGGCCGCGGCGTTTCCCAACATCAGCGTCAAGCTGTCGGTCGGCGGCGACGTGGTGTGGCGGTGGAGGTGGTCGACGGATGAAATCCGCCGCTACTCCGACCACGTGATGCAGCACTTCGGGCCGCAGCGCGTCATGGCCGGCAGCAACTGGCCGGTGGTGCTCCTGAGCGGCAGCTTCGCCGAGGTCTGGCACGGCATCGAGAATCTGCTGACCGGCCTGTCCGCAGCCGACCGCGCCGCGGTGCTGGGCGGCACCGCGGAACGCATCTACCGGATCTGATCTGGAGCGGATTTGATGCGTAGGGTGGGCAAAGGCGCGCATGCCGCGACCTCTCCGCGTGGGCGAAATCGTGCGCGCCGTGCCCACGCGGAGAGGTCACGTCTGACGATTTCGCCCACCACGACTGATCGAAACCGCGCAGCCCGCGGCCGGCTCAGGTCTCGTACTTGAACGACAGCGCGACGCGGGTGCGATAGGCCGAGACCTTTCCGTTCTCCACCGTCATGTCCATTTTCGTGACCTCGGCGATCCGCAGATCGCGGATCGAGGTCGCCGCGGTTTCCACCGCGCGCCGTCCGGCATCCTCCCACGACGTCGTGCTGACGCCGATGACATCGACGATGCGGTAGACGCCGCCCTTTGCCTTTTTCGCCATTTCAGCCTCCCATGGGTTTGCAGGCATGCATTGACGAGTGCTAGCGCGCCAATCCTACCTGCACCGGGGTGCTGCGCCAAAGCGGGGGGAACGGGCCGATCGCGCCTGTGCGCGTTCCCGCCGTTCCCTTTTTGACCCGGGCCGTCGACCGGATCGACCTCAGTAGCCGAGCGCCCGTGGCAGTCCGGTCACGAGCGGCGGATAGAACATGAACAAGAACAGAAGCCCGAAGCCGAAGGCCACGAACGGCCAGAGGTGGCGCATCATCTGGCCCATGGTGATGTTGGCGATGCCGCACACCACGAACAGCACCACGCCCACCGGGGGCGTCAGCATCCCGAGCACGAGGTTGAAGACGAACAGGAAGCCGAAATGCAGCGGATCGAGCCCATAGGCGAGCGCGATCGGATGAAACAGCGGCACCAGCATGATGTAGGCGGCGTTTGACTCGAGGAACATGCCGACCACGAAGAGCATTGCCGCGACAAGAAGGTTGAAGACGAGCGGGTCGCTTGTCAGATCGCGGATCGCGACGGAGAGGCGCGCAGGCAGAAGATCGACGGTCACGAGAAAGGTCACGGCGGAAGCGAATGCGATGAGCGCGCCCACCACCGCGGTGGTGATCGCGGCCTGCAGGAGGCAGGCGGGCAGATCAGAGACCTTGAGCTTGCGCGTGATGAAGAAACCGACGAGGAGCGCGTACACGACGGCCACTGCCGCGCCTTCCGTCGCGGTGAAGGCGCCGACCACGATCCCGCCGATGACCACGACCGGCATCAGCAGGATCATCCACGAGCGGCACATCTCGGTGACGATGCGACGGAGACTGATCGTCTCGCCGGTGAGCGGGTAGCCGCGTCGCTTGGACATGATCGAGATGATCACCATCATGCCGAGCGTGAGAAGGATGCCGGGCACGACGCCGGCGAGAAACAGGCCTGCCACCGAGACCGAGCTCCCCGCCATGTAGGCGTAGACGATCATCGCGTTGGACGGCGGGATGATCGGACCGAGATTCGCCGCGGCGGCGACGATCGCCGCCGAGAAGCCGACGCCGTAGACCTTCGAGAGCTGGCGGACGAGCACCGTCGCAAGCGCGCTCGCATCGGCGACCGCCGCGCCCGACACCGCTGCCATGCCGGCGCCGGCGAGCATGGTGACCTGCGCAAGGCCGCCCGCGACACGGCCGATGAAAACGTTGGCGAGCTCAATCAGGCGCTCGGCCAGGCCGCCTCGTATCATCAACTCCCCGGCGAGCATGAACAGCGGGATCGCCATGAGGGGGAAGGCATTGACCGAGTGCATCATGCGTTGCGGCAGCATGTTGAAGTCGACGCCGCCGGTGGCAAGGGCAACGAGCACGGCGAAGCCCAGGGCAAAGGCGAGCGGCATCCCCAGCAGGGAGACGACAAGGAAGCTTGAGAGAATTGCGATGCTCATTCGGTTGCAAGCCCTTGCCGTTCCGGCCGCCCGGAAAGGACGCCGTTGAGAAGATGCAGGAAAGCGTGCGCCGAGCCGACGGCGAGCGGCAGCATGAACCAGCCGACGCTGAAATCGAGCGTCGACATCGGCTCATCCCACTGGTCGCGCGTGAGCACGCTGGCCTCGTATGCGACGATGCCCATCAGCAGCATGGCGAGCAGGTTCATCGCGCGAAACAGCATGTCCTGGGCCCGGTCCGACAGGCGGTCGGTGAGCAGCGCAATGCTCACATGGGCGCCGCGCTTCACCCCGAGCGGGATGGCGAAGAAGATCGACCACACGAAGAACAGGCGCGAGATCTCCTCGGCCCAGTCGAGCGAGAGGTTGAGCGCGTAGCGTGTGAAGACCTGCATCGCGACGACCGTCACCATGATGCTCATCGAGGCGATGACCACCTTGGCGACGATCCGGTCGAGCGCGCCGAGGCCGCGGCTGAAATTGGTGAGCGGGTGTCCCGGCGGCGCGGCGTGGACCTGCGCCGTCATTTTTTTTGCCCCTCGGCGATCACGCGATCGACGAGGTCGGCGCCCGCGCGCTTTTTCACGTCATCGACGATGCCGGCCGTGGCCTTGCGCAGCGCGGATGCGGTCTCGGACGAGACCGGGTCGAACTGCATGCCCTTGGCCTTGAGGTCTTCGAGCGCCGCGCGATCCTCCTCGGTCGCCATCTTGCGCTGCGCCTCGACCGCCGCCTTGACGGCCTGCCTCACGGCGTCCTTCTGCTCGGGCTTGAGTGCCTCGAATTGCCGCTTGTTTGCGACCAGAACGATGAAGTCGAAGAAATGGTTGGTGTTCGAGAGGTATTTCTGCACCTCGAAGAAGCGGTTGGTCTGGATGATCGGATAGGGATTTTCCTGTCCGTCCACCACGCCCTGCTGCAGCGCCGAGTAGAGCTCCTTGACATCCATGGCGATCGGGTTCGCGCCGAGTGCGCGGAAGGTCGCGAGATGCGTCTCGTTGGGCTGCATGCGGATCTTGAGGCCCTTGAAATCCGCCAGCGCCTTGATCGGCCGCTTGCTGTTGGTGGTCTGGCGTGAGCCGAGCTCCATCCAGCCGAGCGCGGTGAAGCCCTTCGCGCCGAGCTTTTGCTCGAGCAGATCGCCGACCGGACCGTCCATCACGCGAAAGGCCGCCTCGCGGTTCTCGAACAGAAGCGGGAGGCTCACGGCCTCGATCTCGGGCACAAGGCGCGACACGAAAGCCGTGCCGATCCAGGTGCCGAAGATCGTGCCCGCGCGCACCGCGTCGACATTCTCCTTGGCGCCGCCGAGCTGCATGCCTGGGAAGAGATCGGCATCGAGCGAGCCGCCGGTCAGCCGTTTCAGCTCGCTTTTGAACAGCTCCATCGCCTTGGAGGAGGAGTGGCTGGGCGCGAAATTGCCGGCGATGCGAAGGCTTTGCGCCTGTGCCGCGCCGGTCAGCCCGACGGCGATTGCAATTCCGGCGAGCGAGGTCCGTAACGTTTTCATGCGATTCCTCCTGAGGTCTGCAAAGTCTCTGCCAATCGCCCGGTTCGCGTGTCTGCGCCCGGCCGGCACCGGCGTTGCGGTGAAATCATCCTGGAAGCGGCCGCGGCCGCGCAGCGCGGGATCGAACGCGCTCATCGGTGCGAATCCTCGCGGCCTGATCCGTTGTCCTTCGCGCGATGCTCAATCCGGCTTGCGAGCGACTCGGCCAGGCCTGTGGTGGGTTTTGGATCCGGCCGCCGGAAGGTGCCGGCGGTTGCCTTGCGCGGTTTGAGCGCCACGAGCGTCTCGGCTTGTCTCACCGCGGCCGCCACCTGATCGACGACCGGAACCGGGATGCGGTCCCTGACCTTCGCGGCAAGGCCCGAAAGCGGCGCTCCCGCCAGGATCACGACGTCGGCCTCATCCTCCCGCACGGCGCGGTTCGCCAGCTCGACGAGCAGCGCTTCCTTCTCTTCCTGCACCTCGGCGATCTCGCTGAAGGCACCATCCAGCATCCGCACCCCGGCGCAGCGCTGTTCAAGTCCGTGCATCTCGATGCATTCCCGGTACCAGGGGCCGAGCGCGCGGGCGAAGGTGACGATCGCAAAGCGCCGCCCGAGCATGCAGGCCGTCAGCATCGCGGCCTCCGCCAGCCCGACAACCGGGATGTCGAAGAGCTCGCGGGCGCCGAACAGTCCGGGGTCGCCGAACGCTGCGATGATCGCCGCGTCGACTTCGCGATGGCGCTCGGCCAGGATCTCCAGCGCAATCGCCCCACCGATCTGTGCTTCCGCCCGTGTCGCGATATAGGGCACGCCACGCGGCGCGGTCTGAGGGATGAGTTCGATTCCCGGCGACGCGGCGTCACGGCCGGCCGCAAGCAAAAGGTCCGTGACCGCTTTCGTCGTGTTCGGGTTGAGCAGCAGAATCTTCAAGTGACCTTCTCCATGCGGTGCGCCGGCTCAGGCGCCCGTGGCGCGACGCGGATCGGAAGCCGGATTCTCCGCCGCTGTGATGTTCGCGTGCAGCACATCGTTCACCGCCTGCCCGGTGCGCCGCACGTGATGGGCGAGCAGCCGGCCGGCCTTGTCGCTGTCGCGGGCGGCGAGCGTCCGCATGATCGCCTGATGTTCCTCCACGGACTCGTCCCAGCGCGCCTGGGAGGAGAGCGCGAAGAACCGCGCTCGCTCGACGCGGGCCATCAGGCCGTCGTGCGTCGATTTGAGTGCGCCGTTGCGGGCGCAGGCGAGAATGAAGCCGTGGATCTGCTGGTTGAGTTCGAAATACTCCCGCAGTTCGCCGGCGTCGTGATGGCGCTCCATTCGCTCCTGCAGGTTGGCGAGCTTCTCGTGATCCCGCGCGGTCATGCGGACGGCGGCAAGCTCGGCGCCGATGCGCTCGATCCCGGCGACGGCCTCGAAAAGTTCGTCGATCTCCTCACGCCGGATCGGCGCGACGATGGCGCTGCGGTTGAGCCGCAACTGCACCAGTCCTTCCGCCGCGAGAAGCTTCAGGGCTTCGCGGAGCGGTGTCCGCGACACACCGAGCGCCTCGCAGAGATCGGCCTCGACGATCTGCTCGCCGGGCTGGAGGCCGCCCCGGATGATGAGCGCGCGCAGCCGGCTCGCGACCTCTTCGTGCAGGCCCGAGCGCACCACCCGAAGCCGCGCCTTGCGCACGCCTCGGTTCTTCCGCGCTTGTTGCGTTCCAGCCATTCCAGACCTCGACTTTTGCCATCGGGCCGCTGTGCTCTCCAAGGAGGCTATCTCCCGGCGCGCCGCGCGCGCAAGGAGAAATTGAATTTTGAATGCAATTTCATGTAATGAATTGATTAATATATGTTTTTATCTTTGAACCTTGAAGCCGGTGCGCGGCCCTGGTGGCCCGCCGCCGCGGCTAAATGAGCTTCTCCTCCTTCAGCACGTCCATCGCCGCACGGTGGGCTTCGTTCGCCGCCGGGATGCCGCAATAGAGCGCGACCAGCAGCAGGATTTCGCGGATTTCCTCCGGCGTGCAGCCGTTCTTCAGCGCGCCCTTCAGATGCACGCGCAATTCCGCCGGGCGGTTGGCCGCGGCCATCATCGCGATCATCGCGAGGCTTTTGACGCCGAGCGACAGTCCATCGCGGCTCCACACGTCGCCATAGGCGTAGGCGTTGATGATGTGCTGCAGTGGCTCGCCGAACGCGCCGAACGCGTTCATGCGCTGCTCGACGGCCTTGTCGCCGAACAGCTCCTTGCGGAGCTTGAGGCCTTTGTCGGCGAGGTCCTTGGTGTCCATGGGTTGTCCTTTTGTCGAAGCTGGTTCAGACCAAAAAAATCACGCCCATGTAAACCGGCAACGCCCTTCAACGATAGGCGGTGCGCAAACAAGACCTCTGAGCGCCACGTCCGCAGCACACAAACAATCACAAGGCCCGGACTGACGCGCAACGATCGGCAATGGAGTCGCTCGCCGACGACGCTGAGGACCTTGGGCGGCGCTATGGCGTTTGAGCATCGATTGCCGTCTTCGACTATCCTCTATCCGTTTCACCTGAGAAACATCATCGTTCAGGCCGCGGTCGAAAATTGCCATTTCGCGCCAACGGGGAACTGTCTGCGTTCGCTTGCGGACGAACCTACATCGGGGGCGCGCCTACCGTGGTCGCCACTTGTCGCGAAAGTCTCGCGGCGTAACACCGGAAATTCGCCGAAAGGCGCGGGTAAAGTGCGCAGGGTCCGTGTAGCCGGATGCGAACGCAACGTCGATGATCTTGGCTTGCGTGTCGCGCAGGAGCTTGGCAGCGCTCTCGAACCGTACCGAGTCAACCAAACCCGAATAGGTCAGGCCGACGCTGGAGAGCTTGCGTTGAAGGCTCCTGACGCTGGTGCCGGCCATCTCCGCGATTTCCGCGACTGTTGGAACGCCCTCATCGAGGTAGGATGGCAGCATCAATTTGAGCGTTCCGATCATTTCGCTGCCGGACAACTTGGATTCGTCATCGGACAGATCCGGCGGCGTGTTGTTTGCGAGATTTGGCTGGCTCAGCAGCGAAACGGGCACATCGATCCATGAGGCGTTCTGGCCCGACAGGAATCGGGTATTGGGCCAGAACGACTCGGTTTCGAGACTGGGCAAATAACGAGCTTCAAAGGCCATGGTCGCCGGAACCCAATCCGGTCCGGCGAACTGTCGAACGATGTGGATCGGGAAAACATTCTGGAGCCATTGTGAGTGTTCAAGATGCAGGAGTCCGGCTGTCCCGGCGAGCCTGCTGCAAATTCTCACGTGATCGTCGGTGCGCTCCAGCCACATGTTCAGGTTTGTATCTTCAAGCGGTGCCCATCTGCACACTTGTTGCAGCGCGGCAAACAGCGTCGGCGAGTGACCGATGATGGCGACGAGCCTTTCGCTCAGGTGGCAAAATTGCAGCCGCCGAGCTGCTTGAAATCCGATGTCGGTGATGCCCTGCGATCTCTGTGCAGCTTCCGCAAAACGGATGGCCGGCAAGATTGGCACGTAGTGATCGGCCTTCTCTTCCAAAGATGTCGGAAGGCGAAACTTGGCCAGAAGCGCCGCCGTGGAGGCCCCGATCTCGTGATGAATATCGGCGAATGGAATCAGGAATTGGCAACGGGTTAAGGGTATTCCGGCCATGCTTTCTGGGCCCCCAGCCGCGGAAGTCGACGTCTTGCCAGCCCGCCAGTGCTAGGCGCGGATAGGTTAACAAGTTTTCTGTTTGCTTTGCCCGTACCTTCGTATGCGGCGGCATCGCAGCAGACATGCTGGGTCAGAATCCGAGCAGGTGGGCACTCCCTTCAATCTGACATTGTGGCGGCTCATGGCCAGACGCGGCTGACGGCTTCGTTCATAGCTTGCCGGGACGACGACCAATCCAGGTGGCAGAGGATTCCCACCTTTTACGACGTGCCGATGAAGCCGGTCCGTTTGCCATCCCGATACTCGGTGCGAGCGGCGATCGAGGCGTCGCTGCGTGACGGTGATGCATCTCTTCAGCGCATCGCGCGTCAACTCGGGATAAGCTCCCGCTCGTTGCAACGTTATCTCGCCGAGACAGGCACCAGCTACAGTGAACTGGTCGCGGAAGTCCGTCTCGATACGGCTTGCCACCTGCTCGTGCAATCCAACGAGCGCATTCGGACATCGCATTGCGCCTCGGTTACGCGGGAGCCAGCAGCTTCAGCCGCATCTTCATGCGTTTGATGAAAATCCAGCCTGTTGCTTATCGGCGGCAACACAGGAACGGCAAGGCGCAGCGCGGCGGGAGCCCGCATGCAGGCGGTCGGCGCTGAAGCCGTCGCGATTGGCGCGAAATGGCAAGACTCGGCGCTCCGGTTGGCGCGGTATGCCCGACGAAACCCGCCTCACGTCGAGATTGCAGGGAGGAAGACCAGTGACGACTGTCCGTACTGTCCTTGTCGCCATCGCCGCTGCCGGTCTGGCTTGCGCTCCGTCGACGCTTTCCGCTCAATCCGCACCCGGGACGAAACCGCACGTTCCGCTGGAGAAGTCCATCGGGCAGGCGAAGCCCGAGGTCGTTCCGTCGCTCTTTGTTCTTAATTCCAGCGGCGCCAGCCTGAAGGACGGAAAGCTCGTCCTGAGCGGCGTTTCTCCGAATGCCATCGTATTTGCGGATCGCCCTGTGCGAGCCGCCGGACATGATCTGACGGCGCGGATTGTCGAGGATTGGGGCAACGGCAGCGACAATTTCGCAAAGGATCCGCCGAACGCCACGGTTTCCGGATTCAAGAAGGACGGGTCGGTCGTGGTCGACGCGGTCGTTGTGTTGAAGTCGCCGAAGCTCGAAGGCGACCGGCTGACGTTCGATGTCGACGTGCTCGAAGGCGATCTGGCGGGAGCCGACGGACCGGCCTCGATCTTCATCGACATCATCGGCAGACCGCTGACCCCGCTGTCATACGCCGGCGTGGCGCGCCGAACGGCCTGGCGGGGCGCTTACTACCGTGGCGCAGCGGTCGCGGGCGCGGCAGCGGCGGCTGCGTATCCATACTACCCGCCACGGTGCGGCTACTACCCCTATCCGCCTTGCTACTAGAGCATGATCCCGTGTGAAGCGGTTTTCGGAAAAGATCATGCTCGAACAAGAAGCCAAAGCGGGATGACGGTTCGAGGAAAAGTCATCCCGCTTTAGGGATTGATGACAGTGCAGCTTGTCCAGCGGCGAGGATGGGTCGGAAGAGTGCGATATGTGGAACGTATGGAGAGTTCGCGAAATCCTGACGGCGCCTCTGGTTGCGATGCTGGCATCGCCTGCAATTTCGCTGTGCTGCAGTACGCCGTCCTTCGCCGCCGACGTGTCTGCGCCCGTGGTCAAGGCAGCACCACCGCCGCCCCGACCGCCGGTGTGGACATACACCGTCATGCCCTATGCATGGCTGCCGTCCATCAACGGCTCGACGACCGTCAAGGGCCGCACCGCCGATATCGACGCCACCTTCATCGATCTGCTGCATCGGGAAATCCCGAAGCAGCTGTTCGGACTGATGGGTGCTTTCGAGGCTCGCAAGGGGCCGTTCGCGGTCATGGCCGATGTCGTCTACTTGAAGGTGGGCGTCTCCGACAGCGGCGCGCGCGCGCGCAGCGTGCACTCGCAGGTCGGTGGGACGCTGGCGGCAGCGGCGTCGCTTCAATACGAAATGGTCATCGCCGAAGCGGCACTCGCGTATGAGCTTTTTCACTGGCGTGGCGCGGCGCCCGGCCTGGGAACGTCGCTCGATCTCTATGGCGGCGGGCGCTTCTGGTGGCAGAACGCAGACGCCAGCCTGGCGCTGAACGCCGGGCTGACGATCGCCGACCTGACTGTCAGCGGCAACCGTGCCGTTGCGGGTTCCGGCGACGTAACCTGGTTCGATCCGCTGGTGGGCTTGCGACTCCGGCATCGCTTCTCGCCTGGCGTCGATCTGGTAATGCGCGGCGATGTCGGCGGCTTCGGCGTCGGCAGCGATTTCTCCTGGCAGGCCATGGGCTATCTCAACTGGGACTTTGCCCGCACGCAGCACGCCGTGTGGGGCGGCATGCTCGGCTACCGCGCGCTTTACGTCGATTTCGAGAAGGGCGCCGGCAACACGCTTTATCGATACGACATGCTCACGCACGGACCGATCATAGGCGTGACGGCGCGCTTCTGATCTCCGCATTGTCAGGAATTTGCGCCGGCGCGTCGTCGTGATTCGTCATCAATGGAGGTGCAAAATGAAGACTACCCGCAGGTCCGCCGCACTTGGCGGAGTGAGCTTGCTTGCCGCGGCGGCCATGAGCCGTTCTGCGTTGGCTCAAGGGTCGTTCCTGGGCATCGAGGAGGGGCTGGAGGAGTTCTGGCTCGCGACCGATGCCTATATCTACGGCTATCCGCTTGTGACCATGGAAATGACCCGGCGGGTCCTGACCAATGTCGCGGCGCCGGCCGGAACGAAGGCGCCGATGGGCCAGATCATCAAGATGCGCCATTATCCCGATGCGTCGTTCCGGGACGTCACCGCCCCCAATGCCGATACGCTCTACACGACATCGTTCTTCGAAGTCGACAAGGAGCCGTGGGTGCTCAGCATTCCGGAGATGAAGGACCGCTACTTCCTGATGCCGATGCTGGACGGCTGGACCAACGTCTTCCAGGTGCCGGGGACACGGACCACCGGCACCGGCGCGCAGACCTATGCGATCACCGGGCCGAATTGGAAGGGCACGCTGCCCGCCGGCGTCAAGCAGTACAAGTCGCCGACCAACATCGTCTGGCTGCTCGGCCGCATCTACTGCGACGGCACGCCGGCAGATTATGCCGCCGTGCACAAGCTGCAGGACGAGTTCAAGCTGATGCCGCTGAGCGCGTACGGCAAGCCCTATACGCCGCCTCCGGGCAAGGTCGATCCCTCGGTGGACATCAGGACGCCGGTTCGCGAGCAGGTCAATCGCATGGATGCAGTGGCGTATTTCACGCTGCTCTGCGAATTGATGAAGGCCAATCCGCCGTCCGAGGCCGATGCGCCTCAGCTCGCCAAATTTGCCCGCATCGGCATCGTTCCCGGGCAATCCTTCGACGCGAGCAAGCTGAAGGCGGACTTCAAGAAGCGGGTGCCCGACGTCGGATACGACCGGATCATGCTTCAGTTCAAGATCAACAAGGAGATCAAGAAGGAGAACGGCTGGGCCTACACCACGAAGACCGGCATCTACGGCACGGACTATCTGATGCGCGGCCTCGTGACCGCCATCGGACTCGGCGCCAACCGCCCGCAGGACGCGCTCTATCCGGTTTCGAAGACCGACACCGACGGCCGCAAGTACAGCGGCGCAAACAAGTACGTCATGCGCTTCCCCAAGGGGCACCTGCCGCCGGTCGAGGCGTTCTGGTCGGTGACCATGTACGACCCGGCGATGTTCTTCGTGAGCAACCCGCTCAACCGATACTCGATCAGTCCTCGGCAGAACTTGAAGAGCAATCCGGACGGCTCGACCGATCTCTACATCCAGCATGAATCGCCGGGCAAGGATAAGGAGTCGAACTGGCTTCCGGCGCCTTCCGGCGACTTCGTCCTGATGCTGCGGATGTATTGGCCGAACGAGACGGACCCGTCGATCCTCAACGGCTCGTGGACGATCCCCGCGGCCAGGAAGATGTCTTGAGGGAACGAGCCCATGCCGGCTTTTGCCGGCCGGCATGGGCTCGCCCTGATTTATTGGCTTCCATTCTGAAACCGACGACGAGACTGGGAACTGTTATGCACAGAGCACTGATCATCGCAGCGATACTTGGTCTGACAGCGATACATTCCGCGCGCGCGCAAACTGACCTCAGCGCCTATGCCGATGCCAACGGGAATTTGGACGTTCAGAAATTGACGTGCGCGCAATTGGCCGGAACCTGGCAGCAGGACGCCGATATGCTCACCACCTGGTACAGCGGCTGGTACAACGGACTCGCCCGTAAGCACATGCTGAACGTGGCAAGAGCGAAACAGGCCGAGCACGAGGTCATCGTGTATTGCAAGGCCAATCCCGACAAGCGGATTATCGAGGCCATCGCCGTCGTCTTCAAGGACATGCGGGCCAAGCTCGGGATCAAGATGAAGCCGTGAACGGTATGCTCGCGTCGAGTGTGTGACGCTGGTCGATCGCGGAGCGCTTCCCGTTTGGACATCACGCAGAGAGCGAACGGTGAGTGGTAACGACGTCGGTGGAGCGGCCTTTGAGTCGCGACGTCTCCCGGATTGCATTCGTCATAGGCGCCCTGGCGGATTTCAGGCGTCATAGCGCGCGACGCCAAGATGTCAGGGGCGTCTGCATGCATGTGCGGCATGAGATCAGTAAGGAGAAAAGGAAATGAAGTTCACCGGAAATCCACGCCGTGCCGCGTTGGTCACCGCCGGCTTGATTGCGGTCACTGTGGGGGCCGATGCAGCGGAAAAGACGCCAGGCTACAACTACAGGATCCCCAAAGCGATTATGACGCCCGATACGGTGAAAACCCGGCTCGGGACGCTGAAGTTCTTTGACGGCATGCCGGACAAGGCAACGGTGAACAAACTGTATGACGAGCTCGACACCATGCGGGGCGTCGAGACGTTCCTGAACGGCATTCCAGCCACGTCCATTGAAGCGCTGCGGCTTGGCTTCATCGAAGCTGGCGGCGACGCTTCCCATAAAGCCATCATCATGGACAAGCTGCTGGATTCGGCGCCGCTGTTCCTCACCGGTAACACCGACACCGTCTACTGCATGACGATGCTGGACCTGAAGCGCGATGGCGCGACCGTGGTGGAAGTTCCGGCCGGCTCCGGTCCCGGCACTGTCGACGACGCCTATTTCCGTTTCGTGATCGACATGGGAGCGCCCGGTCCCGACCGGGGCAAAGGTGGGAAGTACCTGATCCTTCCGCCCGATTATAAGGGTGATCTCAATCCGCAGATCGGCGGCACGGAGGCTGAGATCGACGGCGAGAAATACTTCGTCGCCAAGTCCACCAGCTATGTCAATTTTCTGATCCTGCGCGGCTTCCTGGTGGACGGCAAGCCGGAGGCAGCCACAGCGATGTTCGAAAAGGGCCTTAAGGTCTATCCGCTGACCCGGCGGCAGAGCCCGCCGAAAATGGAATTCATCAGCGGCTCGGGCAAGCCCTTCAACACGATCCACGCCAACAACTTCGAATTTTACAGGGAGCTTCACACCGTTATCGAGCGCGAACCTGTCGAGATGCTCGACCCTGTCACTCGTGGCATCTTCGCCTCGATCGGTATCGAGAAAGGAAAGCCCTTCGCGCCGGACGCGCGGATGAAGAAGCTGCTAACCGAGGCTGTGGCGATCGGTAACGCCACTGCGCGGGCGATCGTATTCCGGCCGCGTCTCGAGGGCTTCTCCCTATATCCCGGGAGCGCTTGGGGCACCGCCTTCGTGGGCGGCAGCTATCAGTGGCTGAGAAAAGGCGGCAACGGCGGAATCAATCTCGACGCCCGCACCATGTTCTTTTACCAGGCCACTGTGAACACGCCGGCGATGGTTCTGAAGATGATCGGGAACGGATCGCAATACGCCGTCGCGACGGTCGATAAGAACGGCGAGTATCTCGACGGATCGAAGACCTACAAGCTGCACATCCCGGCCGGTGTTCCGGCCAAGGAGTTCTGGTCGGTGGTCGTCTACGATCCACAGACCCGCTCCGAATTGCAGACCGGGCAGCCCTTCCCGAGCAAGAACAACTTGCGCGACAAGCTGGTCCGGAACGCGGACGGCTCGGTCGATCTTTATTTCGCGCCGAAGGCGCCCAAGGGGAGGGAGTCGAACTGGATTCAGACGGTGTCCGGCAAAGGATGGTATCCGCTGCTTCGCCTTTACGGTCCGCTCCAAGCCTGGTTCGACAAGACGTGGCGTCCCGGCGAGATCGAGCGGATGTGAAATCGGCCAATACGAGGAGTATTGGAACAACGAGTTGCTTAAATCGGTCCGCGTCTGTCCGTCGCAAGGGATTTTGCGACGGAAGGCGCCGTTTGCTTTTCAACGGCAGGATGGCCGAGGTGAAGGTCAAGTTTCTCCCATCGGCGGCAGGGACCGTCGAGTTCGGCTGCACGCCTGCCGGCAACTGACTGGCGAAAGTGGCGCAGCGAACAGGGTTGGTGATTTCAAATCGGGTTGGCGCGAAATGGCAAGACTCTGCTCCAGCTTGGCGCGAAATGAGCAAGCCGCCTCTTGTCGAAGTGGGGTGGACGCTGGTCGGTTCGAACCGCGACTTGGGAGACGTAACAATGAACGCGCGAACGGTTTATCGCTTTCCTGGCCTTGCGGGGAGGCGGATGTGGATGTGTGTTTTCACGTTCGCATCGATCTTGCTTGGCGTCGCGACGGCCAAATCTCAGGATGATGGCGCGCGCAAGATCCTCGAAAGAATGGCCAGCTACCTGGCAAATCAAAAAACGATCACCGCGACATTCGACGCGGATATCGAGGTGATGACGCCCGCTCTGCAGAAGATTCAATTCACGAATTCGGGCGAGTTGACGCTGGCCCGCCCGAATCGGCTGCGCGCCAGCCGCGTCGGCGGCTACTCGGACGTGGAGTTGGTGTTTGACGGCACGACTGCGACGGTCCTGGGTCGTCACAACAAGACTTACGCCCAGATCAAGGCCCCGGGCTCGGTCGATCAGCTTATTGACCTGATGCGCGACGAGTACGGCGTCACGCTGCCCGGCGCGGACTTGCTGCTGACACATGTCAACGACGCGTTGATCGGAGACGCCACCGAGATCAGGCACATCGGCCGTGGTGTCGTCGACGGCAAGGATTGCGATCATCTTGCGTTCCGGGGATCGGACGTCGACTGGCAGCTCTGGGTCGAGATCGGCCCTGATCCGATCCCGCGCAAGTATGTGATCACCAGCAAAGCGGTGACCGGCGCGCCGCAGTACACGCTTCGCATCAAGAATTGGACGGCAGGGGCGCCGGCAAGTGCCGACGCCTTCGCTTTCAAGGCGCCCGCCGGCGCCAAGTTGGTCGAGATCAAGCAACTGGCGGACATCGATGAAGTGCCGGCCGGTGTGGTCGAAGGAGGTGCGAAATGACACGGGTGCCGCGATTGATGCTGCGCATCGCAATGGCCGGAGTCTTCGGCATGGGAGCGCTGATGGTGAGTGAACGGATTTTTGTCGGCCAATTCGCCTCGGTCGTGACGACGGCGGACGCTGTCATTGGCCGGCCACTGACGCCCATGAGCTACGCAGGCGTTGCGCGCCGGACCACGCGACGCGCGGTCGCCGTGGGCGCTGCCGCTGCGGCACCGGTTGTGGTGGCGCCGGCGCCGGTTGTGGTGGCGCCCCGGTGCGTCCAGGCGGTCGATCCGTACGGTCGTATCTACACCCGGTGTTACTGAGCACTGTGGGGGCCGGGCAGAACGCGGCTCCCAAATTCAATCACTGACAGGGAAAACAATGCGCATCATCGCACTGGTATTGCTCGCAACGACCACCTTCGCGGTCACATCCGTCCCAGCATCGGCGGCAGATCTGCCCCAAAGACCACACCACACAGCTCCCGCCGCCGTTCCTCTGCCGGCGCCGAGCTGGACGGGATGCTACATCGGCGGGAACGTCGGTTATGCCTGGGGACGCGCTGAAGTCGAAAGCCCGGTCGGGACGGCCTCCGCCACCAATTCCGGCTTCACCGGCGGCGGCCAGATCGGCTGCGACTACCAGTTCGCCGGCACGGGCTTTGTGGTTGGCATTCGCGACATGTTCAACTGGACAGGTCTCGAAGGCGACGGAACTTTCGGAAGCGGCCCGCTCGCCGGCGTCACCGCCAACAGCAGGACCAGGTGGGTCAACACGCTCACCGGCCGCGTCGGTTATGCGGCGTTTCCCAGCTCACTGCTTTACGTGCAAGGCGGCGGGGCCTGGTCGCGGATGGACGTCGACCTCATCAATGGTGCCGGCGCGCAGGTCGGACAGTTCGCCAATAACAAGGGCGGCTATGTCGTCGGTGCTGGCTGGGAATACAAGTTCGCGCCCAACTGGTCCGGTTTTGTCGAATACAACTATATGAATTTTGGCACCGGTGCCGTCGCGGGGTTGGTTGGAAATGAGGGTGGCGTAGTCTCCGAGGTGATCAACCTCGAATCATCCGGCGT
>JAIESI010000004.1 GCA_019746135.1 Xanthobacteraceae bacterium
CGCTGCGGCCGGTGGCGCCTCCCGGGCGGGCGGCGGGGCGCTCGGCGGCTCAGCCTGTACGGTGGGCGCGGGCGGCGCTGCGGCGAGCATCATCGGGCCCGGGATGGCGATGGTCGGCGGCGACACGAAAGCGCGGATGAACCAGGTGACGCCGGCAATGCAGGCCAGCACCGGCACGATCACGGCCACGGCGGAAACCCACCGCCGGGCGGGCCTGCGCTCGAGGATCAGGTTGCCTTCGAGTTCCATATCCGCCCCCTTACCCCAAACTGCGGCGGCAATGGCGGCATGATAGCCCGTTTCGGGCTGCGCGGCAGCCCCAAATGACGCAAACCTCGGCGGCCGGAAGCGATGGCTACTGTTTCTCGATACCGGCGTCGGCGATGACGCGGCCCCACTTGCCGATTTCGGCCCGCAGCAGGGCGCCAAGCTCGGCCGGGGTGTTGGGCAGCGGCTCGAGCCCCAGATCGGCGTAGCGCTGCTTGAGGTCCGGGTCGGCCAGCGCGGCACGGACCTCGCGGTTGAGGGTGTCGATCACCTCCTGGGGCGTGCCCGCGGGCGCAAAGAAGCCGTTCCAGGTCACGACGTCGAAGCCTTTGACGCCGGCCTCGTCGACGGTCGGCACGTCGGGCGCGTAGGCGGTGCGGGCCGGCGTGGTGCTGGCGAGCGCGCGAAGCTGGCCGCCTTCGACCGCCGATTTCAGCGCGCCGTAGGACTGGATGATGGCGTCGACGTCGTTGCGCAGCACCGCGGTGACGAGATCGCCGGGGGTGCGGAACGGCACGATGAGGAAGTTCTGCCCGGTCATCGACTTCAGCAGGTTTGCGGCGAGATGGTTGGTCGAGCCGACCGTGGTGGTGCCGAAGTTCAGCTTGCCCGGCCGCGCGTGCATGGCCGCGAGCAGATCGTTCAGCGTCCTGTATTTCGAGTCTTTGCTCACGGCGATGATGTTGGCGAAGGTGCTGATGCCGCAGATCGGCACGAAATCGGCAACCGGGTCGTAGGGCAGGCCTTTCAGCAGCGACACGCTGATCGCCGTCGAGCTCGACAGCGTCACCAGCGAATAGCCGTCGCGCGCCGCGGCGAGCACCGCCGCGGCGGCCGTGGTGCCGCCGGCGCGCGGCTGGTTGTCGACGACGACGCTGGTGTTGAGGCGGGCGCCGAGCCTGTCGGCGAGCACGCGGAGCGTCACGTCCGACACCGAGCCCGCGGCAAACGGCAGCATCACGCGAATCGGCCGCGACGGATATCTGCCCTGCGCCAGGGCCGGCACAGCCAGGGCGACAAATGCCAACAGTGCGAGCGGCAGTGCCGCAAGCCGCAACCCACTCATTCGCGCCTCCCGGACCGGCTTGCTTCTTATCGTTCGGCGACCACTTGTTCGGCGACCACGCGATTGCGCAGCGTGCCGATGCCGCTGATCTCGACCTCGACAGTGTCGCCCGGCTTGATGGGCTTTGGCAATTCGTCGGTGCCGAGCCAGACCACGTCGCCGGGCGAAAGCGTGTTGGTGCGGGAGATGTCGCTGATCACCTCGCCGGCGCTGAACAGCATGTCGCCGGTCGGGAAGCGGTGGACGGTCGCGCCGTTGAGCCGGACCGTGGTCGTCATGTCGCGCGGGTCGATGCCGGTGGCGATAGTGGGCCCCATCGGCTTGAACGTGTCGGCGTTTTTGCCGCGCAGGTTGGTCGGGTCGTTCATCTGCCAGTCGCGTTCGGTGACGTCGTTGCCGATGGTCCAGCCGAAGATGCAGGCGCTGGCCTCTGCGGGCGTGACGTTGCGGCAGCGCTTGCCGATCACCGCCACGAGCTCGCCTTCGTATTCGAAGCGCGGGCCGGAGTCCGCGGGCTTGACGATGGCCTCGCCGCTGGCGATCAGGGCGCTGTTGGCGCGATAGCCGACCCGCGGCCGGTCATAGAATTTCGGCTCCTTGAAGCCTTTGACCCTGGAGCGCGCGATGACGTGGTTCCGGTAGTTCGAGCCGATGGCGTAGAACGTCGGCGGGATCACCGGCACGAGCAGTTTCACGCTCGCCAGCGGCAGTTTCGCGCCGGTCGGCCGGGCTTGCGAAAACGGATCCCCGTCGACAACCGCGATGGTCTCGCCCTCGACCACGCCATAGCGGGCGTGTCCGTCGCTCTCGAAACGGCACCACAGCATGCGCGGTCAGGACGTCGAAAGCTTCTCGGCAACGCGCGGCGCGAAGTAGGTCAGCACGCCGTCGGCCCCGGCGCGCTTGAAGGCGGTGAGCGTCTCGACCATCGCCTTGTCGCCGTCGATCCAGCCGTTCTGCGCCGCCGCCATCACCATCGCGTATTCGCCGGACACCTGATAGGCGAAGGTCGGCATGCCAAATGCGTCCTTCACGCGCTGGAGGATGTCGAGATAGGGCAGGCCGGGCTTGATCATGATCATGTCGGCGCCCTCGGCGATGTCGAGCTCGGCCTCGCGCAGCGCCTCGTCGGTGTTGGCCGGGTCCATCTGATAGGTGCGCTTGTCGCCGGTGAGCGTCGCCGACGAGCCGACCGCGTCGCGGAACGGGCCGTAGAAGGCCGAGGCGTATTTCGCCGTATAGGCCATGATCTGCACGTCCTGGAAACCCGCCGCATCGAGGCCCGCCCGGATCGCGCCGACGCGGCCGTCCATCATGTCGGACGGCGCGATGATGTCGCAGCCGGCCTCGGCCTGCACCAGCGCCTGCCTGACCAGCACGGCGACGGTCTCGTCGTTGAGGATGATGCCGTCGCGCATCAGGCCGTCGTGGCCGTGGCTGGTGTAGGGATCGAGCGCCACGTCGCACAGCACGCCGACCTCCGGCACCGCCTGCTTCACCGCGCGCACGGCGCGGCAAACCAGGTTCTGCGCGTTGACCGCCTCGCTGCCGTCCTCGTCGCGCAGCCCCGGATCGGTGTAGGGAAACAGCGCGATGCAGGGGATGGTGAGCTTCGCCGCCCGCTCGGCGGCGCGCACGATGTCGTCGATCGGCAGGCGGTCCACGCCGGGCATCGAGGCGACCGGCGCGCGGTTTCCTTCGGCGACGAACATCGGCCAGATCAGGTCGTTGGTGGTGAGCACGTTTTCGCGCACCATGCGCCGCGCCCATTCGGTGCGCCGGTTGCGGCGGGGGCGGGTGGCGAGATCCAGGATGGGCGCGTCGGCGCGGCCTTTGGCCTCCGCGGGCACGACGCGGACGCGGGACTCGATCGGACGACCGTATTTGATGGCCATGATGTCTGCCTTTGTCTTGGCCGGGCATAGCCGTCCCGAGGACGGCGTCGCTTTGCTTGCCTATTGACCCGGCCAGGGAGTTATAGCGTCTTGAACCCGCTCTAGACAGATGGACCCCCGGGGCAGGCCGGGGTGACGGCCCGGGATGGATTTCGAGCTCAGCGAGGACCAACGCGCCTTCCAGGCGACCGCGCGGCAGTTCGCCCGCGAGGACATGGCGCCGAACGCGCGCGCCTGGGACGAGGGCGAGATTTTTCCGGTTGCGCAATTGCGCAAGGCCGCGGCGCTGGGCTTCGGTGGCATCTATGTGCAGGACGATGTCGGCGGCTCGGCGCTGACCCGGCTCGACGCCACCCTCATCTTCGAGGAGCTGGCGCAGGGCTGCACCTCGACCGCGGCCTATATCTCGATCCACAACATGGCGGCCTGGATGGTCGACGCGTTCGGCGGCGAGACGCAGCGCCGCAAGTTTCTGCCGAAGCTCTGCACCATGGAGCATTTCGCGAGCTACTGCCTGACCGAGCCGGACTCGGGCTCCGACGCTGCGAGCCTGAAAACCAAGGCGGTGCGTGACGGCGACGCTTATGTGCTGAACGGCAGCAAGGCGTTCATCTCCGGCGGCGGCGTGTCGGACGTCTATGTCTGCATGGTGCGGACCGGCGCCACCGGCCCGAAGGGCATTTCCTGCATCGCGGTCGAGAAAGGCACGCCCGGCCTGTCGTTCGGCGCGCAGGAGAAGAAGCTCGGCTGGAAATCGCAGCCGACCGCGATGGTGATGTTCGAGAACTGCCGCGTCCCGGCCGGGAACCTCATCGGCAACGAGGGCGACGGGTTCAAGATCGCCATGGCGGGTCTCGACGGCGGACGGCTGAACATCGCCGCCTGCTCGATCGGCGGGGCGCAATTCTGCCTCGACCGCACCATCGAATACATGCGCGAGAGGAAGCAGTTCGGCTCGCGGCTGTCCGACTTTCAAGCCTTGCGCTTTCGCATCGCCGACTACGCGACCGAGCTCGAGGCGGCACGGCTGATGGTGCGGCGCGCGGCGCTCGCGGTCGGCAATCGCGAGCCGGGCGGCACGCGGCTCGCCGCGATGGCCAAGCGGTTTGCGACCGATGTGGGGTTCGAGGCGGTCAACGGCTGTCTGCAGCTGCACGGCGGCTACGGATACCTGCGGGATCATCCGATCGAGCGCGTGCTGCGCGACGTGCGTGTGCATCAGATCCTGGAAGGCACCAACGAGGTGATGCGGCTGATCGTCAGCCGCGACATGCTGGGGAATTGAGATGATCGGGCAGTTGGCGCTCATCTGCGCGGCGCTGTTTGCCGGCGCGGCCGTGTTCATCAACGTCGCCGAACAGCCGGCGCGGCTCGCCCTCGACGACCGCGCGATGCTGCTGCAATGGCAGAGGAGCTACAACCGCGCTGCGCCGATGCAGGCCGGGCTTGCGGTGGTGTCGGCGCTGCTGGGCTTCGTCGCGGCCTGGCAGACGCGGGACTGGCGCTGGGCCGCCGGCGCGATCGCCGTTCTCGCCAACTGGCCGTATACGCTGCTGGTCATCAAGCCGACCAATGACAAGTTGCACGCCATGGCCGCCGAGCAGGACTCGGCCGATGCGCGCCGCATGGTCGTCTCATGGGGACATCTGCATGCCGGGCGCAGCGCGCTCGGGATCGCCGCGGTGCTGATCGACTTGTGGGCGCTTGTGAGCTGATTGCGCGACAATGCAGGACAACAAAAACCCGGCCAAGGCGGCCGGGTTCTTGTTCGTCGCTCCCGCCTAATCGATGATCTGCACCACGCGCCGCGTGCGCGGCTCCACGATCACCGGCCGCTCATTGATGACCGTGTAACGGTACCCCGGCGCGCGGTACTCCGCCGGCACTTCGTAGTAGGTCACGCCGGACTCGGGAAGCACGGTGCCGACGCGGACCTCCTCGCGGTAGACGTACGACGGACGGCGCTCGCGAATCACGTATTCGCGAAAACGCGGACGATCGTCGACGCCGAGCACACCTTGGACCGTTCCAACCGCGGCACCGACCGTGCCACCGACGATCGCGCCGAGCGGGCCCGCGGCCCGTCCGCCTTCCTCGGCGCCTTCAGCCGCGCCACGGAGCGTTCCTTGCGCTTGCGCGGCAAGAGGGAGCGCCAGAGCAGCGGCGACAATCGACGTCAGCAGTATGGCTTTCTTCATCACGCTTCTCCTGTCGGTCAGCGCCCCATCGGCGGGGCGGTCGAATTGTCAACGTGCACACGGCCGGCGCGTTCCGCAGCAAACAGCGATGGAACCAGCGCGCGCGGAAATTGCGGCGCTTGCGCAGGCCTGTTCCTGTGGCTAAGCAACGGCCGCGATTCACATCCGGAGCCGCCCCAGGCCGATGACCGCCCCACCGCCGGAAGTCCTGTTCGAGCGCAAGGGCGCAGCCGGACTGATCACTCTCAATCGCCCGCAGGCATTGAATGCCGTCACGCTCGGCATGGTGCGCGCGCTGACGCGACAATTGCGGGAATGGCGCAACGATGCGGCGGTGACGCGGATCGTGGTGACGGCTGCAGGCGGCAAGGCGTTCTCGGCCGGCGGCGACATCCGCGCGCTCTACGATGCCGGAACGTCCGGCCGGCACGCGGAGATGCTCGCGTTCTACGGCGAGGAGTACGTCCTCAACACCATCATCAAGCATTACCCCAAGCCCTATGTCGCGTTGATCGACGGCATCTGCATGGGCGGCGGCGTCGGCGTGTCGGTGCACGGCTCGCATCGCGTTGCCGGCGACCGCTATCTGTTCGCGATGCCGGAGGTCGGTATCGGCTTTTTTCCCGACGTGGGCGCGACCTGGTTTCTGCCGCGGCTGCCGGGTGAGCTCGGCGCCTACTGCGCGCTGACCGGCGAGCGGTTCGGTGCCGCCGACGGCGTTGCGGCCGGGATCGCCACGCACCGGGTGGCATCGTCGCGGTTTGCCGATCTGGCCGAGGCGCTGTGCGGTGCGGTCCCGGTCGATGCCACCCTGGCGGCCTTTGCCGAGCCGGGCGGAGCGGCGAAGCTCGCGCCGCATCGCGCGGCGATCGACCGGTTGTTCGCCCATGACCGCGTCGAACATATCCTTACGGCACTCGATGCCGACGGCTCGGAGTTCGCGAGCAGAACCGCCGCGACCATCCGCGCCAAGTCGCCGACCGCGCTGAAGCTTGCATTGGCCCAGATGCGGGAGGGCGCAAAATTGACATTCACGGGGTGCATGGCTTGCGAATTCCGCATAGTGTCCCGGGTCATTCACGGCCATGATTTCTACGAAGGGGTTCGCGCAGTGATCGTCGACAAGGATAACGCGCCGCACTGGCGGCCGGCGTCGCTCCCCGAGGTCTCGGACGCCGAAGTCGCCCGGCATTTCGCGCCGCTCGGCAGCGGCGAGTGGCAGCCGCCCGATCTGGATCACGCAAATCTGGATCACGCATGACCGACCAGCACGCCGTTCCCAACGATCCGATCCGCAACCTCGAGCCGGTGCACGCCGACGAGCCCGAGACCCATGAGGCGCGCTGGACCGCGCGGTTGGTCATTTTCCTGCGGGTGATGGCGGTGCTCTCGATCACCAAGGGCCTCTACCACTGGGCGATCGTCTGCGGCTTCGCCGGCCCGCAGGACGGCTTCGAGTATCAGCCGACACCGTGGCAGACGGCGACGGTATTCTTTGCGGTGATCGACCTCGTGGCGGCGGTCGGGCTCTGGCTCGCGGCCGCCTGGGGCGCCGTGGTGTGGCTCACCGCGTCGGTGTCGATGGCCGCGGTCGAGGTGTTCTTTCCGCAGGTCTATGGCGGACGGATCGTCGTCGTCGCCGTCGAATTCCTGCTGCTGTTCTGCTACCTGTTCCTCGCCATCCAGTCGGCGCGCGAGCATCCGAACTGAAATCGCTGCCAACGCGGTGAGCTTGTGGCCGCTGCTGCCATGCTTGCATCGCGGCCTGCGGAGCCACGAATTCTCGAAATGGGAGAGTGTCCATGAACCGTCGCGAAATCCTGAAGGCCGGCGCAGGTTCGCTCGCCGCGTTGACGGCCGGCTTGCCGGCGACCGGGCCGGTCTACGCTGCCAATTGGCCGACAAAGGCCGTTCGGGTCGTGGTACCGTATGCGCCGGGCAGCGCGACCGATCTGGTGCCGCGCACGATTCTGGAGCAGGTGGGCCAACAGGTCGGCCAGTCATTCGTCATCGAGAACCGTCCCGGCGGCGGCACCACCGTGGGCTCGATGCAGGTCAAGCAATCCGAACCGGACGGCCACACCATCCTGATCCATTCCAACGCGATCGTGACGGTGCCGGCGATTCAGGCCAACGTGGCGTACGACCCGGTGAAGGACTTTTCCGCCATCACGCCGCTCGGCAACGTGCCGCTCGTCCTCGTGGTGGGACCCAGCAAGGGCATGAAGACGCTCAAGGAACTGGTCGACAAGGCGAAGGCCCGGCCGGGCGAGATCAACTACGGCGCGGCCGGCATCGGTACGCCGCCGCATCTGACGATGGAGCGGTTCCGGCTCTCCGCAGGCTTCGAGGGCCAGCTCGTGCCGTTCAAGGGCGCACCCGAGGCCCTGACCGAAGTGATGACCGGCCGCATCGACATGTACTTCAGTCCGATCACGCCCGCGCTGCCGCTGATCAGGGATGGCAAGGTTGTGGCGCTCGCGGTGTCGAGCGCCAAGCGCGCATCGGCGCTGCCGGACGTGCCCACCACCGTCGAGGCCGGCGTCCCGGATTCCGATTTCGATTTCTGGGTCGGCGCGTTCGTGCCGAAGAAGACCTCTGGCGACGTGGTGGCCAAGATGCAGGCCGAGATCGCCAAGGCCATCAAAAATCCGGCGACCCGCGAGAAGCTCACCAAGCTCGGGGTCGAAGAAATGATCATGGAGCCGGCAGCCTTCGACGCGCGCGTCGCCAAGGAAGCCGACATCGCCAGGAAGCTCACCAAGGCGGCCAACATCCAGCCGCAATAGGCGAGGGCTTCCACTCCGAAGGTTTAATACGCCCGCGCTTGTCGTGTGCCGTCGGTCCCGGCTTTAATCGCCGAAACGACGGAGGAAACGCATGGCGACGATCGGCTTCATTGGCCTCGGCAACATGGGCCTGCCGATGGCGCAGAACCTGCTCAAGGCCGGCCACAAGGTGCAGGGCTTTGACGTCACCAAGGCGCCGATGGATGCGCTCGCCGCATCGGGCGGCACGGCTGCACCGGGCGCGAAGGCTGCGGCGAGCGGCGTCGAGGTGGTCGTCACCATGCTGCCGGCCGGACAGCATGTCCGCGACGTCTATACCGGACCCGACGGGGTGCTGTCGGCCGCGGCGGGCAACACGCTCCTGATCGACTCCTCGACCATCGACGTCGAGACCGCACGCGCGGTTGCGGCGGAGGCCGGGAGCAAGGGGTTGCCGATGCTCGACGCGCCGGTGTCCGGCGGCGTCGGCGGCGCGACCGCCGGCACGCTGACCTTCATGGTCGGCGGCAGCGACGCGGCGTTCGAGCGCGCCAGGCCGATCCTGGAAAAGATGGGCAAGACCATCGTGCATGCCGGCGGTGCGGGCAACGGCCAGGCGGCGAAGATCTGCAACAACATGATCCTCGGCGTGTCGATGATCGCGGTCTCCGAGGCCTTCGTGCTGGCCGAGAAGCTCGGGCTCGACGCGCAGAAGCTGTTCGATATCGCCTCGAAGTCGTCGGGCCAGTGCTGGTCGATGACCACCTATTGCCCGGTGCCGGGGCCGGTGCCGACGTCGCCGGCCAACCGCGACTATGCGGCAGGCTTCACCGCGGCGATGATGCTCAAGGATCTCAAGCTCGCGCAGGAGGCGGCCAAGGCCGCCGGCGCCAAGACGCCGCTCGGTGCAGACGCCGAAGGCATCTATGCGAGGTATGTCGAAAGCGGCGAGGGGCCGCGCGACTTCTCAGGCGTCATCCGGTTCATTCGCGGCGGCTAGAGCCGTTTCCGTTCCTTCGGAATCGGAAACGGCTCTAGCTTTTTAGGTTTGGTCGCATTTTCTGCGGCGAACCGCTTCACACTTCGCCGGAAAATGCTCTAGTTTCGACGCGCAACGATCGCACTGGCGCTCCGCAGGTCGGGGATTTTCCCCACAGCAACGATGGCGGAGCGGGGGAACTTTTTTCCGCAGAGCGGTGTTGTCGGCCCAGCATCCAAGGGATGGCCGCATGCCCGTTGCTTCTCCAGCTGCAGTAAAAGCCGTCCCGCCGCCCTCCGGACGGAAGGTGCCATGCGAGAAGTGTCCGCTGCGCGACATTCATGCGCTGCGTGAATTCTCGGCGAAGGAGCTGGAGTTCGTCTCCGAGTTTAAATCCGGCGAGCTCAATGTTGCGGCCGGCACCAATATTCTGCTGCAGGGCACCAACAGCGCGCATCTGTATACGATCCTGTCGGGATGGTCGTTCCGCTACAAGATGCTGCCGGATGGGCGGCGGCAGATCCTGAACTATGCGCTGCCCTCGGACTTCCTCGGCCTGCAGGGCTCCGTGAACGACGAGATGCAGCATTCGGTCGAAGCGCTGACCGACATGACGCTGTGCGTGTTTCCGCGCGAGAAGCTGTGGCAGCTTTATCGCGACTATCCGACGCTCGCCTTCGACCTCACCTGGCTCGCGGCGCGCGAGGAGCAGATTCTCGACGAGCATCTCCTGAGCGTCGGCCGCCGCACCGCGATGGAGCGGCTGGCCTATCTGCTGCTCGTGGTGTTTCAGCGGGCGGAGGAGGTGGGGCTGACCAGGGGCAATGCGCTCCAGCTTCCATTCACCCAGCAGCACGTCGCCGACACGCTCGGCATGTCGCTGGTCCACACCAACAAGACGCTGCGGCGGCTTGCAGCCACCAAGACCTTCCGCTGGAAGGACCGGCGTTTCGAGATCATCGATCGGGAAGGCCTCGCGCGCATCGCAAGCTATGAAGCGCCCAAGGTGAAAGCGCGCCGGCCCTTCATATGACGCTCGGCACGGCGCGATCAGGCCGCCGCTATGTCAAACTTGATAGAGGCAGGAACATCATCCCCGTAAGGTCGGTGCGCCGGCCGAGGGGACGGCGCTCCCATGTGGAAGATACTGACGCCGTGCGACGTGACCGGCCGGATGATCGATACCGGAATTGAAATCGACAAATCCTCATTCGCAAGGCTTCCGTCGTTTGTCGGCCGGATCGGCTGTCCGCACTGCGGCGGCGAGCACGAGTGGTCGAAGGCGACCGCAAAGGTCGTCGATGGCGACGGGGCGGTACCGGCGGCGCGATAAGACCTTTTTTGCCGGATTTTCCGCAACCGCAGCGCCGGATATGCTTTCCGCTTCGTTGCCGTCGCCTGGCGCCTGCGGTTACCGCCGTTTTGCCCTGCGGCCGGGGCCATGCGTGAAAACCCGCAAAAGCCGGCGTTGCGCGAACGGGCAGGGTGAAAGCCGTGTAAAGCGCCTCGCGCACATTTTAAGTTACCGCCAATTCACCTTCGGAGCTAAACCAAAACTTTATCCTACAATTTAAGCCGATCTTCAGGCGCCGTCCGTATGGTTCGTGCATCGACGGGAAAACAGGGCCCGTTGTCTAAAAACGAAAACTAAATGGAAGGCGTCAGAATGAAGACCGTAGTCAAAGCGGTCGAGCCCGCCGATCGTCAGGCGAAGTTCGACCATATCCGGCCGCTCTATCTCGATGCCTTGACGCTCGTTGAGCGGCTGCATCGTCGTCTGCTGGATGTCATTAAGGACGAGTTCGATCGCCGCGGCCGTTCCGACATCAATTCGGTGCAGGCCTTGCTGCTCTACAATATCGGCGACAAGGAGCTGACGGCAGGTGAGCTGCGCACGCGCGGCTACTACCTCGGCTCGAACGTGTCCTACAACCTGAAGAAACTCGTCGAGATGGGCTTCCTCGATCATCAGCGCTCGCGCGTCGATCGCCGGTCGGTGCGCATCCGCCTGACCGACACCGGCCGCGAGGTTCGCGACATCGTCGAGGGCCTCTACCAGAAGCACGTGCGCACGGTGGAGCAGGTCGGGGGCATCAGCGCCGACGAGTTCGCGACCCTCAACAAGTCGCTGCACCGGCTCGAGCGGTTCTGGACCGACCAGATCCTCTACCGGCTCTGAGAAGACGAAAGCTCCGCGGCCACCCACCCACCATCTTCTGCCGCGATCAGGCCCCCGGGTGTTCCTCCCCCGGGGGCCTGACACTTTCCCGTGACCGCTTGCCACCGGCCGCGTCACAAATTCGCCGGGCCGGCCCGCTAACCGATGCCGCGGGTTTGATCGGCCGGGGCTTGTCGGGGCAGCCTGTTTCGGCTTTTGCTACAAGCAATTGGGCCCGGAGTCGGGGCCCGAAGCCGTTCGGGGACATCAATGACGCAACCGCCTGATGATCGTCACTTGAGCCGGCGCACCGTGCTGGGCGGGCTCGCCAAGGGCGCGGCCGTGGCGGCAGGCAGCGTCGCGGCCTCGCGGGCGCTGGCCCAGGACGCGGCGCTCGAGGCGCTGATCAACCAGAACGCCGGCTCGGATTTCGGCCAGGGATTCGACTCCGGCTCGCGCACCATCCAGATGCCGAAGGCGTCGCTGCCGACGCTGTCGCCCGCGACCGTGCAGCACACCGAGCAGGCGATCGCGCATTTTGAGGGGATCGTCGCCAAGGGCGGCTGGCCCGAGGTGGCGAAGGCCGAACGGTTGCGGCTCGGCAGCCGTCAGCCCGCGGTGATCGCGCTGCGTCAGCGCCTCATCGCCTCCGGCGATCTCGACGCCAATGCGGGTGTGACCGACGTCTATGACTCCTACGTCGAGGCGGCGGTCCGTCGCTTGCAGGCGCGGCACGGGCTGTCGGCCGATGGCGTGGTGCGCGACCAGACGCTCAAGGCGCTCAATGTGCCGGCCCCGGTCCGGCTGGCGCAGTTGCGCACCAACCTGGTGCGGTTGCGCAGCATGAGCGGCAATCTCGGCGCGCGCTACGTGCTGTGCAACATCCCGGCGGCGCGGATCGAGGCGATCGAGAGCGGCGTCGTCGTGTCGCGGCACACCGCCGTGGTCGGAAAGCCCGACCGGGCGTCGCCCGACATCAACAGCAGGATCGTCGAGGTCAATTTCAATCCGTACTGGACCGTGCCGGTGTCGATCGTCCGCAAGGACCTCATTCCGAAGATGCAGGCGGAGCCGGACTACCTGACGGCGAACCGCATCCGCATCTTCGACATGCGCGGCGACGAGCTCACGCCATCGCAGATCAACTGGTATTCGGAAGAGGCGGTGAATTACCGCTTCAAGCAGGATCCGGGCGACTTCAATTCGCTCGGCTCGATCCGCATCAACTTCCCGAACAAGGACGGCGTGTACATGCACGACACGCCGCTGAAGAACTTGTTCGGCGAGGACATGCGGTTCCATTCCTCAGGTTGCGTGCGGGTGCAGAACGTGCGCGAGCTGGTGAACTGGCTGTTGGTGGAGACGCCCAGTTGGTCACGCCAGGAGATCGACGCGGTGATCAAGAGCGGCGAGCGGAAGGACGCGCGGATCCTGCGGCCGGTCCCGCTCTACTGGGTCTATATCACCGCCTGGGCGACGCCGGATGGCGTGACCCAGTTCCGCGACGATATCTATGTCCGCGATGGCGTTGCCCCCGCGGTGTCCGGCTCCGCTCGCCGCGGCTGAGTCTCCTTCAGCTTGCTGCGCACCGCCGGCGCGACCCTGGTGCCGAAGAGCTCGATCGACCGCATGATCGCTTTGTGCGGCATGGTTCCGACGCTCATCTGCATCAGATAGCGGGCGTGGCCGAGCTGCTCGTGCTGGAACAGGATTTTCTCGATCACCTGTTCGGGGCTGCCGATCATGAGATGCGCGCGCAGCGGCAAGCCGGCATCGAAATGCTCCCGCGTGGTCGGCGGCCAGCCTCGCTCGCGACCGATATGCGTCATCTGCGCGGCGTAGCTCGGGAAGAACTCGTCCGCCGCGCGCTGCGACGTGTCCGCCACATAGCCGTGGGTGTTGAGGCCGACCGGCAGCGTTTGCGGATCGTGGCCGTAATGCGCCGCGGCCTTGTGGAACAGCTCGACGAACGGCGCGAAGCGCTCCGGCATGCCGCCGATGATGGCGAGCGCCATCGGCAGGCCGAGCGAGCCCGCCCGGATCGCCGACGGCGGATTGCCGCCGACCGCGACCCAGACCGGGATTTTGCGCGGCGTGCGCGGATAGACGCCCTGGTTGTCGAGCGGCGCGCGGTGCTTGCCCTCGAAGGTGATGCGGTCGTTGTCGCGGATGGCGAGCAGCAGCTCGAGCTTTTCCGCGAACAGCTCGTCGTAGTCGTTGAGGTCGTAGCCGAACAGCGGAAACGACTCGATGAACGAGCCGCGCCCGGCCATGATCTCGGCGCGTCCGCGTGACAGCAGGTCGAGCGTGGCGAACTGCTCGTAGACCCGGACCGGATCGTCGGAGCTGAGCACGGTCACGGCGGTCGACAGTCTGATCGACTTGGTGCGCTCGGCGGCCGCCGCGAGCAGCATCGGCGGCGCGGGGGCGAGGAAGTCCGGCCGGTGATGCTCGCCGATGCCGAACACGTCGAGGCCCACCTGATCGGCAAGCTCGACCTCCTCCATCAGGTCGCGCAGCCGCTGCGCCGGATCGAGCACTTTTCCCGTGGCCGGGTCCGGGGTGTTTTCAACGAACGTGTAGACGCCGATTTCCATGCCGTGCCTTTCGCGCCGTGCCGGGCGGCTGGTTCCGGTCGGTGATAGTGCAACGGCGCGGGACGCGCCACTCGCTGCCTGGGATCGGGGGCGCCTGCCGCTGGCATGGCTGCAGGCCGGCGGCTAGAGTTCGCCTATGAAAATGTCGTGCCTTCTCGCGCTGGCGCTGACGGTATTCACCGTGCCCGCCGCAAACGCTCAATCCGCCGCCGATTTCCCCCATGCGCCGGTGAAGATCCTGGTGCCGTTCGCTGCGGGAGGACCGACCGACGTCGTTGCACGCATCCTGGGCGAGCAGCTATCCGCCCGCTGGGGCGGCAAGCCCGTGGTGATCGAGAACCGGCCGGGGGCAGGGACGATCGTCGCGACCGCGGCGGTGGCGAAGTCCGCGCCCGACGGGCATACGCTGCTGATGGCGACCAATTCTCTGTTGATCAATCCGGCGATCAGCCATTCTCTGCCTTATGACACCGCCACCGAACTGGCCCCCGTCAGCATGATTGCGACCCAGCCGGTGGCGCTGGTCGCGACCAAGTCTTTCGAGGGCAAAACCATCGCTGACGTGGTCGCAGCCGCAAAGAACGAGCCGGTGAACTATACGTCGCCCGGGCCGCGCGGGGTGGGGCATTTCGCCGGCGAGATGCTGAAGCAGCGCTCAGGCATTCCGACGGGCAACTTCACGCATATCAATTACAACGGCAGCGCGCCGGCGCTGACCGACGTGATGGCGGGCCGCGTACCGCTGATGTTCGATATCTGGCATTCAGCGCGCCGCCACGTGGAATCCGGCGCGCTCAAGCTCGTCGCAGGTGCGAGCACCGAGAGGCTGCCCGGCGCAAAGGATGTTCCTTCGATCAATGAGAGCTACCCGGGTTTCGAGGTGATGGCGTTCAACGCCATTGTCGCGCAGGGCGGCACGCCTGCGCCCGTCGTTGAAAAGCTGTCGGCGGATATCCGGGCCATCGTCGCCTCCGAGGCATTCCTCGAGCGCGTGAAAAATCTCGGCATCAATGCCTATGGCAACACGCCGGCCGAACTCGGCGCGTGGATGGCCAGGGAGATCGCGCGCTGGCAGGAGGTCGCGAAAGCGGCCAACATCAAGGCCGAGTAACGCAACATGGCCGAAGCAGGTTCGATCGACTGTGACGTGCATCCGAGCGTGCCGGACGTCAGCGTGCTTCTCCCGCATCTCGACACGTTCTGGCGCGACTCGGTGGTCGATCGCGGCTTGAGCTCGCTCGACAGCAACAGCTATCCGCTGAAGTCGCCGCTCACGGCGCGGCCGGAATGGCGCGGCAAGAGCGGATTGGCCGCGACCGACGCCGGCCAGGTCGTGGATCAGGTGTTCGGCCGCTGGAAGTCCGGATTTGCGATCCTGAACTGTCTCTACGGCGTGCAACTGCTGTTCAGCGAGGACATGGCGGCGGCGTTCTGCCGGGCGATCAACGACTGGATTGCGAAAGAATGGCTCGACCGCGACGCGCGGCTTCGCGCCTCGATCGTCATTCCGATGCAGAGCACCGAATACGCCGTCGACGAGGTCGAGCGCTGCGCCGGCGACAGGCGCTTCGTGCAGGTTCTGGTGCTGGCGATGCAGGAGGTGCCGCTCGGCCGCCGGCAGTTCTGGCCGATCTATGCCGCCTGCGAGCGCCACGGCCTGCCGCTCGGCATCCATGCCGGTTCGGCCTATCGCAATCCGGTGACCTCGCTCGGCTGGCCGACCTGGTACATCGAGGATTACGCCGCCCAGTCGCAGGGCTTTCAGTCGCAGGTCGCGAGCCTGATCACCGAAGGCGTGTTCGCCAAGCATCCGGGGCTCAAGGTCGTGCTGCTCGAGTCGGGCGTGACCTGGCTGTCGGGCTTCCTGTGGCGGTTCGGCAAGTTCTGGCGCGGCCTGCGCACCGAGGTGCCTTGGGTCGACCGCGCGCCCTGGGAGATCGTGCGCGATCATTTCCGGCTGACGATGCAGCCGTTCGATGCGCCCGACGGCCGCGAGGCGGTGGAGCGGGCGATCGAGCACCTGCGCTCCGACGACATCCTGCTTTACGCGTCGGACTTTCCGCACTGGCAGTTCGACGGCGACGCCGTGGTGCCGGATGGCTTCTCGCCGGCGCTGCGCCGGAAGATCGCGCTCGACAATCCGCTCGCGACCTATCCGCGGCTCAAGAATGGTGCCTTGCACACGCCGCCCGGCTGATCACAGCAGCGATGGCAGCTCGCCGGCGTTGAGATCGCTGACCGGCCAGAACGCCATGCCGCCACGGCTCGAGCTTGCGATATCTTTGAAGGTGGTTTCTTGAATTGTGAGTGAATGTGCCGTACATTGTTGGCATGGCTCAATCATTACCCCGTCGGACAGCGCGCCTGGAAGCTCGCGTGGCGCCAGATGTCCTGGATGCGCTCAAACGCGCAGCCGAGTTGCAAGGGCGCTCGGTCAGCGATTTTGTCGTTGCGGCGGCACAAGAGGCTGCTTATCGCACCATCGAGGAGACTCATGTCGTGCGTCTCTCCGTCGAAGGGCAGCGGCGGTTTGCCGACGCGCTGCTCAATCCGCCACGACAGTCGCAGGCCCTGCGGCGCGCCGTACGGCGTCATCGGCGGTCCGTGGGTGAGCTTTGACGGTAGAATGGCGGATCGAGTTGCTCGATCCGCGGCATGATCGGACAGGTTTCAGCTGCGGCAGCGCACCGCTCGATCGATATCTTCAGGAGTTCGCGACCCAGGATGCAAGGCGCCGTGTCGCGACGTGTTTCGTCGCCTGTCCCATCGATAGCCTTGCGGTTGCGGGCTTCTACACCATGGCGGCGGCCGAGGTGCCTGTCACGGGTCTGCCGGATGATTTACGGCGAAAGCTGCCTCGCTATCCAACCGTTCCCGTAGTGCGCATCGGGAGGCTGGCGGTCGATGTCCGCCACGATGGCAAAGGGCTGGGCTCAATCCTTGTCGCCAACGCCATCGGAAGGGTTCTGCGGTCCGAGATCGCGGCCTATGCGCTGACCGTCGATGCGAAGGACGAAGCCGCGGCCGGGTTCTACCGCCATCTTGGCTTCCTTCCGTTCGGTCCGGTCGACAAGGCATTGTTCTTGCCGGTGGCGACGGCGAAAAAGCTGCTGGAAAAATAGCGCCAATCACAACAGCGACGGCAGGTCGCGCAGTTCGCCGGCGTTGAGATCGGAGATCGCCCAGAACGCCATGCCGCCGCGGCTCCAGCTTGCGACGTTGTAGCCCTCGGCGGTGTCGAGCTTCAGTGCGGCCTCGTTGCCGCTCGGCCAGATGAAGACGCTGATCTGGTGCAGTCGCTTCTTGTAGACCAGCGCCGCCACGCGCCGCCCGCCGACATAGTCGAGCCGGCCGCCGACCAGCTGGTAGCCTTCGGCGCTGAGATCCTTCACCACCGGCGTGAACTCGAGCCGTCCGGCAAACCACGGCTTCACATTGTGGGTGTCGTTGGATGCCACCTGCACGGTCTTGTCCTGCAGCAGCGATCGCACATGTGCCGCGAGAACATCGCGGGTGATGTCCTGCCGCACGCCGGCCGCCTGCATGGTCCACCAGGTGGCCAACGCCGACACGACGCAGGCCATCAGCAACACGGCCACCTGGCGCAGGGCAGGGACCCGTCCGCCCGTCATCGCCGCGAACGCGGCTGCGATTTTAGCTGCGGGTAACCAGGACGCCGGCCGCGGCGTTGCGAGCTCTTCCGGTTGGGACGGCTCCACTGCAAGCCGCGCCTGGATGCGCTGCGCCAGCCCCTGCGGCGCCCGCATTCGCGCCGCCGGCAGTCGCGCGCTCAAATTTCGCAATTCATCGCGATAGCGTGCGCAAGCCGGGCACGTATCAGCGTGATCGGCCACGCCCCGGTGCTGCCGGACCGGCAGCTCGCCATCGATCAGCGCGCCGATGCGCTCGCGCGCGTGGTCACAGCGCATTCTGGCTCTCCTTCGTCATCAATCCCGTCAGCAGGTCCTTGAGCTGGGCGCGGGCCCGCGACAGCCTCGACATCACGGTTCCGGTCGGAACGCCGGTCACGCCGGCGATGTCCTGGTAGGACAAGCCTTCGAACTCGCGCAGCACGATCACCTCGCGAAACACCGGCGCAAGCTCCGCGAGCGCCCGGCGGATCAGCGCGCATTCGCCGTCGCTGATCAACAGATCCTCGGCGGACGGCGCAACGCTCGCCGGCTCGAAAGCCGGGCCCTCGCGGTCGCCGCGACCCGCCAGCGCGTCCTCGATGGATACGACATTGTTCGCGTTGCGCTTGCGCACCGAGAGCCAGCGATAGGCGACGTTACGGACGATGGTCAAAAGCCACGGCCGGATATCGCCGCCATGGAACTGGCCATAGGCCTTGAACGCGCGCAGATAGGCGTCCTGCACCACGTCGTCCGCATCCGCTTCGTTGCGCAGCAGCCAGAACGCCAGGTTGTAGGCCGCATCGATGTGCGGCAGCGCTTCGGTGTCAAAATCGCGAAGGCTCGGCATGTGACGTTGCCCTGACAGCGGCGCCTTTCAGCCCAAAGCGTCAACTCAACTAAATGTGACTCCGCCGCTGCCGGGTTTATTCCCGCCTCGTGCCCGCGGCGGGTGCCGGCGCGGGAATAAACCGCCGCAGCGCTGAATCCCCTCCGTGTCGTTCTCGCAAAGCTCCGTGCATTCGGCACTGTTCCACCGAGGGAGACGTCCCATGCTCAACCTTTCCCGTCGCAATTTCGTCACGACGACCGCGCTTGCCGCGGCCTTCGGCCTCAATGCGAGGCTCGCCATCGCGCCGGCCTTTGCGCAGAGGACCGCCGATCCGCAGCCCGGCTTTCACAAATACAAGGTCGGCGACATCGAGGTGACCGCCCTCTATGACGGGATCTGGGAGAAGCCGCACGATCCCGGCTTCATCCGCAACGCCTCGGTCGAGCAAACCCGCGAGGCGCTGGCGAAAGCCGGACAGACCACCGAGTTCATGCCGATCCCGCTGACCGTGGTGGTGCTGACCATCGGCGGCAGGCACGTCATGGTGGATTCCGGCGGCGGCGGCGGCCAGTGGCAGCCGACCTCGGGACGGCTCAACGCCAACATGAAGGCCGCGGGCATCGACCCGGCCGGGATCCGTACGATCCTGATCTCGCACTTCCACCCCGACCACATTTTCGGGCTGATGGAGCGCGGCACCAACAAGCCGGTGTTCCCCGATGCCGAGCTGATCGTCACCGCGGCCGAATACAAGTGGTGGACGGAGGCCGGCCGCGTCGAGAAGCTGCCGGAGGCGCGCAAGCCGCTCGGCCAGCGCATCCAGGCGGCGTTTCCGGGCTGGAAGAACTTCACGCTGATCGACGGCGAGAAGGAGGTCGCCCCGGGCGTGCGGCTCGTCAACACGCCGGGCCATACGCCGGGGCATGCCGCGTTCCACGCCAGCTCGGGCAACCAGCAACTGATGATCTCCAACGACGTGGCCTATGTGCCGGCGCTGCTTGCGCCGCATCCGGAATGGCAGGGCAGCTACGATCAGGATGGCCCGCTGGCGGTGACCACCCGCCGGAGCCTGCTCGACCGGGTGATCGCCGACAGGATGATGGTCTGCGGCGCGCATTTCCCGTTCCCCGGCGCCGGCCGGTTCGCCAAGGACGGCGCGAGCTACACGTTCACCCCGGACCAAGCCTGAGCCGAAAGGACACACCATGACAAACCTGCGCCCGACATGGCTTGCAGCCTTGCTGGTCATCGGCATCGCCGGCACGCCGGCGTTCGCCGTCGATACGGCCACGACCACCGATGCCCCGGACCTCGCTGCGGTGCGCGCCAAGATCAAGGCCAAGGACTGGAGCGCCGCCATCGCCGAGCTCAACGGCATGATCGACAGGGGCGTGCAGCACGCCGATGTCTACAATCTCCTCGGCTTCAGCCTGCGCAATCAGGGCGACACCGGAACGGCGCAAACCTGGTACCAGAAGGCGCTGGAGTTCGATCCCGATCACAGGGGCGCGCTGGAATATCAGGGCGAGCTCTATGTGAAGCTCGGCGACCTCACCAAGGCGCAGGCCAACCTGGCGAAGCTCGTGAAGCTCTGCCCGCAGGGGTGCGAGGAGCGGGCAGACCTGGAAGAAGCGATCAAGACCAGGACCGTCAAAGTGCGGTAGTGTAATGCACCATCAGCGCTATCACGCGCGG
Source organism: Xanthobacteraceae bacterium (assembly GCA_019746135.1). Classification (GTDB taxonomy): domain Bacteria; phylum Pseudomonadota; class Alphaproteobacteria; order Rhizobiales; family Xanthobacteraceae; genus Z2-YC6860. The sequence goes on from JAIESI010000004.1 coordinate 20,088, forward strand.
CGTTGCGGCACCATGAACGGCAAGTTGCTCACCGACACGTTGGCGCCTGCGGCAGATGCCGCAGGCCGTGTGCTGCTTGCTGGTCTGTTTCTGTACGAGGGGTTCGTCAAGCTCCGCGGCTACGATCTGGCCGTCCAGTACATGGCGGCCTACGGCGTGCCGGGCGCACTCTTGCCGCTGGCGATCGCGACCGAGCTCGGCTGCGGCGCGCTGATCCTGATCGGCTGGCAGACAAGGCTTGCGGCGCTGGCACTGTCCGGTTTCAGCCTCCTCGCGGCGGCGATCTTTCACACCAAATTCAGCGACACCAACCAGGTGCTGCATTTCGCCAAGGACATTGCGCTCGCGGGTGCCTTCCTGTTCGTCGCGGGCCGCGGCGCGGGACGGTTTTCGCTCGATGCCGTGCTGGCCGGGAGGCGGGAACAGACGCCGCGCCGGGCGGTTTAGCCGGAGGCTCTGGCGTGCTATAAATCCGCGGCGGCCGGCGAATCCCGGCCGCGCACTCATGCCAAGGAACTTCGCGCATGAACATCGAGGTCAGGGCCAAAGAGCGCTCGCAGAAGACCAGGCTCGATATCGTCGACTGCGACTTCCATCCCAAGCTGACGCTCGAGCAGTTGCGCCCGTTCCTGAGCAATCAGTGGTGGAGCTATCTGCAGACCTACGGCAACCGTTCGCGGCATGGCTACGCCAAGGGCTACGCCTATCCGAAAATGACGCCGCAGGCGGCGCGCCGCGATGCCTGGCCGCCGGGCGGCGGGTTGCCGGCGAGCGATCTCGATTTCGTGCGACAGCAGCATCTCGATCTCTACGGCGTCAGTGCCGCGATCATGAATCCACTGTCGCCGACCGGGCAGGGCGACATGAATATCGAGCTGTCGATCGCGATGGCGACGGCGGCGAACGAGGCGCAGGTCGCGCACTGGACCGCGCGCGATGCGCGGCTGCGGTCATCGGTGGTGGTGCCGTACGAGGACGGCGTGGCTTCTGCGAAGGAAGTGAGAAAGCGCTCAGGCGACAGGAACTACGCCCAGGTGTTTCTGTTGAGCCGCACCGGCGAGGCAGCCGGACGCAAGCGCTACTGGCCGATCTACGAGGCCGCGGTGGAGGTGGGCCTTCCCGTCGGCATCCACGTGTTCGGCTATTCCGGCTGGCCGATGACCTCGTCCGGCTATCCGTCGTACTACATCGAGGAGATGACCGAGCACGCCACCTCGGCGCAGGCGATGGTGACGAGCTTCATCATGGAGGGCGTGTTCGAGCGCCTGCCGGAGCTGAAGGTCGTACTGATCGAGTCCGGTTTCGGCTGGCTCCCCGCCTTGGGCTGGCGGCTCGACAAGCACTGGAAGCGGCTCAAGGACGAGGTGCCGCATCTGAAGCTCGCTCCGTCGGAATACATCAGGAAGCATTTCTGGGTGACGACCCAGCCGATGGAAGAAACGGAAAATCCGGATCACCTGATCGAGGTGATGAACTGGATCGGTCTCGACCGGATCATGTTCTCCAGCGACTACCCGCATTGGGACTTCGACGATCCGTTCGTCGCGCTGCCGCCGTCGCTCAGCGACGAGCAGCGGCGCATGATCTACGCCGGCAACGCACGGGCGCTGTACCGGCTCTGATGGCGAAAAAGCACGTCGTCGCCGCAGTCAGCGAAATCCCGCCGGGCGGCCGCAAGCTCGTCGAGGCGGACGGCCGCGCCATTGTCGTGTTCAATCTGTCCGGCGAGTTCTTCGCGCTGTCGAACCGCTGCCCGCACCGCGGCGGCAGCCTGTGCCAGGGCAATCTCACCGGTCTCGTGCTGTCGGACGAGCCCGGGCAGTACAACTACATCCGTCGCGGCGAGATCATCCGTTGCCCGTGGCACGCCTGGGAGTTCGACATCCGCACCGGAAAATCCTGGTGCGATCCCGAGAGGGTGAAAGCGCGCCGCTTCGGCGTATCGGTGGAGAAGGGCGCGAAGCTGATCGAGGGACCGTACATTGCCGAGACGTTCCGCGTCAGTGTCGAGAACGAATACGTGGTCGTCGAAACTTGACCTTGTCGTCGTCGGCCGAAGCCGCTGATATCGGGCCTCGATAGCGAAACAGCGGTCGCACGAGGCAGGCAACGGCGCGATGAAGTTCCATTTCTTTCACTTGATGCCCTATCCGGACCTGCCGGACGACTTCCGCCAGAAGCACCGCTCGGTCTGGGTCGACGTGCCGGCCAAGCTGTTCGACCCGGCGGTCGGGCATCGCGCCTACAACGACTACCTTGACGAGCTGGAATACGCCGCAACCGTCGGGTTCGACGGCATCTGCGTCAACGAGCACCATCAGAACGCCTACGGCATGATGCCGTCGCCGAACCTGATGGCCGCGGCGCTGGCGCGCCGCACCAGCGGCGTGAAGCTCGTGCTGATGGGCAATTCGGTCGCGCTCTACAATCCACCGACGCGCGTCGCCGAGGAGATGGCGATGCTCGACGTGATGTCGGGCGGCCGGCTGGTCGCGGGCTTTCCGGTCGGCACGCCGATGGACACGACCTTCTGCTATGGCCAGTCGCCGGCGACGTTGCGCGAAAAATATCGCGAGGGCGTGGAGTTGATCCTGCGGGCGTGGACCGAGCCCGAGGTGTTCTCGTTCAACGGCAAGTACACGCAGCTTCGTTATGTGAACGTCTGGCCGCGGCCGATGCAGAAGCCGCGCCCGCCGGTCTGGGTGCCGGGCGGCGCCAGCGTCGAGACCTGGGACCTCTGCCTCGAGCACGACTTCCTCTACGCCAACCTGTCCTACTTCGGCTACCAGGAAGGCCAGAAGGTCATGGACGGGTTCTGGAACGCGGTGGATCGCCACAAGCTGCCGCGCAACCCGTACCGCGCCGGCTTCCTGCAGTTCATCGCGGTCGCCGACAACGACGCCGAGGCCGAGCGGCTCTACGCCGAGCCCGCGCTCTATTTCTACCAGCGCTGCCTGCACGTCTACGGCGGCTACGTGAACCCGCCGGGCTATATGTCGATGGCGACACTGAAGGCCGGCATCGAAGGGCAGGTGGCGCGCATCACCAACCGCGCCGGCGCGCGCGCCGAGCTTGGGACGCTGTCGTGGAAGGACCTGATCGACCGCGGCTATCTGGTGGCGGGAAGCCCGGCGACCGTCGCCGACCGCATCAACGACATGGCCGACAAGCTCAACGTCGGACACCTCATGGTGCTGCTGCACTTCGGCAACATGTCGAAGGAGGTCACCATGCACAACACGCGGATGTTCGCCGAGAAGGTGATCCCGCGGCTCCGCTCGCGCTTCAGCGAATGGGAGGACAACTGGTTCCCGCGCGACGCCGCAAAGCCTGTGGCGGCCGCGCCGCACCGCATGCCCGAGGCGGTGAAATGAACAGCGCGACGATCACGCTGCCAAGCGGACGACGCTGGCAGGTCCATACCGGCGGCTCGGGCCCGGACATTCTGTGGCTGCACGGGTTGCGCGGTGTCGACCCGGCCGACCCGACGCTTGCGGCGTTGCAGGCGCGCTATCGCGTCACGGCGCCGGTTGCGCCCGGCTTCAACGATCTCGAAGAGCTGTCGCGGATCGACAACATCCACGAGCTTGCGCTCGATTACGACGACCTGATCGAGCATCTCGGGCTGAAAACCTTCAGCCTGATCGGCCACTCGTTCGGGGCGATGATCGCAGCCGACATCGCGGCGCATTTTCCAAAGCGTGCTGACAAACTCGTCCTGCTGGCGCCGTTCGGCCTATGGAACGACGCCTATCCGGTCGCCGACATCTTCGCCATGCCCTACATGCAGATGGACGATATTCTCTGGCACGATCCGGCGGCGCGCGAGACGTTCGCCAGGAAGGTCGTCACCGACGCCGACGTGAAGGAGGCGGCCGCGCAGATGGTCAAGCTCGCGGGAAGTCTCACCGCTGTCACCAAGTTCGTCTGGCCGATCCCCGACCGCGGTCTTGCGCGGCGGCTGCCACGCATCGCCTGTCCGGTGCTGGTGTTGTTTGGTGCGGATGACCGCGTCGTGCCGCGGAATTATGCGGCCGACTTCAAGAAAGGCCTGCAGCACAGCCAGACGGCGGTCGTTCCGGGCGCGGGGCACATGCTGCCTTACGAGAAGCCGCAGCAGGTTGCCGACCTGATCGAGCGTTTTCTGAAGGTGGCACCGGCCAAGGTGGCCTGAGGAACGCGCCGGTGCCGCATGCGATGGCCGCCCGCGCCGACACGGTGATCGACGAGAAACTGCCGGGCCGTGGCCCGGCAGTCCGTCGATGCGCGCAAGCGGCCTGGCTCAGCGGCTGACCGTCAGCCGTCCGGGCCGGTGCATCATCCACAGCTCGACGCCGGCGATGACCGCCACCAGGATGCCGATGACGAGGTGGACGTGCGCCGCAGCGGTGCCGGTGAAGCCCAGAACCCAGGGCGATACCAGGACCCAGAGCCCGACGATCAGGTTGAGCCATTCCTCCCACTCGAAGAATGCGGAGAGCGCCGCGAGCGACAGCACGGCGATGATGAGACCGCAGATCACGGCATTCTGGGTCTGCGCGCCGGCATCGAAGCCGACGATCCAGGGCGAGACCAGCAGAAACGCGCCCAGGATCAGATTGAGCACGTCACAGATACGTTCATTTCTCCATTCCATGACGACCTCCATGTCGAAGGCCGGCGGCCCACCACAGTCCACGTCTGGACCGTCGGCAGATATTCCTAACAATGCTTGTCCCCGCCGATTGGTTCCTGCGCCGCCGGGCGGTTCCACCGGAACCGGATCGATTGGGGAAATCGGGGGGCGAATCCGATAGTCTTGCGTCATGTCCGGGCCGGAGGAGCGCGAGGTCTATTTCGAGTTCATCGCGGTCGGCAATGCGGTGAAGGTCACCGCCATCGACAGCCTGACCGGCACCGAGGTCTCGACCATGGGGCCCGCGAGTGCCACGCAAATGGACCTCAAGCAGCTTGCGCTGCAGAAGCTCAGGGCGCGGCTGAGGCGCGAAGAATAAGTGCCAGGAACACGCACCAAGAACAGCCGAAAAATCAACATATTGCGGGCTGTGAGCGGCCGCCATCCAAACCTTGGCGGGTCGGAGCCGATATGGTAGGGCAGGCCTATTCCTGGAGAAGCCAATGCCCGTGTCCGATAGCGCTGCGAAAGCCGTCGCGGATTCCCTGTTTACCGCCTCCCTTGCCGAGACCGACCCCGAGATCGCCGAAGCGATCCGGCTGGAGCTCGGCCGCCAGCGCGACGAGATCGAGCTGATCGCGTCGGAAAACATCGTCAGCCGCGCCGTTCTCGAGGCGCAGGGCTCGGTGATGACCAACAAGTATGCCGAGGGCCTTCCCGGCCGGCGCTATTACGGCGGCTGCCAGTACGTGGATATCGCCGAGAACCTGGCGCTCGACCGCGTCAAGAGACTGTTCGGCGCGGCGTTTGCCAACGTGCAGCCGCACTCGGGCGCCTCCGCCAATGTGGCGGCCTTCATGGCGCTGATGCAGCCGGGCGATACGTTCCTCGGATTGAACCTTGCGGCAGGCGGACATCTCAGCCACGGCTCGCCGGTCAATGTCTCGGGCAAGTGGTTCAAGGCCGTGCCCTACAGCGTGCGCCGCGACGACCACCGCATCGACATGGACGAGGTGCGCAAGCTCGCGGAGCAGCACAAGCCGAAGGTGATCGTCGCCGGCGGCTCGGCCTATCCGCGCATCATCGACTTCAAGGGTTTCCGCGAGATCGCCGATAGCGTCGGCGCCAGGCTCATGGTCGACATGGCGCATTTCGCCGGGCTGGTCGCGGGCGGGGCGCATCCGAGCCCGTTCCCGCACGCCCATGTGGTCACTTCGACCACCCACAAGACGCTGCGCGGGCCGCGCGGCGGGTTCATCCTCACCAACGACGAGGAACTCGGCAAGAAGATCAATTCGGCGGTGTTCCCGGGCATGCAGGGCGGGCCGCTGATGCACGTCATCGCCGCCAAGGCGGTGGCGTTCGGCGAAGCGCTCCGCCCGGCCTTCAAGCTCTACGCGAAGAATGTCGCGGACAACGCGAGGGCCCTGGCCGAAGTCCTTAAGAACAAAGGGCTTGATATCGTTTCCGGCGGCACCGACACGCATTTGATGCTGGTGGACCTCAGGCCCAAGCGGCTGACCGGCAAGGTGGCCGAGGCGGCGCTCGGCCGCGCCCACATGACCTGCAACAAGAACGGCATTCCGTTCGATCCGGAGAAGCCCGCGATCACCTCGGGCATCCGTCTCGGCACACCCGCGGGCACCACGCGCGGCTTCGGCATTGCCGAGTTCCGGCAGGTCGGCGAGCTGATCGCCGAGGTGCTGGACGCGCTGTCACATCGGAACGCCGATGAGGATGCGGCGGTGGAGGCGGCCGTCCGCGAGAAGGTGAAACGGCTGATTTCCCGGTTCCCGATCTACTAGGGCATGATCCCGAAAAGTGGGAAGCGGTTTTCGGAAAAGATCATGCCCAACAGAGGAACGAGGATCTGTTTCAACGACGTTGAAGCAGACCCGAGCGGGCACGGGGGTTAAGGGGCGAGGATGCGCTGTCCGAGTTGCGGATCGCTCGATACGCAGGTGAAGGACTCACGGCCGACCGAAGATTCGGCCGCGATCCGCCGGCGACGCGTCTGCCTGTCCTGCAACTTCCGCTTCACGACCTTCGAGCGGGTGCAGTTGCGCGAGCTGGTGGTGATCAAGCGCAACGGCCGGCGCGCGCCGTTCGACCGCGACAAGCTGATCCGCTCGCTGTCGATTGCGCTGCGCAAGCGACCGGTCGAGCCCGAGCGCGTCGAGCAGATGGTGTCGAAGATCGTGCGCGACCTGGAAAGCCTCGGCGAAAACGAGGTGACGTCCGAGACCATCGGCGAGACCGTGATGGAGCACCTGCGCGAGCTCGACGACGTGGCTTACGTGCGCTTCGCCTCGGTTTATCGCAATTTCCGCGAGCCCAAGGACTTCCAGCAGGCGCTCGACGAACTGAGCGGCGAGGACGAGCCGACCAAGCCGCCCGTCGTCGCGCGACGATAGCCCCTTATGGCGGCTTGGTTCAGGACGAAGGAAAGGTCGTGCCGGTAACCCCAAGGCCGGTGTATTTCAGATACGCGCTGATGACTTGGTCGGGCGTGGCCGCCTGATTGATATCGGCTGTGAGCGCGGCTTGTTCGGCTGCCGTGAAGGTGTTGGGGATATTGGCGAGGGCCTGAGTGCGTGCGGCAGCAACGTCCTGAAAACGGGCGGCTCGCGGCGCGATGAACGCGCGCTGGTGAACAAAGTGATCGAGTTCCAGCTTGCGCAACATCCACGGCTCGAAAAGCTGAACAAACGTCTCCAAGCCCACGGGAAACGACTGACCTGGACCGGTGCTCACGGTGTAGACCCGAATGTGCAGAAAGGCCTTGATGCTGAAGCCCACCAGCACGGCCTGGACCCACGGATTTCCAAGCCCAATTCCTGTCGTGGTGACTTGATCGCCGACGAGAGGGAGCAACCCAAACGCGATAGCGCCGAGCGCGCCATAGATCAGGATGTAGGCATAGAACCACACCGACTTCACAACGAAGTCGGACGTTTGTGGGTATTTGGTCGTGATCAGTTCAATGCCCGTCACCACTGCGGCGACTGCGAAAACCAGCACGAATTGGCCGATTGATCCCGACAAGCGCGCCCCCCGACGCTGCAGCGGCAGCCAGCTATCTGATCCCGCCGATCTTGACCATGTCGTTCTCTATCTTCACCGCGCCCTTCTCGGCCAGCGCCCGCAGTTGTTCATCGATGGCCGTGTTGGATGCGGGGACCTTGTCGTAGAGCAGCCCTCGCGGGAGCTCTTTAAAGCTCTCAACGGTCCGCAAAATCAGCAAGCCCAGAGGCAAGTCAGTTGATACGCTCATTTTTGACTCTCCTCGGTCGTCACAGGTTTTCGCACCAGCAACGCTAATATAGGTTATCGGATTCCCAAGGTGTAGAGAGTATGTCGTCGCCAGCCACCCCGGAAGCCAGCGATAATCGCTTCATGCAGCTTGCCCTGGCGCTCGGCCGCCGCGGCCTCGGCCGCACCTGGCCCAACCCCGCCGTCGGCGCGGTCGTCGTCAAGGACGGCACGATCGTCGGCCGCGGCTGGACCCAGCCCGGCGGCCGGCCGCATGCCGAGACCGAAGCGCTCAAGCGCGCCGGCAAGGCCGCACAGGGCGCCACCTTGTACGTGACGCTCGAGCCATGCTCGCACCACGGCAAGACGCCGCCGTGCGTCGATGCCATCATCAAGGCCGGGATCGCTCGCGTCGTGTCGGCGCTGGAGGATGTCAATCCGGAGGTCGCAGGGAAGGGTTACGCCCGGCTCCGCGAGCGCGGAATCGTGGTCGAAACCGGGCTCGGCGCGGAACAGGCGGCGCGCGACCATGCCGGCCATTCCCGGCGGATGCGCGACGGCCGGCCGGAGGTGCTGCTGAAGCTTGCCGTCTCGTCCGACGGCAAGGCGGGGCTCGCCGGCCGCAAGCCGGTCGGCATCACCGGCGAGGCGGCGCGGCTCCGCGTGCACCAGATGCGCGCCGAAGCGGACGCCATTCTGGTCGGCATCGGCACGGTGCTGTCCGACGACCCGCATCTGACCTGCCGGCTGCCCGGCATGTTCGAGCGCTCGCCGGTGCGGGTCATCCTCGACGCCAGGCTGCGCATTCCGCTGTCGACCGCCATCGCCGGCACGGCCCGCGAGGTGCCGGTCTGGGTGTTCGGCGGACCAGGCGGCTCTCCTGTCGCCGAGGACGTCCTGAAGGCCAAGGGCGTCGAGGTGTTTCGGGTCGATGCGAAGGATGGCCGGCTCGATCTGCCGGCTGTGCTGAAGACGCTCGCAGACCGCGGCATCACCCGGCTGATGGTGGAAGGCGGGCCGACCGTGGCCGCCGCCTTCGTCGCCGCCGACCTGGTGGACCAGGCGGCGCTGTTTCGCTCGCCGAATGAAATCGGACAGGGCATCGAGGCGCTGGAGGGCCTGCGGCTTACGGCGCTGACGAAGTCGCCGAAGCTGAAATCGACGGCAAGTGAAGCGGTCGGCATCGATACGCTGGAAATGTTTGAACGGAACTAGGGCAGGCGATGTTTACCGGAATTGTCAGCGATGTGGGCGAGGTGGTTGCGGTCGAGCCGCGCGCCGAAGGGCTGCGACGCCTCAAGGTCGCGTGCAGCTATCCGATCGACTCCATCGCCATCGGCGCGTCGATCTCGCATTCCGGCGTCTGCCTGACGGTCGTGGAGACCGGCAAGCTCGGCAACCGCACCGCGGTCTCCGTCGATGCCGCCGCCGAAACGCTGCGGCTGACGACGGCCGGCGACTGGAAGGCGGGCACGCGGCTCAATCTCGAACGCGCGATGAAAGTCGGCGACGAGCTCGGCGGTCACATCGTCGCGGGCCATGTCGACGGCGTGGCGGAGCTTGTTTCGCGCGAGGACCTGCCCGGCATGGCGCGGCTGACGCTGCGCGCGTCGAAGGATTTGATGCGATTTGTCGCGACCAAGGGCTCGGTCGCGCTCGACGGTGTTTCGCTGACCGTCAACGCGGTCACGGACGAGACCTTTTCGGTGCTGATTATTCCGCATACGCTTGCGGTCACCACGCTCGGCGCGGCCCAAGCTGGCGATCGGATGAATCTCGAGATCGACCTGATGGCGCGCTATGCGGCGCGGCTGATGGAAACGCGATAATATTGTTTTGATTTGAGGGGGGAATTGCATGCGCGCCGCCCTGTTGCCGGTGGTGATGGTGTTCGGGGCCCTGCTCACCGAAGCCGCGAAGGCCCAGACGTTCTGCGCGGTGAACCACGAGGGTGCGACCAACTGCACCTTCACTTCGGTCGAGCGCTGCCGCGACGAGGTGCGGGCGGATGGCGGGTTCTGCATTCCGCAGGCGCCTGTGGGACACCGTCAGCCCCGCGCCCGTGACTTGCCTTCCGGCGTTGCAAGGGAGGAAGCCAATCCGCCCCAATCTGCGCGGACCCGCAGGCTCGATCGCGACGTGCAGATTTGCCGCAGCTGCTGAAGTCGCGAGCATACGCGCCCCTTGTTCGTTGGCGGCACGCTTGCTAACTGACGCGTCCAACGAGTGAGGAACAATGGCCGCGCCGAAACGCAAACCTGCAAGCAAATCCGCCAAATCTGCAGACAAGTCTGCAGCCCAGCCCTCGGGCTCCAGAATTCTTGTGGTCGAGGCGCGGTTCTACAACGACATTTCCGACGCGCTGCTGGCGGGTGCCGCGAAGGCGCTCGACGAAGCCAAAGCGGCCTGGGACATCATCACCGTGCCCGGCTCGCTCGAGATTGTTCCGGCGATCGCCATCGCCGTCGACGCCGCCGAGAAGCAGAAGCAGCCCTATGACGGCGTGGTCGCGCTCGGCTGCGTGATCCAGGGCGAGACGTTCCATTTCGATATCGTCGCGATGCAGTCGGCGCGCGCGCTGCTCGATTTCTCGATCGAGCAGCGGCTTCCCTGCGGCAACGGCATCCTCACCACCGACAACGAGGCGCAGGCCTGGGCGCGCGCGCGTTTGACCGAGCAGGACAAGGGCGGCGACGCGGCACGTGCTACACTGGCTCTGGTCGCGCTCAAACGTCAGCGTGCGCAGAAGTAGATCGTATGGCCAAGGCGGCACCATCGGATGACGGACGCCGCGCCAACCGCCGCGGCGCGGCACGGCTCGCTGCCGTGCAGGCGCTCTACCAGATGGACCTTGCAGCGACGCCGCTCAACGAGATCCTCGGCGAGTTCGAGGCGCACTGGATCGGTCGCGAGGTCGAGGGCGAGACATACCTGCCGGTCCAGGCGGCGCATTTCCGCGAGGTGGTCAAAGGCGTGGTCGCGGAACAGCGAAGGCTCGATCCGATGATCGATGCGGTGCTCGCAAAGAGCTGGCCGCTGGTCCGGATCGAGACGGTGCTGCGCGCGATCCTGCGCGCCGGCGCCTACGAGCTCGACCGCAAGCCGGACGTGCCGGCCCGCGTGGTGGTGTCGGAATACGCCGACGTCGCCGACGCGTTCGTCGGGCGCGACGAGACCGGCATGATCAACGCCGTGCTCGACGAGCTTGCACGGCAATTGCGCGCCGGCGAGTTCGAGACGGCACGGTGACGGCATGGCCAAACGCCGGACCAAAGCGGAGTCTGGCGAAGATCTGCTGATCGGGCGCTACTTCAAGCCGATCGCGCGGCACCCCGGAGCGCTCGGCCTGCTCGACGATGCGGCGCGGCTTGCGCCGCCTGCCGGGCACGAGCTGGTGCTGACCGCCGACGCCATAGTCGGCGGCGTGCATTTCTTCCATGACGATCCGCCCGATGCCGTGGCCCGCAAGGCGCTCGGCGTCAACCTGTCGGACCTCGCCGCGAAAGGCGCAAAGCCCGCGGGATTTTTGCTGACGCTCGCCTTGCCGAAGCAGTGCGGCAACGCGTGGCTCGAACGTTTCGTGCGCGGGCTCGGCGCGGCGGCGAAGCAGTCCGGCTGTCCGCTGCTCGGCGGCGACACCGTGCGCACGCCCGGTCCGGTGACGATCTCGATCGCGGCATTCGGGACATTGCCGAAGAACACCATGGTCCATCGCTTCGGCGCGCGCGCCGGCGATCGCATCGTGGTCACCGGCACCATCGGCGATGCGGCGCTCGGGTTGAAACTGCGCACCGATCGTGGCGCTGCGAAACGCTGGCAGCTCGACGCCGGCATGCGGCGGCATCTCGCGTCGCGCTATCTCGTGCCGCAGCCGCGCAACGCCGTGGCCGAGGCGGTTCGCCGCTACGCCCATGCGTCCATGGATGTCTCCGACGGGCTTGCCGGCGATCTCGGCAAGCTTCTGCGCGCCTCACACGCAGGCGCCGTGATCGAAGTCGCGAAAGTGCCGTTGTCGAAGGCGGTGCGGACCGCCGTCATCGCCGATCCGAGGGCGATCCAAACCGTGCTGACCGGCGGCGACGATTTCGAGGTGATCGCGACCGTGCCGGCCCGCGCGCTTGCCGCATTTCAGACGATGGCCTGCCGCACCGGCGTGCCGGTGACCGAGATCGGCCGGGTCACGGCGGGGCAGGGTGCGCGCTTCGTTGCTGCCGATGGCCGGGAGCTGCGCTTCGAGCGCGCGTCTTTCAGCCATTTTTGACGGCGTAAAGCCGGGTATAGTCGCGCTACAAGAAGACACGAAAATCGAGGTTGGGGACGCCCATGCACGACATTACCGCGATCGCGGCCGCCAAGCCGGGTGCCACCCGATCGCCGAACTTCGTCAAGAACCAGCGCTGGTATCCGACAATTTACGATCTCCGCCGCGGCGCAAAACGGCGGCTGCCGCACTTTGCCTATGAATACGGCGATGGCGGCGCGGGCGACGACACCGGCATCAGGCACAACTGGGCGGCGCTCGATGCCATCGAGATGATCCCGCGCTACGGCGTGATGCCCGAATTGCCGCCGGTCAATGTCGAGCTGTTCGGCCGCAAATACTCGGCGCCGCTCGGCGTCGCGCCGATGGGCAGCCCGATCGTGGTGTGGCCCGGCGCGGACAAGCTGCTCGCCAAGGCCGCGCAGCGCGCCAAGGTGCCCTACACGCTGGGCGTCGCCGGCGGGGCAACCATCGAGGAGATCGCCCAGCTCGCGCCCGACGTGATGTGGCTGCAGATGTATCGTTTCGCGAAAAACGACCACTCGATCGGCTTCGACCTGATGCGCCGCGCCGACGAGGCCGGCGTCAATGTGCTGATGCTGACGCTCGACGTGCCGGTGCGCACCGTTCGCGCGCGCGAGGTCAAGGTCGGCATGGGCGGCGGCGGATACTTCCGGCCCGACTGGCGCATGATGCTCGGCATGGTGAAGTGCCCCGGCTGGGCGATGGCGATGCTCGCCAACAACCTGCCGCGCTTCGCCAACATCCAGCCCTATGCCGGGCCGGGCGCGGGCCTGAACGACACCATCAAGTTTGCCCGCGAGCAGATGGGCGGCGCGTTCTCCTGGGACGAGGTCAAGCGCTACCGCGACCGGTGGAAGCGGCCGCTGGTGCTCAAGGGGCTGCTGCATCCGGAGGATGCCGAGAAGGCGGTCGCGCTCGGCGCGGACGGCATCGTCGTGTCCAACCACGGCGGCCGCCAGATCGAGGCGCTGCCGCCGCCGATCGATTGCGTGCCGGCGATCGTCAAGGCGGTGAACAAGCGCGCGACGATCATCTTCGATTCCGGCGTGCGCAGCGGCACCGACGTGGCGCGGGCGCTTGCGCTGGGCGCCGACGCGGCCATCGCCGGCAAGGCGTTTCTGTGGGGGCTTGGCGCGCTCGGCGACGAAGGCCCGGGCCATGTGATCGACCTGCTGATCGACGAGTTGCGCTCGGCGCTCGGCCAGATCGGTGCGCATTCGCCGGCCGAGGCGCGCAATGTCATGGTCCGGCATCCCGGCGCGCTGCACTTCTGATCTGCGGCCACGACAATGGCTTCGAGACCAGGCGCCCGCTAGAACGGGCGGCTTGCTGCTTTTGGTGCCCGCTGCCGGAACCTGCCGATGTCGGTGATCGCCGATATATCTCCCGTCGTGGCCGACGACCGCCTGGCGCGCCGCAACGCGCTGGTGCTGTCGGTCGCGCAGGCGCTGGCCGGCGGCAACAACACCGTGATCGCGGCCACGGCCGGCATCATCGGCACGATGCTCGCCCCCGACAAAGGGCTCGCGACGCTGCCGGTGTCGATGATGGTCATCGGCATCTGGTTCGGCACGCTGCCGATCGGCTGGCTCGCGCGCAACTGCGGACGGCGTTTCGCCCTGCAGACCGGATCGGTGGTCGGGATGCTCGCCGGCCTCGTGTCCTGCGCCGCGGTGCTGATGGGCTCCTTCGAGCTGTTTCTGTTCGGCACCTTCGGCTGCGGCTTCTATTCGGCTGCGCACAACTCGTATCGCTTCGCGGTTTGCGACACGGCGAGCGACGCCTACAAGCCGAAGGCCATATCCATGGTGCTCGCGGGCGGCGTGGCGGCGGGTTTTATCGGCTCCGGGACCGTGATTGTCACCAAGGACCTGTGGGTGCCGCACCTGTTCGCCGCGACCTTCGTCGCGCAGGCGGCGCTGGCCGGCCTCGCGGGCCTGGTGCTGACGCGGCTGAAGTCGCCGCCGCCGGTGCCGCGCGCGGCGCGCGAGGTGGGGCGGCCGCTGTCGGAAATCGTGCGCAACCCGCTGTTCGTTGTGGCGGTCGCCTGCGGAGTCGTGAGCTACGTGGTGATGAACCTGCTGATGACGTCGGCGCCCATTGCGATGGTCGGCTGCGGGCACTCGGTCACGGTGTCGACGCTCGGCATTCAGTGGCACGTGCTCGGCATGTACGCCCCGAGCTTCGTGACCGGGCACCTGATCGTCCGATTCGGCGTGTTCCGGGTGATTTCGGCCGGCCTTGGGCTGCTGCTGCTCAGCGGCGTGGTCGGCATCGCAGGCCTTTCGGTCGCGCATTTCTGGATCAGCCTGACGCTCGTGGGGATCGGGTGGAACTTTGCCTTCATCGGCGCGACCACCCTGGTCACCCTCTGCCATCGCCCGGAGGAGCGCACCAAGGTGCAGTCGTTCAACGATTTCCTGATTTTCGGCACCATGGCGCTGGGCTCGTTCGCCTCGGGCAAGCTGATGGCGACGGTAGGCTGGGAGTGGGTCAACGCGGCCGCATTCCCGCCGGTGCTGGTGGTGGCCCTGCTGGTCGGATGGGTGGCAAGGCGCCGCCGCGGCCTTGCCGGCTGAAACGCCGATTTCCCTGAATTCAGAGCCGGTTTGGCCACATCCGGCGTTGCGTCTGCGGCTGGTTTTTGGCATACCGCGCCACATTCCAGCCGGGCCGGGGCGCCGTCACCGGCACCCCCCAGTTCAATCGAGGATTCCATGACAGCTTTGGGACTGATCGTCGTTTGCGGCCTGCTCGCGGTCGCGTACGGCATCTGGGCAACCATGTCGGTGATGAAGGCCGATCCGGGCAGCGCCCGGATGCAGGAGATCGCGGGAGCCGTGCGCGAAGGCGCGCAGGCCTATCTGAAGCGCCAATACACCACCATCGGTATCGTCGGCGTGCTGATCTTCCTGCTGGTCGGCTATCTGCTCGGCTGGCTTGTCGCGGTGGGCTTCGCCATCGGCGCGGTGCTGTCGGGCGTCGCGGGCTTCATCGGCATGAACGTCTCGGTGCGGGCCAACGTGCGCACCGCGCAGGCCGCGATCAGCTCGCTTGCCGGCGGCCTCGAGCTTGCCTTCAAGGCCGGCGCGATCACCGGCATGTTCGTGGCGGGCCTCGCGCTCTTGGGCGTCGCCGTCTACTACATGATCCTGACCGGCCCGATGGGGCTTGCCGCCAACTCGCGCACCGTGATCGACGCGATGGTGGCTCTGGGCTTCGGCGCTTCGCTGATCTCGATCTTCGCCCGTCTCGGCGGCGGCATCTTCACCAAGGGCGCCGACGTCGGCGGCGATCTCGTCGGCAAGGTCGAGGCCGGCATCCCCGAGGACGATCCGCGCAACCCCGCAACCATTGCCGACAACGTCGGCGACAATGTCGGCGACTGCGCCGGCATGGCGGCCGACCTGTTCGAGACCTATGCGGTGACCGCGGTTGCCACCATGGTGCTCGCGGCGATCTTCTTCGCCGGCACGCCGCATCTCGTCAACATGATGATCCTGCCGCTCGCCATCGGCGGCGCCTGCATCATCACCTCGATCGCCGGCACCTTCTTCGTCAAGCTCGGCGCCAGCCAGTCGATCATGGGTGCGCTCTACAAGGGCCTGATCGCCACCGCGATCCTGTCGCTGGTCGGCATTGCCATCGTGGTGCACTTCCTGTTCGGCTTCGGCGTGCCGCTGCGCACGACCGGAGGCGTCGCCTTCACCAGCACCACGATCTACTGGTGCGGCGTGGTCGGCCTTGCGGTCACCGGCCTGATCATCTGGATCACCGAGTACTACACCGGCACCGACTATCGTCCGGTGAAGTCGATCGCGCAGGCGTCGGTCACCGGTCACGGCACCAACGTCATTCAGGGCTTGGCGATCTCGATGGAGGCGACGGCGCTTCCCGCCATCGTCATCATCGCCGGCATCCTGGTCTGCTACGCGCTCGCGGGCTTGTTCGGTATCGCGATCGCGGTGACGACGATGCTGGCGCTTGCCGGCATGATCGTCGCGCTCGACGCGTTTGGCCCGGTCACCGACAACGCCGGCGGCATCGCCGAGATGTCGGGGCTGCCGAAGGAGGTGCGCAAGTCGACCGACGCACTCGACGCGGTCGGCAACACCACCAAGGCGGTGACCAAGGGTTATGCGATCGGCTCGGCGGGTCTCGGCGCGCTGGTGCTGTTTGCGGCCTATAACGAGGACCTGAAGTACTTCATCGCCCAGTCCGGGCAGCACAAGTACTTCTCCGGCGTGACGCTCGACTTCTCGCTGAACAATCCGTACGTCGTCGCCGGCCTCCTGTTCGGCGGCCTGCTGCCGTACCTGTTCGGCGCGATGGGCATGACCGCGGTCGGCCGCGCCGCCGGCGCGATCGTCGAGGAAGTACGCCGTCAATTCCGCGAGAAGCCGGGCATCATGAAGGGCACCGACAAGCCGGACTACGGCCGCGCGGTCGACCTCCTCACCAAGGCGGCGATCAAGGAAATGATCATTCCGTCGCTCCTGCCGGTGCTGTCGCCGATCGTCGTCTACTACGTGATCTACTGGGTCGCGGGCGGCGGCGCGGCAGGCAAGTCGGCCGGCTTCTCCGCGGTCGGCGCGATGCTCTTGGGCGTCATCGTCACCGGCCTGTTCGTCGCCATCTCGATGACCTCGGGCGGCGGCGCCTGGGATAACGCCAAGAAGTACATCGAGGACGGCCACTACGGCGGCAAGGGCTCGGACGCCCACAAGGCCGCGGTGACCGGCGACACCGTCGGCGATCCCTACAAGGACACGGCTGGTCCGGCGGTGAACCCGATGATCAAGATCACCAACATCGTGGCGTTGCTGCTGCTCGCGGTGCTCGCGCACGGCTGACGCCGCAGCTCTCGAACTGGCGAAGCCCCGTGGAGCAATCCGCGGGGCTTCTGCTTTTGGCCGCCGCGTTGGTTTGCCGCAAGGCGTTCCAGCGCCGGCACGGAGGCTGGCGCGGACGGCGTTCGCTCCACTACAATGACCGCCAAATGAAACAGGCGTCGCCGGACGACGCAGCGTGATTTTGGGGGAAATGCCATGCAGAGGTGGACATCGAGCGCCCGCGCGTTTGGAACGGTCTTCGCGGCCGCTCTCGTGGCGCTGACGGCGGTCGCAACGGCGGCCTTCGCGCAATCCTATCCGTCGCAGCCGATCAAGATCATCGTCTCGCTCGCGCCGGGCGGTGTCGCCGACATTGTCGCGCGCGCCTTTGCCGCAAAGCTCACCGAGCAGGGCAAACAAGTCGTGGTCGAGAACCGCACCGGCGGCGGCGGGATCATCGGCGCGGACGCGGCGGCGAAATCGGCGCCGGACGGCTACACGTTCTACATGGGGTTCCACGCCACCCAGTCGATCCTGCCGCATCTGAATTCCAAACTGCCGTACGATCCGGCGAAGGACTTCGTGCCGGTGGTCTTCATCACCACCTCGCCGAACATCCTGGTGGTGCATCCGTCGGTGCCGGCGAACACGCCGCAGGAACTGATCGCCTACATCAAGGCCAATCCCGGCAAGCTCAGCTACGGCTCGCCGGGGCTGGGCAGCTCGGGGCATCTCGCGGGCGAGCAGTTCAAGCAGATCAACAACCTCGAGATCCAGCACGTGCACTACCGCGGCGCGGCCCCCGCGCTGCAGGATCTGGTCGCGGGCCACGTGCAGGTGATGTTCGACATCGTGCCGCTGACGAAGGAGCAGCTCGCGGCGGGCCGGGTGCGGCCGCTCGCGATCACCGCCGCCAAGCGCGAGCCCGCGGTGCCGAACGTGCCGACCTTCGCCGAGCTCGGCATGCCGGGCATCGAGGGCGGCCCGTGGTTCGGGCTGTTCGCGCCGACCGGTACGCCGAAGGCCGCAATCGACTGGGTCAACGCCGAGGCCAACAAGGCGTTTTCCGCGCCGGACCTGAAGGCGCGGCTCGAAGGGCAGGGGCTGACGCTGCCGCTCGGCACCCCCGAAGCCTTCGGCAAGCACGTCGAGGCCGAGACCAAGCGCTGGGGCGAGGTCATCCGCAAGGGCAACATCAAGGCGGAGTGACGGCCCGGCTGGCCGATTGCTCCCGCCGGCTGTTGACAACGCCTGGACAGCGCTGTGCACGGGCTGTGGACAGCCGTACGTCGCACGCCGGATTCTGGCGTGAAAATAAACAGTTGTGTGTCGAGTGGGTCATTGACCCACCAGCCTGTGGATAATTAGCTCGCAGCGGTTTCCTGCCGTGATTCGGCGGGTCGTTGCGTCCGTTCGCGTGTCGGTCACACGCCCACAGGACGCCGATGCCGCTTCCCAACGGGTCTCACCGCTGCTGCCGGAGTTGGATTACCGGCTTCGTCGTCGCCGCAATCGGCGGAGTTTCGCCGGCATTGGCCTCAGCCGGGTGCGACGGGGTGAACAATAATTTCATCCAAGGCTCCGTGGCCGGTGCCGGGGCCACACACACCTCTTTTGTATCGAACTTCGCGGCCGGCGACGTGGTCACGATCACGGTCACGCGCGCGACCGCCGGATCCGGGACGTTTCGGCTCGCGGGAGCCAACGGAGCCAACGTGTTCGTCGACACGGTCAAAGGCGCAACGGCGGTCGTCGCCTATTCGGTTAAAGGCACCACCGACACAAGCTTGACCGCGGAAATCGTCTCCGCCGGTCCGCAGATTTCGATATCGGCGGTGTGCCGTGCGGGCGTCGCGGCGAGTCAGGCGCTGCGCGCGATGCAGGTTCAGCTCACGCCGCAGGTCGCGATCACCTCGGGTGCGGCGATCACCGGCGCGGTCGACACCGCCATCGCCGACGCCTTTTCGTCCTCGGCGCTCGCGCCGATCACCGGCGGGCCCGGTGCGATACGGTTCAATCTTCAGCCGGCGGCGGACGAGCGCGAGCGCATTCCGGCGGCGTTCGAGGCGCTCAGCTATGCGGATCGGCCGGGGCAACGCGCGCCGGTCCGCAGACCCGAACGCGACTGGAGCGTCTGGGTGGACGGCCGCGGCACGCGTTGGGTCAATGACGACGGCGCGAACGAGGTTCGCAGCACCCAGATCAATGTCACGGCCGGGCTGTCGCGCAAGCTCGGCTCCGACGCGTTGGTCGGTCTGGTCATGGGCTATGAGGACTTCCGCTACGACGTCGCGAGCCTCGACGGCAATCTGAAGGGCCACGGCTGGACCGCCGGCGCCTACGGTGCGCTGCGGTTCACCCCGCAGATGCGGGTCGACGGCACGCTGGCCTGGTCGAAGGTCAATTACGAGGCCATCGCCGGAAGCTCCAGCACGGCGATCAACGGCACCGCGAGCGGTGTCTTCAGTGGCGACCGTTTGCTGGCCTCGACCGGGCTGACCGGCATCTATCCGTCGAGCGGCTTCATCCTTGAACCCTCGGCGCGGATCTACGTGCTCTGGGAACGGCAGGCCGCCTGGACCGACAGCCTCGGTCTCGAACAGGCGGCGCGCGAATTCACCATCGGCCGCGCCAGCGTCGGCGGCAAGCTGTCCTACCCGCTGCCGGCCACGGCAAGCGTGAGCCTCACGCCTTACGTTGGCGCCTATAGCGACTACCGTCTGTCGAAGGACAATGCAGCGCCGGTCGATATCGTCAATCTCGGCGTCAAGGATGGCTTGTCCGGACGGGTCGTCACCGGCTTCGCCTTCACGTCGCGACAGGGCGCGACGCTTGCCGTCGGTGCCGAGCTCGGCGGCCTCGGCCTGACCAATCAAAGCCTGTGGACCGCCAGCGCGCGCGGCGTGGTGCCGTTTTGAGATGCGCCGTCAGGACAGCGGCTTGGTGATCGAGAACACGTAGTTGAGGTAGTTCAGCTCGGTGCCGCCGCTCGGTGTGGTGCGGCTGACGAAGTCGAACACGCGGCCATCCTTCAGGCCGTAATTGGCGAGCCGCGCGACGCGGCGCTGCCGGTCGAAATAGACGGCGATGACGCGCTGGTTCGTCACCTGCTGCGGCATGAAGGCGAGCTTCTGCTCGGCGCGCTGGGAGATGTAGTAGAACACCTCGCCGCTCACGGTCGCGACCGTGGAGGGGGTGCCGAGCACGATCAGCACCTGCTCCTGCGTGGCGCCGAGCGGAACCTGCTCCAGCGCGCCCTCGGGCAGCACGTAGCCGCGCTGATAGACCTGCGTGAAGCTGTCGCAACCGCCGAGCAGGAACGCCATCGACAGCGCCACGCCCGCCAGCGCGGGCCGCAGCAGCAGCTTGGCTTGCTTGGTCTTGCGGCTCATTCCCGTCATTTTGCTTGCATCCGAGGCGTGAGGGGGCGTACCCGAGGTACTCGGAAAGTGCAACGAACAGCTTAACGCCGCCGCAGCCAGTCCCGCGAACCCTATGATTTCGCTCCCCTTTCGCCGCTCCTCGCGAGCCGCCAGCATCGATGCCCTCTATGGCATGATCGTGGCGCAGGCGCGGACCATCGAATTCTATCGTGGTTACGGGGTTCCGGACACCGTCGATGGCCGGCTCGACATGATCGTGCTGCACCTGGTGCTGGTGCTGCGGCAATTGACCCGCGCACAGGGCGCCCTGCCGCCGCCCGGGCAGCAGTTGTTCGACCGCTTCTGCGCCGACATGGACGATAACTTCCGCGAGATGGGCGTCGGCGACTTCGGCGTGCCCAAGCGCATGCAGAAGGTCGGCGAGGCGTTTTATGGCCGCGCCAAGGTCTATGAGAGCGCCTTGGCCGATGCCGATCCGGCGGTGCTGGAAGCGGCGGTTGCGCGGAATGTGTTCGGCGCGGCGGAGACCCCGCTGGGCGCCCGGCGGCTGGCTGCCTATATGCGGGAGGCGGCGGATCGGCTGGCGCCGCTCGCCGCGGATGCGGTGGTCGCCGCGAAATTTGACTTTCCCGATCCGGCGTCGATCGCGACGCCTGCGGCGCAAGAAACACTGGAACAACGCTGACGATATGATTGAACGCGCATCTCCCGATCGGTCCGCGAAGACGGGCGGCAGGAAGGCCGACCGGCCATCGGTGCAGACGGCCGCGCCGTGGAGCGTTCCGGTCGTGGTGGCCGAGGTGCCGGACACCGGCCGCAGCCTCGAGCTTGCGCCGGATGAGGCCCAGCGCCGGGCGATTGCCGCGGCGGCGGACATTCTGGAGCTGCCCCGCTGTGCGGCCAGCTTCGACCTGACGCGGCACGGCACGGACGGCCTGCGGGTCGTGGGCCGGGTTTCGGCGACCGTAACCCAGCGCTGCGTGGTGACGCTCGAGCCGGTCGAAAACCAGGTCGACGAGGAAATCGACCTGTTGTTTCAACCGCAGGCCGACGTCCCGATTGCGCCGGCCGCCGACACCGGACATCAGGGGCACGAGGCTGCGGAGCCGCCGGAGGTCCTGCATGGTGGCGTGGTCGATCTCGGCGCGGTTGCAACCGAGTTCCTGATGCTGGGTCTCGACCCCTATCCGCGCAAGCCCGGGGCGGTTTTCGAGGCGCCCCCGGCCGGCGATCCGGCAAGCCACCCGTTCGCGGCGCTGGCCGCCCTCAAGAAAGACGGTGGAAAAAAGGGCCCCTAGGCGAGCCAATTGCCCGAAAACGCTCGAATTCGGTCATTTTTTGCCCACTGGTGCGGCACCCGGCTGGCAGGCTATAGGTCCACCCATGCCCGAAAAGGTCCGTATCGCGCTCGACGCCATGGGCGGTGATCATGGCCCCTCCGTTGTGGTTCCGGGCGCCGACCTTGCTTTGGCCGCACATCCCGACAGCTCGTTCATCCTGTTCGGCGACCGCGCCCAGATCGATCCGATCCTGGCCGCTCATCCGCGGCTCAAGGCCGAGGCCACGGTCGTGCACACCGACGTCGCGGTCCGGATGGACGACAAGCCGAGCCAGGCGCTGCGCAACGGCCGCTGGAAGTCGTCGATGTGGCTTGCCATCGACGCGGTAAAGAAGGACGAGGCCGACGTTGCCGTATCGGCCGGCAACACCGGCGCGCTGATGGCGATGGCGCGGTTCAATCTGCGGATGATGGCCAATGTCGAGCGCCCGGCGATCGCCGCGATCTGGCCGACGCTCAGAGGCGAGTCGATCGTGCTTGATCTCGGCGCCTCGATCGGCGCGGACACGGAGCATCTGCTCGACATGGCGGTGATGGGCAGCGCGATGGCGCGGGTGCGCTTCGGGCTCGACCGGCCGAAAGTCGGTCTCCTCAATATCGGCGTGGAAGAGGTCAAAGGCCTCGAGCAGGTGCGCGAGGCCGGCCGCATCCTGCGGGAAAGCCCGTTGCCGCACATGGACTACATCGGCTTCGTCGAGGGCGACGACATCGGCAAGGGCACCGCCGACGTGGTGGTGACCGAAGGCTTTGCCGGCAACATCGCGCTCAAGGCCGCCGAGGGCACCGCGCGTCAGTTCGCCGAATATCTGCGCGGCGCGATTTCGAAATCGATCTGGTCGAAGCTCGGCTATCTGCTGGCCAAGCCGGCCTTCAACATGCTTCGCAACAAGATGGACCCGCGGAAATCCAACGGCGGCGTTTTCCTCGGGCTCAACGGCGTTGTAATCAAAAGTCACGGCGGCACGGATGCCGAGGGTTTCGCCGCCGCAATCAATGTGGGCTACGAGATGGTGCGTGAAGAACTGCTCGCCAAAATTGGCGCGACGATCCACAGGCATGCCGGGGAGACCGCGACCGCGCGCGTGGTCGGCGGAGCGGCCTCGTGACCATGCTTCGTTCGGTTATTCTCGGATGCGGCAGCTACCTGCCGGAGCGGGTGCTGTCCAACAAGGAGCTCGCGAGCACGGTCGACACGTCCGACGAGTGGATCGTGCAGCGAACCGGCATTCAGCAGCGCCACATCGCGGCGGCCGGTGAGCTGACGTCGGACCTGGCGATCCATGCTGCAAAGGCCGCGCTTGCCGCAGCTCACGTCGATCCGCAGTCGATCGATCTGATCGTGCTCGGCACCTCCACGCCGGACAACACGTTTCCGGCGTCGGCGGTGAGCGTGCAGGCCGGGCTCGGCATCACCCGCGGCGCGGCCTTCGACCTGCAGGCGGTCTGCTCGGGCTTTGTCTATGCGCTCTCGATCACCGACGGTCTGCTGCGCACCGGAACCTACAAGCGCGCGCTGGTGATCGGCTCGGAGACATTCTCGCGCATCCTCGACTGGAAGGACCGCACCACCTGCGTGCTGTTCGGCGACGGCGCAGGCGCGGTCGTGGTGGAGGCGCAGCAGCAGCCCGGCGAGCAAAGCGATCGCGGGATCCTGACCACGCACCTGCGCTCCGACGGCCGGCACAAGACCAAGCTCTATGTCGATGGCGGCCCGTCTTCGACGCAGACCGTGGGCCATCTGCGGATGGAAGGCCGGGCCGTGTTCAAGCACGCGGTGGCGATGATCACCGACGTCATCGAAGATGCATTCCGCGCCACCGGCTACACCGCCGCCGACATCGACTGGTTCGTGCCGCACCAGGCCAACAAGCGCATCATCGACGACAGCGCGCACAAGCTCGGCATCGCACCCGAGAAGGTCGTGACCACGGTCCAGATGCACGGCAACACGTCGGCGGCGTCCATTCCGCTTGCGCTCAATGTTGCGGTGCGCGACGGGCGCATCAAAAAGGGCGACCTTGTCCTGCTTGAAGCGATGGGCGGCGGGTTTACCTGGGGATCGGCGCTGGTACGCTGGTAGCCGACGGTATTGCGCCACGGCTGGGCGCAAATTGCGGCCGGTTTTCGCGCGATTTTCGATAGTTGCTCCCGTGCCACAGAGCGTCGTCAAAATGCCACGGGACTGCATTCTGCCGCCGTTGACCGCCCAAACCCAAGCTAATATCGTTGGAAGTTCAGCGGGATATAGTCGCCTTCACTGGGGCCGGCGATGTCGGGTAAAACCATTACGCGGGCTGATCTCTGCGAGGCCGTCTACCAGAAGGTGGGCCTTTCGCGGACGGAATCCGCAGCGTTAGTCGAACTTGTCTTGGCCGAAATCACGAATTGCCTTGAACGTGGCGAGACTGTGAAGCTGTCCTCGTTCGGTTCCTTCGTGGTTCGCAAGAAAGGCCAGCGGATCGGCCGCAATCCCAAGACCGGCAAGGAAGTACCGATCTCGCCTCGGCGGGTCATGGTGTTCAAGCCGTCGGCGATCCTGAAGCAGCGCATCAACGGCGAAGAAGTCGCCGACGAACCGGAATAGTTCGTTCAATCGGCGGAATGGCCAGCTTGGGGGTCGAGCCGGTTATTCCTCAGAAGCAAAAGTTCGGAACGGGGGCGGGGCCGTGGACAAGGCACCAGACGCTTTTCGCACCATCAGCGAGGTCGCCGACGAGCTCGACATCCCGCAGCACGTGCTGCGGTTCTGGGAAAGCCGGTTCCCTCAGATCAAGCCGATGAAGCGGGCGGGCGGACGCCGCTACTACCGTCCCGAGGACGTCGATCTGCTGCGCGGCATCAAGCATCTGCTCTATGCCGAGGGCTACACCATCCGTGGCGCGCAGGCCATTCTGCGCGACAAGGGCCAGAAGTTCGTTCAGACCGTGTGGCAGCCCGGTGCGGCCGGGGCCGACGAGGTCGAGCCGGCCGAGGCGCCGGTCGAGGAGGCCGGGGAGGGCGCGACCGAGGAGGCGCCGCGTTCCCTGTTCGGCCTGCTCCGGTCGGCCCCGCGTGCTTCGGAGGAACCCGAGGATGCGGCACCGCAGCCTGCGGAACCCGCGCCGCAATTGTCGCGCGAAAACGTGCGCCGGCTGCAAAGCGCCCTACATGAATTGCGCGAGTGCCGTCAGGCGATCGATCAAGCGTTGAAAGAACAAGCCGCATAAGGCTTCGCGGGAGGATCGAAATTCGCAGCATGTCGCTTCGGGTGCCCCATGCCGAGCGGTAGGCAGGCCACGCTGCTGGTGTGGTTTGTCGGCCTTGCCGTGCTGGTCGGGCTGACGGTCTGGTACGGCGCGGACCACGTCGGCCAGGCCGTCATCAGCACCGGATGGGCGGCGCTTTGGGTGATCGTCATCCGTGCCGTCGCCGTGGCGGTCGCGGGCGGCGGATGGTGGCTGCTGTTTCCGCGCGACATCAGGCCCTCGGTCGGGATCTGCGTCGGGCTCCGCTTTGTGCGCGAAGGCGCCAATGCGCTGCTGCCGCTCGCGCAGATCGGCGGCGACTTCATCGGCGCGCGGTGCCTGGCGCTGCGTGGCGTGCGCGGCACGATCGCAGCCGCGAGCGTCATCGTCGACGTGCTGCTGCAGGCGGGCAGCCAGTTGATCTTCGCGCTGGTCGGGCTTGTCCTGCTGATCGCCGTCGGCGGCAACGCGCTGATCGTCTGGCCGATCGCCATCGGCCTGGCGCTGGCGCTGCCGCTGCTCGGCGGCTTCCTGCTGATCCAGGGCGAGCGCGGCCAGCGCCTGGTCAAATCCCTGCTGGGGCTGGTCACCGCCGGCCGCGAATGGCTGGTGTTCGGCGCGATCGACGATCTGTTTGCGCGGCTCGATGCGTTCTACGCCTATCATCGCGGGCTGATCCAAAGCCTGCTCTGGCACCTCGGCGGCTGGTTCGTCGGCGCGCTCGAAGTCTGGGTCGTGCTGAGGTTCATGGGCTACGACATCGACTTCGGCGACGCGGTGCTGATCGAAAGCCTGATGCATGCGGTGCGGGGCGCGGCCTTCGCGGTGCCCGGCGCGCTCGGCGCGCAGGAGGGCGGCCTCATCGTCCTTTGCGCGATCTTCGGCGTGCCGCCGGGAGCGGCGCTCGCGCTGTCGCTGGTCAAGCGTCTGCCCGATCTGGTCCTCGGCGTGCCGGGCCTCGTCGCCTGGCAGGCGATGGAGGGCTGGCATTTTCACGCCCGTGGCCGCGCGAAAGATCAGAACGAGAGAGCGTGAGGCACGATGCTGCTCGACGCCCTGCTGATCCTGCTGTTTGCGGCCGCAGCGGCGGGCTGCCTGTACATGATCGTGGCGGCTTCGCTTGCGCCGCCGTCGGCACAGCCGGTGCGCTCGACCGGCCGCGCCGAGCCCGCGGTGACGCTGCTCAAGCCGCTGCACGGTGACGAGACCGGCCTGTACGAAAATCTGGCGTCGTTCTGCGACCAGGCCTATTCCGGCCCGGTGCAGATCGTGTTCGGCGTGGCGCGGGCGGACGATCCGGCCATTGCCGCGGTCGAGCGGCTGCGCCGGGAGTTTCCCGGAAGGACGATCGAGCTTGTGATCGACGCGACGGTCTTCGGCACCAATCCGAAGGTGTCGAACCTGATCAACATGAGCCGGCTGATCGCGCACGACATCGTCGTCATCGCCGACAGCGACATCCGCGTGCGGCCCGATTACCTGTCGCGCATCGTCTCGGCGCTCGAGCAGCGCGGCGGCGTGGTCACCGTGCCGTATTACGGCATCGCCACCGGCAGCCTGTGGTCGCGGCTCGCCGCGATGAGCATCGAAGGCCACTTTCTGTCCGGCGTGCTGGTCGGCTCGCGCTTTGCGCTGTCGCGGCCGTGCCTCGGCTCGACCATCGCGCTCACTCGGCAATCGCTCGTGGCCATCGGCGGCTTCGAAGCGATCGCCGATTGCCTCGCCGACGACTACGCGATCGGCGAGTTGATCACCGCGCGCGGCGAGCCGGTGTCGCTGCTGCCGTTTGCGGTCGGCCATGTCTGCGACGAGCGGTCGTTTGCCCAATTGTGGCGGCACGAGCTGCGCTGGGCGATGACCATCCGCGGCATCGACCCGGTCGGATATCTCGGCTGGTCGGTCTCGCATGCATTCCCGCTGGCGCTGATCGCGCTCGCCATTGGCGGCGGGGAGGTGGCGGTGTTCCTGGCCGCGGCGGCGCTCGCCTGTCGCGGGCTTCTCATTTATGCCATCGAGCGCGGCTACGGCCTGCCGCCGCGGCCGTATTGGCTCATTCCATTGCGTGATTTATTGTCGTTTGCGGTGTTCGTTGCCGGATTTGTCTCCCGCGATGTGCGCTGGAGGGGGCACCGGTTCAAGCTCGAGTCCGAAGGCATCCTGATACCCGACCAATTTCCTGAACGGAGACCGCCCTCGCCATGATGAGGACCCTGTTTCTTCAAGCGCCGTCCTTTGAAGGCTTCGATGGCGGAGCGGGCGCGCGCTATCAGAACCGGCGCGAGATCAAGTCGTTCTGGTATCCGACCTGGCTCGCCCAGCCGGCCGCCATGGTCGAGGGCTCGAAGCTGATCGACGCGCCGCCGCACCGGCTGTCGCTCGCCGACGTGCTGCCGCAGGTCAAGGACCGCGATCTCGTCGTGCTGCACACCTCGACGCCGTCGTTCTCCTCGGACGTGAAGACCGTCCGGGCGCTGAAGGCCGCCAACCCGAACCTGAAGATCGGCATGATCGGCGCCAAGGTCGCGGTCGATGCCGCGGGCTCGCTGCAGGCCTGCGAGGAGCTCGATTTCGTCGCCCGCAACGAGTTCGACTTCACCATCAAGGAGGTCGCCGAAGGCCGCGAGCTTGCGAGCATCAAGGGACTTTCCTACCGCGGGCGCGACGGCCGCATCGTCCACAACGACGAGCGCGCGCTCCTGCACAACATGGACGAGCTGCCGTTCGTCTCGCCGGTCTACAAGCGCGACCTCAAGATCGAGAACTACTTCATCGGCTATCTGCGGCACCCGTATCTGTCGTTCTACACCGGGCGCGGCTGCAAATCGCGCTGCACCTTCTGCCTGTGGCCGCAGACCGTCGGCGGGCACCTCTATCGCACGCGCAGCGTCGGCCACGTCATCGACGAGCTGAAATACGCCAAGGAGGCGTTCCCGCAGGTCAAGGAGGTGTTCTTCGACGACGACACGCTGACCGACAACCTGCCGCGCGTCGAGGAGCTCGCGCGCGAGATCGGCAAGCTCGGCATCACCTGGGCCTGCAACGCCAAGGGCAACGTGCCGCGCAAGACGCTCGAGGTGCTGGCCGACAACGGCTGCCGGCTGTTCGTGGTCGGCTACGAGTCCGGCAACCAGAAGATCCTGCACAACATCAAGAAGGGCATGCTGGTCGACGTGGCGAAGAAGTTCACCAGGGACTGCCACGAGCTCGGCATCAAGATCCACGGCACCTTCATTCTCGGCCTGCCGGGCGAGACCAAGGAGACGATCCAGGAGACCATCAAGTTCGCGACCGAGATCAATCCGCACACCATCCAGATCTCGCTCGCCGCGCCGTATCCCGGCACGCACCTCTTCAAGGAGGCGAAGGAGAACGGCTGGTTCGACACCAACAACGCCGACCTGGTCGACGAGAACGGCATCCAGATCGCGCCGCTGCACTATCCGCACCTGAGCCACAACGAGATCTTCCACTCGGTCGAGGACTTCTACAAAAAGTTCTACTTCCGCGCGCCGAAGATCGCCGCGATCGTCAATGAGATGATCCGCTCGCCGCAAATGATGAAGCGGCGGCTGCGCGAGGGCGTCGAGTTCTTCCAGTTCCTCAAAGAGCGGCGCGAGGCGGCGCTCTGAAGCGACTGGTCGTCACCGCCGACGACTTTGGCCTCGCTAGAGAGGTCAACGAAGCCATCGAGATCGCGCATCGCGACGGCATTCTCACCGCCGCAAGCCTGATGGTGGCGGGCGCGGCCGCGGGCGACGCGGTCGCGCGCGCCAAGCGGCTGCCGAAGCTGCGGGTCGGGCTTCACGTCGTGCTGATCGAGGCGGCACCGATGCTGCCGCCGGAGCAACTGCCCGATCTGGTCGACGGCTCCGGCCGTTTCCGCACCGACATGGCGCGGCTCGGCTTCGACATCTTCGCAAGGCGCGCGGCGCGGCAGCAGCTCGCCGCCGAGGTCGAGGCGCAGTTCAAGGCCTACGCTGCGACCGGCCTGCCGCTCGATCACGTCAACGCCCATAAGCACTTCCACCTGCATCCGACCATCGCCGGCACGATCATCGCGATCGGCCGCAGCTTCGGCATGACGGCGCTGCGGGTGCCGGTCGAGCCGCGCGCGGTGATTGCGCAGGTCGAGCGCGCGCCTGTCGGGCTGTCATGGGTGACCGGGCCCTATGCGGCGCTGCTCGGCCACGCGGCGCGGCGGGCGGGGTTGAAAACGCCCGATGCGGTGTTCGGGCTTGCGTGGTCGGGGGCGATGACTGAGCCGCGCATTGCAGGCGTGCTGCAGCGGCTGCCGGACGGCTTGAGCGAGCTCTACACGCATCCCGGCACGGCCGGCGGCTTTCCCGGCCACGCGCCGGGCTATCGCTACGCCGACGAGCTTGCGGCGCTCACGTCACCCGAGGTGATCGCGGCGGCAAAGCGCGGCGACATCGCGCTCGGCGGTTATGGCGATTTCTAACCGCGTCGTGCACCAGCGGAAAATCTCGAAAAGCGTAAGGTGGGCAAAGCCGCCAACCGGTCCGCGCGAAGCGCGGCCCGATGACAGGCTCCGCGGCGTGCCCACGTCGTTACGAAAACACCGTGGTGAAGCGCCGCAAGGCGCGCCGGCCTACGTCACTGGCCGGCAGTCCCTTCCGCTGAAGGGACTGGCCTGACCGGACGCGCAGGCACCGCACCTGCATCTGCCAATGGCTCCCACCGGTTGGGCCCCTCTACTAAGCAGGATGAAGAGAACAAATATCGAACAAAAAGCAGGAGTCAACCCACGGCAAACCGCGGCTGGGACTTCAGCACGCGGTGCGGTTGGCGAACAGGGAACCTGGGTATCCGCCATGGGTTGTGCGGGCAGCCATGCCGAAAGGCAGCGTCGGCGTCGCCCGCCTATGGCCGCCGACGGCAATCAGCAGGAGTGGAACCATGAAAGCGTGGTGGCTCACCGCAGCAGTCGTTGCGGCGCTGGCCTCCGTCTTGACGGCGGTGCAGGCGCAACAGGGGCAAGTCCCGGAGTCGGACACGACGCAATTCCTGTCGCCCGAGCCCATGCAGCCCCGCTCGGTGCCGACCCAAACGTTCCGTCGCCCGGGCGAACAGCCGCGGGAGGTCGAGCAGGCAACCCCGCAGCCGGTCCCGAAGCAAGCCGCGCGCAAGCGCACCCGCACCGTCACCACCGGCCAGGCGACCCGACCGACGTCGAGCGTGAGCCGACGGGCACGGCGCGCACCGAGCGCGAACCTGCGGGGGCGTGCGATGTCGCAATACGCGCAGGCCCGCACCGCGGCGCGTCGAGCGGCGCTTGGCGCGGCGATCGTCATGCCGACCGAGCCGCAGCGGGCGAGCCTCAGCGCGGGCTTCGACGCGTACATCACGCGCATGAACATCTGGTCGCGGGCGCCCTGGGAGTTTCCCGCCACGGTCGGCGGCCTCGTGCCGGGATGGGTCCAGGTCTACGGTGTGCCGTCGGAAATCGTCGCGATCTATCCGGCGTTGGCCGGCAACGAATTTCTGCTGGTCGGCGACGACGTCGTGATCCTCGAGCCGGGCACCCGGCGGATCGTGGCGATGCTTTCGCGTACCAGCGGCGCCTATGTGGCGGAGCGCGCCGCGCCGCCGGTGACCGCGGTGCCGACCACCACCGGTGTGGCACCGCCGGAAGACCGCATCAGGCTCAGCCGCGCGCAGATCGCCGCCATCCGCACGGTGTTGCGGCAACGGGAATGCCGCTATGGACGGCGCGCCAATTTCTTGATCGGCGATCCGGTGCCGGGCACCGCGCTGCTTTGCGACTTTCCGGAGCGCGTGATCGCGGCGGTGCCGGACATCGAAGGCTACCGCTTCATCACACGCGGCAATGCGGTCGTGGTGGTCGATCCGGTGAGCGGTCAGGTCGTCAGCGTGGTACGCTAGTTAAGCCAGCGATGAGGCTCCCCACTTTCGTGGGGACGAACGGAGTGAGCCGGGCCAAGCCAAACTCATCACGCTCTAGCCGGCCGCAGGTCGCGCGGCCGCTTGATGTAGCCCGCGGTCGAAAACCAGTCGATCGCGTCGACCAGGCCGTCGCGGTAGGGCCGCGACGAATAGCCGAGCTCGCGACGCGCCTTGGTGTCGTCGAAGTGCATGTGGTAGCGCGCCAAGCGCAGCCCATCGACGGTGGCGAACGGCTCGCGGCCGGTAAAGCGGGCGACGAACTCCGCGCCAAAGGCGATCGGATAGAGGGCGGCGCGCGGCAGCCGCATCAGCGGCGGCCGGCCGCCGACGATCCAGGCGATTTCGGTCAGCACCTGGCGCAGCGTCACGTTCTCGCCGCCGAGGATATAGCGCTCGCCGATCCTGCCGTGGCGCAGCGCCGCGAGGTGGCCCGCGGCGACGTCATCGACATGGGCAAAGTTGAGGCCGGTGTCGACGAAGGCCGGCATCCGCCCCGAGGCCGCCTCGACGATGATGCGCCCCGTGGGCGTCGGCCGCACGTCGCGCGGGCCGATCGGCGTCGACGGGTTGACGATGACGGCGGGCAGGCCGTCGAGCGCCATCTCCGCGACCACGTCCTCGGCCATCACCTTGCTGCGCTTGTAGGCGCCGACCGCGGCATCCGCCGGCAGCCGCCGCGTCTCGTCGGCGAGGCCGCCATCGCGCAGGTCGAAGGTCGCAACCGAGCTGGTATAGACCACCCGCTCGACGCCGGCGTTCTCCGCCTCCTCCATGACGATGCGGGTGCCGTCGACATTGGCGTTGATGATGTCGGCCGGCGAGGGCGCCCAGAGCCGGTAATCGGCGGCGGTGTGGACGAGATAGCGCGCGCCGCGCATCGCGGCCGCGACCGAGGCGCGGTCGCGGATGTCGCCGACGAACACCTCGTCGGCCGGATTGATGTTGGTGCGCGGGCTCGAGGCGCGCACCAGAACACGGACGCCGAAGCCGTCGCGGCGCAGCGCTGCGGCCACGGCCGCGCCGAGGAAGCCGCTCGCGCCTGTCACCAGGACAGGGTCACCGGCCGAACGTGGCGCCATGCAACATCGTCCTCGAAGCGGGGCGTGGCCGGCACCACGGCCCGGGCAGATTATACCGTTGGGGGCGGAGACTTCGCCGCCCACCAGGCGAAGATTTTCCGCTGTTGCCGGAATTAACATCAGGCGCCGCATATTTTGCAACCGGTCCGGGCCGTTGCAGACCACGAAATCATCCCGCCACAATTGCCGTTCCATGCTCTGCCAAAGAACGGGTGACGGGCCGTGCTCCCGGCTTGCCGGGACGGGCCGGAATCCCCAAGGTGTGACGCGGGAAAGGCCGGGAATGACCGAAGCAGAGCCCAGGGCAGTTCCGATGATCGTCGGCGGGTGCAGATCGCAGTCGGGCCGGGCATGGCAGATGTTTCGGGCCGCGGGCGCGCTGGCGCTCGTGGTCGCCTGCCCGGGCACCGGTCATGCCGAGCAGCCCGGCGGCGAGCGCGCCGCGACCCACGCGCTACCCCGGCCGCCGGCCTCGATCCCGCACACCACCGCGAGCGGGCGCCCCGCGATGCGTGAGGCGCAGCCGAAGCCTTTGTCGGATAAGCCTTTGTCGGACAAGCCTTGGTCGCTGGAGGATGCGCTGCCGGACAACTCGCCGGCCGCGCGCGACCGCCTGAAAGAGACGCCGTCGACGAAGCCGCCGCTCGGCCGGCTGCCGCTGCAGAACGGGTCCGGCACCATCGGCTTCGAGACCGAGACCAAGGTGAAGTCGACCGAATTGCCCGACGGCCGCAAGACGCCCGGCGCCGACAGCACCTCGCACCGTCCGCCGACCTATCTCGGGCTGTCGATCTCGGTGCCGACCAGCAACAATTCGATCATTCCGTCGATTGGGTCGCCGTTCGGGAGGAGCGAGTAGCGGGTTCACATTCGCCCGCTGTGCGATCAACGTCGGCACCGTAACGACTTTGCGTCGGCCGGTTGCAACTCTCCGATGCAGGCGGTTGGAGTGGCCCCAAATCCCGGGCGCCTTCAATCCCCCGCGACCGCAGGCCTTGAGAAGCGCTGCCCCTCGCAGAAACCGCAGCAACTTCATTAAGCATCTGGGTCTAGTAAGGTCCCGTGAGTATCCGGGACAGCCACACCGTACTTGAGGCCATGACCATCGCCCTCGTCGCCATGGAGAACAGCCCGTGGCCTGAGAAGATGGACGAAATTCGGAAATATCTGTCCAAGAACTACCCGCCGAAATCGATTGCGCTGTATCTGGCAAGAGCCACGATCCGCCTCTATCCGGCGCGCAACAAGCAGGACGTTTTCATCCAGTACGGAATTGCTGAGCCTGCATTGGTCGAACGCCTGAGCGGTTCGCCAGAGCCCACCAAACCGCTAAAGCGGCCCCAGTGGCGCCGGAAATCAGGATGACCGCGGCGAGCGCGGAATAGCGAATTGCCGCGCGGCAGGCTCGAAACGCGCCGGCTCTGTATCGCTGATGTCACGCGGAAAGTTGATCGGAGCGGCGAGATTCGAACTCGCGACCTCCAGTCCCCCAGACTGGTGCGCCAACCCGGCTGCGCTCCGCCCCGCTGCGCGGCTCATTCACGGCAGCGCAGCCCGCGCCAAGACCTGTGTCGAATGGTCCGACGTCGCCGTCTCCGTCAACGCCTTGCGAAATTCCGTCAGGACCAGGGTGACCACGGGAAGCACCGGCGCGTTCGGACGGCGCAGCACCGCGAGCTGCCTTTTCCACCGCGCCGCGCTCAGCGGAACCGGCCGCAGGATCTTGTTCTTTTCTTCGCTCCATATCGACATCCGCGGCAACATGGTGATCAGGTCGCTCGACACGACCACCGATTTCAGCGTCTGAATGGAATTGGCGGTCAGCGTCACCGGCGGCAAATCCAGGTTGGCGTTGGCGAACAGCGTCTGGAAACGCCGCCAGATCAAGCCGCCTCGCTCCTGCAGGGCCCAGCTGTATTCGCGAAGGTCCTTTTGCGTCGGCGATTTCTTTTTCGCAATCGGATGCGCGGCGCGCGTGACGATGCAGATTTCATCATTGACCAACGGGGTCACGCGGATGTTGTCTTCGGTCAGGTCCGGCGGCGCCGCGGCCAGGGCGAAATCGATCTCGCCGCGCAGCAGGGCTCGTGTGAGCTGATGGTTCGGCGCTTCGACGATGTGCAATTGAATTCCCGGCAATTTGAGCCGCACCCGGTTGAGCACGATCGGCAGAATGTCCGGCACGAGGCTCGGCAGAATTCCGACCCGGGCCGAGCCTTTTGACGTGCCCCTGAGCAGGTCGATTTCCTCGAGCGCGCGATGCAACCCGGTTTCCAGCGACGTGGCGTGCGGCAACAGCGACTGCCCGAAGGCCGTCAGCTCCATCCCGGTCGAATGACGCAGAAAGAGCTGAACGCCGAGATCCTGTTCGAGCTTGCGCAGCGTCCGGCTGACCGCCGGTTGCGTGAGCGACAGGGCCGAGGCCGCCGCGCCGACACTGCCGAGCCGCGCGATCGCCAGGAATGCGTTCAGTCCACGGTGGTCCATGGCCATGCACAATTGTTATGGCCTTGAGGCCAAAAAGCAATGGCGGCAGTCCGGGAAGCGGCACAAGCTGTCGCGGAGCCCTAGCGGGAGCGTGGAATGCCAGTTGCTTACGTGAACGGACAGGTGATCGACGGGCGCGGCAAGGCCTTCACCGGCTATGTCATCGTCGATCAGGACAAGATCGCCGAGGTGGGGCAGGGCGCTCCGCCCGCCCTGGCCGAGTCGATCGTCCGCAAGGACCTGACGGCGAAATCCATTCTTCCGGGATTGATCGACTGTCACGTGCATCTGCGGAGCGACGGCCTCGCCGACCCGCGCGCCCAGCAGGCCGGCGACACGGACGCGGTGGCCCTGTTGCGCTCGGCGCGCAATGCGCGGCGCACTCTCGAATGCGGCGTGACCACGATCCGCGATTGCGGCTCGCGCGGCGGGATCGATTTTGCGCTGCGCACCGCGTCACAGCAGGGGCTCTGCCCGACGCCCCGGCTGGTGCTGAGCGGCCTGATCGTCTGCATGACCGGCGGGCACGGCTGGCAGCTCGGCCACGAAGCCGACGGCCCGGATGCCGTGCGCCGCGCGGCGCGGACGCAGATCAAGCTGGGCGCCGACAACGTCAAGCTGATCGCCAGCGGCGGCATCCTGAGCCCGGGCAGCGAGATCGGCGCGCCACAGTTCACCGCCGAGGAAATGCGCGCCGCGGTGGAGGAGGCGCATGCCGCCGGCAAGATCAGTTGCGCACACGCGCATGGTGCAACCGCGATCAAGAACGCGGTCAAGGCCGGCGTCGATTCCGTCGAGCATGGCTACCTGCTCGACGACGAGGGCATCGAGCTCATGCTCCAACGCGGCACTTATCTCGTGGCGACCTCGGCCGCGGTCCGCAACGTGGTCAAGCACGGCACCGGGGCGGGCGTCCGTCCCGACGTCGTTCGCAAGGCGCAGTCGGCCATCGACCAGCACATCGCGAGCTTCAAGAAGGCACACAAGGCCGGCGTGAAGCTCGCCATGGGCACCGATACCGGCGTGCCCTACACCCAGCACGGCAACAACCTCGACGAGGTCGTCTATCTGGTCGAGATGGGACTGACGCCGATGGAGGCGCTTTCGGTCACGACCATCCACGCCGCCAAGCTCCTGAAGATGGACGACCGGATCGGAAGCCTCGAAGCCGGCAAGCTCGCCGACTTCGTGATCGTCGACGGCGATCCGCTCAAGGACATTTCCATGCTTCAGGACAAGAGCAGAATTCTCACGGTGGCCGTCGGCGGCCAGGTGATGGTGGAACGCGAAGCAGCCAAGCGCTGATCGGACGGTGAAATGGAACAAGCTGACAAGATCTGGATGGACGGCGAGATCGTCAACTGGAGCGACGCCCATGTTCATCTGATCAGCAATACGCTGCAGTACGGCTTCGGCGTCTTTGAAGGCATCCGCTGCTACAAGACGTCGGCCGGTCCGGCGGTGTTCCGCCTCAAGGAGCACCTGGTGCGATTGCACAACTCGGCCAAGATCCTGGGCTTCGAGGTTCCCTACAGCGTCGAAAAACTCACCGAAGCGACAAAGCAGATCATCCGCGAGAACCGGTTCGAGCAGTGCTACATCCGCCCGATTGCGTATATCGGCTATGGCGGCATGGGACTTGCCTACGACGAATGCAAGATCAATGTTTCCATCGCGGTGTGGCACTGGGGCGAGTATGTGGGCCACGGCACGCTGGAAAAGGGCAGCCGGGTCAAGGTCTCGAGTTACGTGCGCCAGCACATCAACACCAACATGTCGAAGGCCAAGGCGTGCGGCAACTACATGCTGTTCCAGATGGCGCGCACCGAGGCGAAGCGCGACGGTTATGACGAGGCGATCCTGCTCGACGCCAACGGTCACGTGGCGGAAGGGGCGGTCGAGCACATTTTCCTCGTTCGCGACGGCGCGCTGGTGACGCCGCCGTTGACCCATCTGCTGGACGGGATCACCCGCGACGCGGTGATCCGGATCGCGCGCGCCAACGGCATCGAGGTCCGGGAGGAGCTGTTCTCCCGCGACTACATGCTGACGTCCGACGAGGTGTTTTTCGCAGGGACAGGCGCCGAGGTCACCCCGGTGGTCGAGATCGACAACCGCAAGATCGGCGACGGCAAGCGCGGGCCGCTGACCACGGCGATCCAGAAGGATTTTTTCGACGTGGTCTACGGCCGCACCAACCGCTGGGCGGAATGGCGAACCCCGGTCTGAGCCGAAGTCAGGGACTTGAGCAATGGCACCGATGCCGCCCGACGAATATCCCAGCCGCATCCGGCGCGCGCGGGAATTGATGCGGCAGCGGGGCATCGACGGCCTGATCGTCACCGACGCCATGCACTACTCCTATTTCACGGGTCACAAGGTCGCCTCGTGGATGCGGTCGCGGCCCGCCGTCTTCGTGCTGCCGCTCGATGGCGCACCGGCGCTGATCACCTGGTCGGGCCCGGGGATGTTCGCGCGGCTTTACAACCAGCCGTTTCCGTCGTGGGTCGAGGACCGCCGGATCTATCCGGAGGTGCCGTTCACGCCGGAGCCGCGCGTCGACTGGGGCATCGCCGACATCCTGAAGGAGCGGGGGCTGACGGCGGGCACGCTTGGCATCGAGCTCGGACGGGAAACCTGGCTCGGCATTGCCGTGGTGGATTTCGAGCTCTTGAAGGAGCAGGTGCCCAGGGCGCGGTTCGTCGATTCCGGGCCGGTGGTGTGGGGCTGCCGGCTGATCAAATCGGAATGGGAAATCGATTGCATGCGCCAGGCCTGCGCGATCGGCGGCAAGGCGTGGCAGCGCGTATTCGAGGAGCTGCGCCCCGGAGTGAGCGCGGCCGCCGTGCAGAGGGACGTGCTGCGCTATTACCTCGAAGGCGGGGCCGATCTGAATTCCGAGCCGCCGACCGTGCTCGGCGCGACCGGCGCCAACCGCACGTTCCAGAAGGGCGACGTGCTCTACATCGACGGCGGCTGCAACTACTCCGGCTACAAGATGGACTATGCCCGGCGCGCCGTGTTCGGGCCGCCGTCAGCACGACAGCAATCAGAACATGACGGCATGTGGGGCATTCTCAACGAGATCATCGCCCGCATGAAACCCGGCGTGTCGATGCGCGAGCTGTTCGAGTACTCCCAGAGCCGCCTGGCGGAGCATCCCGAATGGCGCAACTATTCGGATCATCCGTCCAAGAGGATCGGCCACGGCATCGGGCTTGAAAACGAGCCGCCGTCGATCTCGGCAACCGACGACACGATCATCGAGGTGGGCATGGCGCTGACGCCGGAGCCCAAGATCGAGAGCGTGGACGGGCTGCTGAACCCGGAGGAGCACGTCGTGATCCGCCCTGCGGGCTGCGAGGTTCTCTCCGCCGGATCGGATTGGAAACTTCATGTTGTGTCCTGAGCGCACTCGATGAAAATCCGGCTGCTCAACGAGACGAACATCCGCGCGGTCGCTCCGGCGCTGACCGAGATCGTTTCGCTGGTCGAACAGGCCTATCGCCTCGACGCCGACGGCAAGGCCGAGGTTCCGACCAAGATCGGCGTCCATCCGGCGCGCGCCAACACCTTCCTTCATGCCATGCCGGCCTGGGTGGGCGGCTCGCCTGCGTCGCTCGGAATGAAAT
Organism: Xanthobacteraceae bacterium; assembly: GCA_019746135.1. Taxonomy (GTDB): domain Bacteria; phylum Pseudomonadota; class Alphaproteobacteria; order Rhizobiales; family Xanthobacteraceae; genus Z2-YC6860. Next base: position 58,141 of record JAIESI010000004.1, read on the forward strand.
GGGTTTCGTACTTCCCCGGCAATTTCGATCGCGGCCTGCCGGACTCGACCGGCATCATCATTCTCAACGATCCGGACATCGGCCTGCCGTGCTGCATCATGGAAGGGATGTACGTCACGTTCATCCGCACCGCGGCCTGCGCCGCAGTCGCAGCGAAATACCTCGCGCCGCGGCCGCCGAAAACGCTGGGGCTGATCGGTTGCGGCGGGCTCGGGCTGTGGTCGCTGCGCGTCTTCACGGCGAATTTTCCGACCATCGAGCGGGTGCTGGTGTCGTCGCGCACGGCGAAATCGCGGCAGGCGTTCTGCGAGAAGATGTCGCAGGAGGTCAAAGCCAAGATCGTTCCGGTTGACGATCCGTCGGACGCGGTTCGTGATGCGGACATCGTGATCACATCGATCCCGCCAGGCGACATCAGGCCGGTCTCGGGCAAGGCCGTCCGGCCCGGTGCGCTGATCATTCCGCTCGACCTGGTGAACTCGTGGCAGGATGACGTGCTGGCTGCGGTCGACGGCGTTGCCGCCGACAATCCGCCGCACTTCGCCGCGCAGGTCGAGGCCAAGCGAGCAACGGCGTTTCCCGCGCTCAAGCAGGCGGTCCGAATCCAGGATCTGGTCGCCGGGACATCGCCGCGCGCTGCGGCGTCCGCTCGCCACATCGTCGCGGTCTGCGGCATCGCCAGCACCGACGTGGTGGTCGGCTGGGAAATTTACCGGCGCGCCCAGGTGGCCAACGCCGGGCTCGAATTCGATATGCTGGGCTAACCGTCAGCAAGGGGTGCAAACATGTGCAGCAAGTGGACCAAAGCTCTAACGGCCGGCCTCGTGTCAGTGCTTTGCGCGCTATCGTCGACGGCGTCCGCCGAGGTCGTTCTGAAGGCCATCACCTACGCTCCGCCGTCGAAGAATGAAGACAGCATGGTGATCTTCAGGAAGTGGATGGAGCGGGTGAACACCGCCGGCAAAGGCGAGATCCGCATCGAGCTGCTCGGCGGCCCCGAGGTGTTTCCGGTCAGCGACCAGATGAACGCGCTGAGCAAGGGGCTGGTGGACGCGGTGATGACCTTCTCGGTGCATACGCCGGTCGTCCCCGAGGTCGACACCACCGGGCTGTCCGACATCACGCCGACCGAGGAGCGGGCGAACGGCTATCTCGCGCTGCTCGACAAGGCGCACGAGAAGATGAACGTCAAGGTGATCGGCCGGACCGCGACGCAGTCCGGCTTCTACATCTTCTCCAAGCAGCCGATCCGGAAGCTCGAAGACTTCAAGGGCATCAAGATCCGCTCCCATTCCGGCTACGACCCGCTGTTCAAGAAGGTCGGCGCCACGCCGATCGGGATGAGCATCGCCGAGATCTATGGTGCGCTGGAACGCGGCGTGGTGCAGGCCGCGCCGTATCCGATCTTCGTCTATGACATGGGGCTGGCCGAAGTCTCGAAGTTCGTGCTGGCCAACGCCTTCTGGCCCTCGCACACGACCTTCATCTACGTCAATCTGCGCAAGTTCAACGGCCTGACGCCGAAAGCGCAGAAGATCCTGGTGGACGCGCAGCTCGAGAACGAGAAGGATCTGGCGGCCGTGAACGCGCAGCTCATCGCCACCGAGCGCGGCAAGCTCGAAAAGGCGGGCATGACGTTCACCAACCTCTCCAAGGAGGAAGCCAAGCAGTGGCACGACATGGCCAACCAGAGCCGCTTCGATGCGCTGAACTCCAAGATCAGCGCCGACCAGATGGCGAAGATCAAATCGCTGATCGTTCGCTGACGGACGGCGGGAACGGGGACGTTGACATGAACGGCGGGCGATCGTGAGCGTTCGCGAGCGTGCAGGGCGGGCCTTCGATCGTCTGCTCGACGTCTGCGCGTGGATCGGGTGCGGGATGCTGGCCTTCCAGGTGGTCAGCGTCTCCGTCGAGATCATCTGCCGCTATTTCTTCAACATCTCGTTCAGCGTCATCACGCCGCTGAACGAGTGGAGCCTGGTCTATCTGACGTTTCTGGGGGCGGCGTGGCTGCAGCGCGAGGGCGGCCACACCAGCGACGACTCCGTGGTGGCGCTGCTGCCGCCCTGGGTCGACTGGCTGGCGAAACGGCTCGGCTGGATCCTGGCGCTGGTCACCTGCGGGCTGCTGGTCTGGTTCGGCACGCTGGTGACCTGGGACAACTACGTGAAGAACACCTACGACTTCTTCAAGCTGTCCGGATTTCCGATCTTCCTCATCACCATCATCATTCCGATCGGCAGTCTGCTCTGGCTGATCCAGCTGCTGCGCAAGCAGAGCCGGCCCGGCGCGAGCACGACAACCGACGAAGGCGGCGGGACGATCTGAGAATCGGTCATGGAGTGGTACGCCGCATTCTCGCTGCTGATGACGACGTTCTTCGTCCTGGTGCTGCTGGGCGTTCCGGTCGTCTTCGCGTTCTTCGGCACCAACGTCATCTTCCTCGGCTACTTCATGGGGGCCGCGGGCTTCGAGCTCCTGATCGACAGCGTGTACGGCAGCCTGTCGGTGTTCGTGCTGCTGCCGATCACCATGTTCATCCTGCAGGGCGAAATCCTGTTCAGGACCGGCCTCGTCACCAAGATGATCGACGCGCTCGACAGCTGGCTTGGCTCGGTGCCGGGCCGGCTCTCGCTGCTGGCGGTCGGGGCCGGCACCATTCTCGCCTCGCTGTCGGGGGCGAGCATCGGCACCACGGCGATGCTGACGCGGACGCTGGCGCCGGCCATGCAGCAGCGCGGCTACAGCAAGAACATGAGCGTCGGGCCGCTGCTCGGCAGCGGCGGCCTCGCCGTGATGATGCCGCACAGCGCGCTCGGCGTGATCCTCGCCGTGATCGCCGGCGTGTCGGTCGGCAAGCTCCTGATCGCCATCATCATCCCGGGCCTGCTGCTGGCGCTCTGCTACGTGATCTACATCGTCGGCGTGTGCGCGATCGATCCGAAGGAGGCGCCCAAATACACGGCGGAAAAGATCCCGCTCCGCGAGCGCCTGGACCTGACCTTCAAGTACGTGATCCCGCTGACGGTGCTGATCGTGGCGATGATCGCCGTCATCTTCTTCGGCATTGCGACGCCGACCGAGGCCGCCTCGCTCGGCACGTTCGCCTCGTTTGCGCTCGCCGCGATCTACGGCCGTCTCACCTGGGCGGCGACCCGCGACGCGATGTTCTCCACCCTGAAGATCTCGGTGATGGTGCTGGCGATCCTGGCCGCGTCGCAGGCCTTCACCCAGCTTCTCGCCTACACCGGCTCGGCGCAGAAGCTGGTGCAGATCGCCGGCAGCCTGCCGATCCCGCCGATCTGGGTGATCGTGCTGATGCACTTCGTCACGCTGCTCTTGGGCGGCCCGATCGGCGGCATTCCGCTGATCATGATGACCATCCCGATCTTCCTGCCGGTGGTGAAGGCGCTCGGCTACGATCCGATCTGGTTCTGCGCGGCGATGCTTCTGAACGTCGAGCTGGCGCAGATCACGCCGCCGTTCGGCATCCTGCTTTACGTGGTTCGCGGCATCATGCCGAACACGACGATGGGCGAGGTGACCCGCGCGGCGGTGCCGATCATCGTCATTCAGCTCATCGTCATGGCGCTGCTGATCTTCGTCCCGGCGCTGTCGCTGTGGCTGCCGAGCTACATGACCCGATGACCAGGGCGAGGCTCTCATGTCGCCGAAGCCGGAAACCACGATTTACGCCAACGGCCGGATCGTCGACGGCCGGCGCCATATCCCGAACGGCTATCTGATCACCGAAGGTTCCGCGATCGTCGCGGTCGGGGCGGGCGATCCCAAACGCGGCGGCGCGTCGGCAAGCGTCCGGCAAGTCGACCTCGCCGGGCGGACGCTGCTGCCGGGCTTCATCGACTGCCACGTTCATCTCACCATGAACGCCGCGGCGGCGCCGGCCGCGATCGTTTCGCCGGCGGACCAGATGGTGGGCGTGCTCCAGGCCTCCATCAACGCCCTCGCCACCCTGCACGGCGGGGTGACCACGGTGCGCGATTGCGGCGCGCCGCACGGAATCGATTTTGCGCTTCGCCGCGCCGCCGAGGAGGGCCTCTGCGTGACGCCGCGGCTCATGCTCAGCGGCCGCGCGCTGTGCATGACCGGCGGGCACGGCTGGCATCTGATCGGCCGCGAGGTCGACGGCCCGGATGAGCTGCGAAAGGCGGCGCGCGAGCAGCTCAAGGCCGGCGCCGACAACGTCAAGCTGATCGCGAGCGGCGGCATCCTGACGCCCGGCACCAACATCGGCAACCCGCAGTTCACCGTCGACGAGATGCGGGCCGCGGTGGAAGAGGCGCACTTTGCCGGCAAGACCGCGAACGCGCATGCCCACGGCGCCGAGGGCATCAAGCGCGCGACGCAGGCCGGCGTGGACTCGGTCGAGCACTGCTATTTCATCGACCCGGAGGGCATCGAGATGATGCTGGCGCGCGGCACGGTACTGGTCGCAACGTCGGCTGCGGTCCGCAACGTGGTGGCGTACGGCGTCGCGGCGGGGATCCCGCGGCACATCGCCGAGAAGGCCGAATCCGCCATCAAGGCGCACGTGTCCGGCTTCAAGGCGGCGCACAAGGCCGGCGTCCGGCTGGCGATGGGCACCGATTCCGGCGTGCCCTATACGCGCCACGGCAGCAACCTCGATGAGCTGATCCATCTCGTGGACATGGGCCTGTCGCCGCAGGAGGCGATCCGCGTGGCGACGGCGGACAGCGCCCGGCTGCTCAAGCTCGAAGAGCAACTCGGCTCGCTCGACGAAGGCAAGAACGCCGACCTTGTCGTGGTGGACGGCAACCCGCTGGACGACATCCGGGTGCTGCGAGCCCCCGAGACGGTGCGCCGCGTTGTCCTCAACGGACGAACCGTGCTCGACCGCGATGCGAGCCGGTTCCTGGTTGGCGCGGGGTTCACCCCAGGGGCCTAATCCACCGAACGGCTGGTGCCACGGTTGTTCAGCAGGAATCCTTCGGAATAGATCCGCTCTATGGACGCGCCGCGGGCGATGAACGACGGTTTGGCGCTCGCGATCATCTCCGGCGATCCGCACAGATAGATGGCATGCTCCGACAGATCGGTCAGATCGGTCGTCACCGCGTCCTGCACATGGCCGCGGCGGCCGGGCCACGCGGCGTCGGCGCGGGACAGCACCGGCACGTAGTTGAACTCGTAGAGCCGCGATTTCCAGGCCGCGATTTCGTCGCGGATATAGAGATCGGCGGCGGTGCGGGTGCCCCAATAGAGACTGACGGGCGGGCAGTCCGGGTCGTCCATCAGCGCGTCGAGCATGGACTTGAGCGGCGCGAGCCCGGTGCCGGTCGCGACCAGCAGCAGCGGCCGGTCGTCCTCGGCATGGAAATGGAACGCGCCGAGGGGCAAATCGACCTCGAGCACGTCGCCGGGCCGCAGGCACGAGAGCCGCAGGTCGGTGAACGCGCCGCGCTCGACGCGGCGGATGTGGAAGTCGACGCGGTTGCCGCCGGGCTTCGACGCCATCGAGAAGCTGCGCGCGCCGCCGTCCGGCATGATGACGTTCATGTGCTGGCCGGGAAGGAAATCCACGCGCTCGACGGCCGGAATGTCGAGCACCAGGCGGGTGACGAGCGGGCTTGCCGGCATCACGGCGCGCACCACGGCGGCATGGCGCGCAGGCTCCGGCGCCTCGGCCAGCGCGCGCGCCGGCCTGATCACGAGGTCGCTCCGCGGCCGCGCCTGACAGGCCAGCGCATAGCCCGCGGCTTCCTCCTCGGGCGTCAGCGCCAGCGGAAACTCGTCGTAGGCCACTGCGCCCTCGAGCAGCCTGATGCGGCAGGTGCCGCAACCGCCGAGCTGGCAGTCGTGGGCGAGATCGACGTTCGAGCGCAGCGCCGCGGCGAGAATGGTTTCGCCGGCGGCGACCTCGAACGCCTGGCTGCTTTCCGCGATGCGCACCCGATGCGCCACCTGCGCCACTTGCGCCTCCTGGCCGCTATTTCTTGATGTCGGCCTGGACCAGCACGCGGTGGTTCTCGGGCGCGAGCAGCGTGCGCAGCGCCTCGAGCGCCGCGAGCCCGCAGGCGGTGTCCTGCTCGCCGGTGCCGCCGGAGAGACCGACACCGCCGACCACCTCGTCGTCCACCACGATCGGGAAGCCGCCGACGAACACCGCGAACCGGCCGTCGAAGCTCAGCTGAATGCCGAAGGCCTCGTTGCCGGGAAGGGCGGGCCCGTTCGGCGGCTGGTTGAACAGGTGGGTCGAGCGCTTGTGGCCCGCCGCCGTGAACGCCTTGTTCCACGCGATCTGCGGGCCGGTGACCCGGGCGCGGTCCATGCGCTCCAGAACCAGCGGAAAGCCGCCCTCGTCGGTGATGCACACGGTTTCGAGCACGCCGATCTCCTCGGATTTCCGGAGCGCGGCCGCGGCCATGGCGCGGGCTTCCTTCAGCTCCAGCTTGAATGCACGTCTCATGTCGATTCCCGTGTTGTGAAAGCGCGCCCGCGGCGCGGCGCCTCAGACGCCGCGATAGACGGTTTTGATCTGCGTATAGAACTCGAGGCCGGTGCGTCCGGACTCGCGGAAGGTCGAGGTGCTGGAGCGCTTGAGGCCGCCGAATGGCGCGTTGATCAGGTTGCCGGTGGTGGTGCGGTTGATCTTGACGGTGCCGGATTCGATGTCGCGCGCGAAGTCGTGCATATAGCGCGGGTTGCTGGTGGCGATCGCGGCCGACAGCCCGTATTCGGTGTCGTTCGCCTTGGCGATCGCATCGGCGTAGCTTGTCGCCTCGATGATGGCGAGCACCGGGCCGAAGATTTCCTCGCGGGCGATGCGCATGTCCTGCGTCACGTCGGTGAACACCGCGGGCGACACGTAGAAGCCGCGGTCGAAGTCCGGGCCGGTGAGCTGCTCGCCGCCGCACATCAGCCGGGCCTCGCGCTTGCCGATCTCGATGTAGCGGAGAACGGTCTGCAGCTGCCTGGCCGTCGCCAGCGGGCCGATCTCGGTGCCGGGGGTCATGCCGCTGCCGATCTTCAGCGCCTTGACCCGTGCCACGAGCTTGTCGGTAAAGGCGGCCTTCACCTGCGCCATGACGATGAGGCGGCTCGTGCCGGTGCAGGCCTGGCCGCTGAGCGAGAGCCCGCCGCGGATGGCGAGGTCGACCGCCTTGTCGAGATCGGCATCGTCCATGACGATCAGCGGATTCTTGCCCCCGAGCTCCATCTGGGTGCGGGTGGTGAACGACACCGAGCGGTGGATCTGCTCGCCCGCGGCGGTCGAGCCGGTGAACGAGACCGCGCGCACGACCGGCGGGACGGTGATTGCGATCCCGACGTCGGCGGCGCGGCCGGTGATGAAGTTGAGCACGCCCCTCGGAATGCCGGCGTTGACGAACGCTTCCGTCAGGCGATAGCCGCTGAGCGGCGCGTCGGAGGAAGGCTTGAACACCACGGTGTTGCCGGCAACCAGCGCCGGCGCGATCTTGCGCGCCGGGATGGAGATCGGAAAATTCCACGGCGTGATGACCGACACGACGCCGAGCGGCTCGCGCTGGCTGTGCACCGTCATGCCGGGATCGTCGTTCGGGAATGTCTCGCCCGAAAGCGACTGGCCCTCGACCGCGTAGAAGCGCAGCGTCTGCGCCGAGCGCAGCACCTCGTCCTCGCTCTGGCTGAGGGGTTTGCCCTCCTCGCGCGTCAGCTCCTGCGCGATCTGCTTGGCACCGGCTTCCAGGTTGTCGGCGGCGCGGTTGAGGATTTTCGCCCGTACCGAGATCGGCGTCTGTTTCCAGCCGGCGAAAGCCCTGGCCGCGGCGCTGACCGCATGCTCGGCGTCGGCGGCGTCAGAGGCCGGGAACCGGCCGACGATGTCCAGCGTGTCGGCCGGGTTGATGTTGTCGAACCGCTCGCCGGTGCCGCTTGCCACCCATCGCCCGTCGATGTGGTTGTCGAATGGCTCGACCGCTGCATGGGTCGCAGGGGGCCGCGTCAGCGTCACAGGCGTCAGAGTCACAGGCGTGAGAGTCACAGGCGTGAGAGTCTTGGCGGCTTCGGTCATGGTCGCCTCCTAGCCCCAGATGAAGACCGCGCACACGGTCGATACGGCGAGCCCCACGAGAACCGGCACGAGGCAGGCCTGCACGATCTGGAACACCGGCACGCGCGCGAATCCGGCGACGGCGATCAGCGACGACCAGGCGACCAGCGTGCCGCCGCCGGTCCACACCGCGCCCATCTGCCCGACCGCGGCGAGCGTCGCCGGCGACAGTCCCGCCGCCGGCGCAAGCGCGCCCGACAATGCGCCGGTGAGCGGCAGGCCGGAGAAGCCCGAGCCGTCGATCCCGGTGATCATGCCGACGATCAGCACGCCGAACGCGACCAGCACGTGATTGCTGGGAATCCAGCCTTGGCCGGCCTGGACCAGCTCGAACAGCAGGCTCGGCGCCTGCGCCGCCGGCACGCCGACGATGGAAGCGGTCAGTTCGCCGCCGGCGCCGAGGAAGAAGAAGCCGGCGATCGGCAGCACCGATCCCATGGCGCGGAAGGCGAAGACAAAGCCTTCGGTCACGTGGTCGGCGCTGGCGTCGAGCGCCTTGCGCACGCTGTCGGCGGCAAACGAAGCGCAGATCATCAGCACCGCGGCGACGCCGCCGACCAGGGCCGCGGCGTCACCGCCCTTGAGATCGTGGCCGAAGCCCAGCCGCGACAGCACCATGAGGATGATGACGCAGCCGAAGGCGATGGGGGTGGCGATGGCGAAGAACTTCGACCAGCCGATGCGGCTCTGCTCGAGGCTCGACAGCGTCTGGCTGACCGCGGTGCCGCTCACCAGCGGCGGCTGCTCGGTGGCACGGGCGATTTCGGCCTTGTCGAACGTGCCTTCGGCCTCGACCTTCTCCAGCGCAGCGCCGTTCGCGGACTGCGACTGCCAGCGCTCCAGCAGCGCATTGCTCGGCGGGATGATGAACTTGCGGATCGACAGGTAGCCGAGCACGAGCGCGATGCCGCCGGTGATCAGCGACAGCACCAGCGCGCGGTCGGCGACCACGGCGGCGCTCACCGCGGCGCCCGCGGCCTTGGCGCTGATGCCGGGCGCAACCCCGATCACGTAGTCCGACGACAGCGCCATGCCCTGGCCGGCGATGGCGATGGCAAGGGCGCCGGCGATCGGCGGCAGGCCCGCGGCGATCGCCGCAGGCAGCAGCACGGCCGAGACCAGCGGCACCGCCGGCGTCGGCCAGAAGAACAGCGAGATCACATAGGTGATGCCGGCGAGCACGAAATAGGCGGTGTGGCC
>JAIESI010000118.1 GCA_019746135.1 Xanthobacteraceae bacterium
TCAACATAGGACGCAAAGCGGATATCGAGATTCATCTTAGCCTCCAAGCTAAGCTCGAATCTCCCAACTACCTGATTTTTCCAGCCTATCGCCCGCGATCTTTTGACTCAGTAGGATTAGCGCCGCAGGCGCGTAACCCACCAGCTGAGGAAGCCGCGAGTCACGATGGTGGGTGGGTTACGACGCTTCGCGCCTAACCCAGCCTACGAATTTCGGCGCGCGCTGTTGCGGTTCTCAAGCAACTGCCGCAGCACCGCCTCCGCGGCCCCGACCACCCGCTCGACGATGGCGTTGCCGTGCTCGACCGAGGCCGCGCGGGCGTCGCCCATCACGCCGAGCGCCGCGATGCGCTTGTCGTCGCTCGACCAGGGCCAGCTTGTCGCAGGATCGAGCACCAGCGCACGGATGGCGTCGCCGCCCGAAGGTCCCTTGGCGTCGGGCATCCGCTCCCGCCGCACCAACTCCGGCGCGAGCGCCAGCATCGCCGAGGTCTCGTCGCGCCCGGCATGGATTTCCGGCACGGCGGTGTCGACGACCGGACTCATCATAGCGCCAAGATGCAGGGCAGCGATGTTGAGGCCGAAGTCGCCACTCAGCTCATGGCCGAGCGCCTCGAGAATGCCGCGGTTGCCGCCGTGGCCGTTGACGACCAGCAGGTTGCGCGCCGGCAACGACCGGACGATCTCGCGGCCGAGATCGCGCAGCCAGGCGGTCATTCCGGAAACCGACAATGACAGCGTTCCCGGGGCCCAGCCGTGCTCGCGCGACAGTCCCATCGGGAGCCCCGGCAGCTGCCACAGGTCGTAGGCCTCGCCCCAGCGCTCGACGATGCGGCCGGTGAACGCTTCGGCGAGAACCGCGTCGGTGTTGAGCGGCAGGTGCGGTCCGTGCTGCTCCATCGATCCCATCGGCAGGCAAAGGATCGAGGCTTCGCACAGTCGCGAGCCCACCTCCTGAAATGTCAGGTGACCGATCGCGCGCTTGTGCGCCGGCGTCACGGCACCAGCCGCGCCGCCGTCTCGTCCTTCTCCTCGGTCAGCGAGGCGATGACGTGGCCGAGCTGATGCCCGGCGCGCACCGCCTTGGCGGCGAGATAGCGGCGGTTGTCGGCGTTGACCGGCGTTTCGAGCGGCATGCGGCCGGCGATCTCGATGCCGGCCTTGGACAGGCCGTCGAGCTTGGCCGGATTGTTGGTCATCAGCACGACGCGGGTGCAGCCGAGCATCTGCAGCATGCGGACGGCAACGCCATAGTCGCGCTCGTCGTCGTCGAAGCCGAGCGTGGTGTTGGCGTCGACGGTGTCGAGGCCGGCATCCTGCAGCTTGTAGGTTCGCATCTTGTTGGCAAGGCCGACGCCGCGGCCTTCCTGGGCCAGATAAAGGATCACGCCGCCGCCCGCCTCCTGCAGCCGCGCCAGCGCCAGTCGCAACTGGTCGCCGCAGTCGCAGCGGCGCGAGCCGAACACGTCGCCGGTGAGGCACGCCGAATGGATGCGAACCGGCACCGGCTTGGAGAGGTCGGGCGTGCCGACGATCACCGCGACCGGATCGTCGCCGAATGCGTCGCGGAACACGACGAAGCGGGTCCGTACGTTGGAGCTGAGCGGCACATGCGCTTCGCCGGCAATGGTCAGCGACTGCGTCGACTCGAAGCGGAAGCGTGCCACGGCGCTCGCCTCGATGTTGACGATCGGCGGGTTGTGCGAGCTCGTGATCTCGGCCGCCGTGTCGGCGACCAGCACCGCCGGCAACACCTGCGCGAGCTTGACCAGCTCGATCGCCGCCATCGCCGCGGGCCCCGCGGGTTCCGGCAGAAACGAATGCTCGGACTTGGCTTCGGCGGACAGCGTCAGGATCTGGGTCGCATCGATGTCGGGCGTGAGCTCCAGCGCCACCGGCTCGTCGGTGTCGATGCCGAGCGACCGCGCACGCAGCCCGGTGAGAACCAGACGGGGCATGATTGGCGCACACAGCGCGCGGAACGCCGCGAGGCGCTCCTTGTCCAGCCCTTCGACCGGCAGGCAGAGCAGCGTTTCGCCGCTCGCCGAGATCACAACCGGGCGGCCTGCTCGAAACTCCGCCAGCCCCCGACCAACCCCCACATGCGCCCGTGTTCCAAAGAGAATTGAACCGGCGCCAGCCCCGTTATCGTCACGCATTATGAAATTTACACTCCCTAGCCCGCCAAACGCTCCAAGTTGCGAACGCTTGGGTTACGAACGCTTCAGTACGAACCCTTGGACTGGCGGACCCATTCCCCCGCTTTTTGCACACGGCCTTGGCGCTTGGTGCGACAATCCGTGCCGACCTATTATGACAACTTAAAGTCTCAATGTCTCAGGCTTGGCAAGGGGTTCCATTGCAGCCCCACACCCGTGTACCGGTCACGGGGCGAGTCGGATGCGCCCGGAAGGTAGGCAACACATGGATTCGTGGGCTGGGATTCCGGGCGCCTTTCGAGCGTTAACCAAACCGCTACCTGAGCCCTGGGAGGCCATTTTCGGACCCCTGCGGTCGGGCCGAACCGACGACATGCTGGTGGTCGCGCAACTCGGCCAGTCGCTGGACGGCCGGGTGGCGACCGAAACCGGTCATTCGCACTACATCAATGGGCCGGAGGCGCTGGCCCATCTGCACCGGCTGCGCGCCTTGGTCGATGCCGTGGTCATCGGGATCGGGACGGCGCTTGCCGACGATCCGCAACTCACGGTCCGGCGGGTGGCGGGACCGCAGCCGGCGCGGGTGGTGATCGACGCGCGGGGCCGCCTCTCCGCGAGCGCCCGGCTCCTCGCCGCCGATGGCGTCCGCCGCCTGGTGGTCACCGCCACCGGTGCCCGGCCGCCGCTGCCGCCCGACATCGAGGTCATCGCGCTCCCCCGCAGCGACGGGCATATCGCGCCACCGGCCATCCTCGGGGCGCTGGCCGAACGGGGCCTGCGCCGGGTGCTGATCGAGGGCGGCGCTGACACCGTCTCCCGGTTCCTTGCCGCAAGGTGTCTCGACCGGCTTCATCTCATGGTCGCGCCGATCATTCTCGGCTCGGGACGGACCGGTTTCTCGCTGCCGCCGATTGCGCGGGTCGACGAAGCCATCCTCACGCCGATGCGGATGCACCGGCTCGGCGACGACGTGCTGTTCGATTGCGATCTGTCGGCTCAGCGCGAGCCGGTGGGGGTCGCAAAGAAATCGACGTGACCGACCCGGATCGTCGAACGGCCCGACGTGACGAACCCGCGCCGGCGCGTCAGCCAGGCGATGACATCGGTCGGGGAAACGCCGCCGATCTCGCGCGCCGCCGCCGCCCATCCGGTCAGCATCTCGAGCTGGATCTCGCGATCCTTCGGCGCAAACACCCAGTCGGCCACGCCGTGCACGACCGCGTAGCCGACGTGCTCGAACCGCGTGACGGCGGTGCGCGCAGCATCCGGACCGAGCGCCGGGCCAAATCCCTTGTCGGTGCGCTGGTGCCGGTTCACGCCGTCGATGATCGCCGCGTCGGCGGGATCCTGCGGCGTCAGCTCGATCCGGCCGTCATAGCTCAGCGCCGCATAGACCGGCAGCCGCCGCGCCGCGGCCTCGATCGCCAGCCGCTCCAGCCATTCGTCGGACACGAGATCGAGCAGCGCCGAGGTCGTCACCAGATCGGCCGGACCGTCCAGCGCGGCCTCGAGGTCGCGGTTGAGATCGACCGGCACGGTGGCCACGTGAATATCGGGCGGGGTCGACTGCGGCGTGCGTGCCAGCAGGCTCAGGTCGTTGTCGACAAGCCGCCAGTTCTGCCGCGCCTTGAGGCGCGGCGAGACCGCGCGGAAGGTCGAGCCGGTGCCGCAGGCGAGGTCGACGATCGACACCGCAGGCTGTCCGGCGAAGGCCGCGGCCACCGCATCGATGACGGTGGCGTTACGGGCGCTGCGGTCATAAGGCTCGCGCAGCTCCAGCCAGGCGGCGCTGAATCCACTCATGGAGCACGATCGCCTGAGATTGAAGTAATTGCCATACGGCCGGTCTTATCCCTCCCCGACATAAGGGCGTTGACGCCCGTCTTCGACGGGCTATGGGGAGGGTCCGCGCGAAGCGCGGGGGTGGGGAGAAGCCCGCGATAAACGCACCATCTCCCCACCCGGCCGCTTCGCAGCCACCCTCCCCTCGCGGGGAGGGATGGCACCGCCGATGTCGCAAGTGTTGCAAGCAAATGCAAACAGTATCCGCTCATGATGCGGCCTCGATGGCGCGGGCGACGAGCTTGGCGGAATCCCGCCAGGTCGGCAGCTCCTGCGCGGCGGTGCGCGCGCCGGAGGCGAGCCATTTTCGCTCGGTCGGATTTTCGATCAGCATCTTCAGCGCGCGCGACAGGGCCTTCACGTCGTTCGGCTCGACCAGGATGCCGGCTCCGGCCGGGACCGTGTCGGGAATGGCACCGGCGGTGGTGCCGACCACCGGCAGCCCGCGTGCCAGGGCTTCCGCATACGCCATGCCGTAGCCCTCGAACCGCGACGCCAGCACGAAAATGTCCGATTGCGCATAGAGCGCCTCGATGCGCTCGGCCGGCAGCGCGCCCAGCACGTCGATGCGCGCGGCAAGACCATGCCGATCGATTTCGGCATCGAGCTGTGCCGCCGCCGCGGGATCGCGCGTGCGGTCGCCGGCGATGGTGAGATGCCATTTCAGGCTCTTGAGGTCGGCCAGCGCCGCGACCAGAACGTCAAAGCCTTTGCGGGGAACGATCGCGCCGATCGAGAGCAGCCGCAGCGTGCCGTCCTTGCTGCCGGCCGAAGCAGGCGCCCGGTCGGTGCCAGGACAGGCGACGGTGATGTTTCCGGCGTCGACGTCGTAGCTGTCCACGAGGATCGCGGCGGTCGAGGGGCTCGTCGCCACGACGCTCCGTGCTGCGGCGAGCGCCTCGCGCTCGCCGCTCCTGAAGTTTTTCGCTTCGTCGGGCGAAAGCCCGGTCTCCAGCGCCAGCGGATGATGCACCAGCGCGATCAGCGGGTATCGCTCGCGCAGCTCGCGCGCCGCCTCATGCATCACGCCGAACGCCAACCCGTCGATCACGATCGGGCAACCCCTGGGCAATTCCGCAAGCTTCCTTTTTGCCGCCGCCTTGGTCTCCCAGGTCGGCTTGGGAAAGCCGTCACCAAGCCCCACCACGTCGACCTGCCAGCCGAGCTTCTGCAATTCGGCAATGATCCGGCGGTCATAGGCATAGCCGCCGGTCGGCGTCGAAAGGTCGCCGGGCACGGCGAACGCGACGCGGTTCACCACAATGGCGCCTCGTAAGATGCGCGCGCCACGTGCGACTCCTCGATCGAGACGCGGATCGCCTTGAGCTCGCGGCCCGGACGGCCGAACTCGCTCGCGCGCGCGGCCTTCGCCAACTGGTCATAGATGTGCCTGGTCAGGAACTCGGTGGTGGTGTTCTTGCCCTTGAACTCCGGCACGTCGTCGAGATTGCGGTAGTTGAGCGGCTTGAGCACGGCCTTGAGCGCGTCATGGGCGCGGCCGATGTCGATGACGATGCCGTTGTCGTCGACCGTGTCGGCGATGAACGCCGCGTCGATGACGAAGGTCGCGCCGTGCAGCGCTTGCGCGGGACCGAACACCTCGCCGCGAAACGAGTGGGCGATCATGATGTGATCGCGAACCTCGACGGTAAACAAAAGGGCACCTCTAGTAGCTGATGAGCTGGCAGAGTACGCCGCTCTTGGGCTTCAGGATATCGGGAAGGACGGTCGGAAGCTCGCGGAACGAAACCGCAGGAGTGAGCAGCGCGTCAAGATGCGGATGCGCGGTGAGCTTGATCGCGGCCTCGAGCCGCTGCCGATGGGTGAACTTTGCCCGCTGCGAGGGCGCGACCTTGCCGACCTGGCTCGACACGAGCTTCAGCCGCCGGCTGTGAAACGCGCCGCCGAGCGGCACGGCGACGATGCCCGAGCCGTACCAGCTGAGCTCGATGATGGTTGCCTCTTCCGCGGCGATGTTGAGCGCGGTGGTCAGGCCCTCGGCACTGGCGCTGGTGTGGAAGACAAAGTGGCAGTCGGCGGGCGCTGTGTCCGGCGTGGCAAAGCCGACGCCCAGCGCTGCGGCGAGCGCCTCGCGCGAGCGGTCGATATCGACCAGCGTCACCGCGGTGCCCTCCATCCGCGCGCAGAGGAACGCCACCAGCGCGCCGACCACGCCCGCCCCGATCACCGCGATCCGCCCGAACGGCCCGGGCGCAGCGTCCCAGGTGGCGTTGAGCGCGGTTTCCATGTTGGCGGCCATCACTGCCCGCGACAGCGTGATCTCCGCCGGCACCGGCACCGCGAAATCCTCGGGGACATCGAACAGGTTCTGGTGCGGGTGCAGCGCGAAAACGTTCCGGCCCAGGAGCTCATCGGGTCCGGCCTCGACCCGGCCGATGGTGGAATAGCCGTACTTCACCGGAAACGGGAAATTGCCGGCCATGAATGGCGCGCGCATCCGCTGGTATTCGCTCACCGGCACCCGGCCCGCCGCGATCAGCGCCTCGGTGCCCCGGCTGATCGCGCCATAGAGCGCCCTCACCCGCACCTTGCCGGACGTCAGCGGCTTGAGCCGCTCCTCGCGGATTTCCGCCCGCCCCGGCCCAACGTACCAGAGCGCCTCCGCACTCACCTCGTCGCCCGCCACACCCAATTCCCCGCGTTGGACTTCACACCCTGCCGCCCGCTATATCCTGCGCCAGCGGCCGAGGTAAGGAAGATTTTCGTCGTATTGGGGCGGGGACGTGTCGGGGGACAAGGCCACAGCGGTTGAATGGAGCGCGGCATCCAGCCGGGAGCTGGTTGCCCGGCGCGCGCTGTTTGCGTTCCTCGTGATCGCGACCATCGCCGGGACGCTTGCGCTCGCGGCCTATGCGCTCTCGGCCGGCGGCTTCAGTGTGCTGGATGTGCTGCTGCTGGTCTCTTTCGGGCTGACGCTGCCCTGGACCTGCATCGGCTTCTGGAACGCGGTGATCGGCTTCTGCATCATGCGCTTCTCGCGCGATCCGATCGCCGCGGTGGTGCCCGCCGTCGCGCGCGTCCGTCCGGACGCGCCGATCACGGCCTCGACCGCGATCTGCATGTTCGTCCGCAACGAGCCGCCGGACCGCGTCATCCGCAACCTCGACGCCATGCTGCGCGAGATCGACGCGGCAGGCGTGGGCCAGCGCTTTCACCTCTACGTCCTGAGCGACACCAGCCGGAGCGATATCGCGGCGCTGGAGGACGCGGGCTTCGCGACGCTCACCGAGCAGTGGCGCGACCGCATTCCGGTGACCTACCGCCGCCGCGACGCCAACACCGGCTTCAAGGCCGGCAACTTCTGGGACTTCTGCGAACGCTGGGGCGGCCAGCACGAATTCGCCGTCACGCTCGACACCGACAGCTTCATGACCGCGGCGGCGATCATGCGCCTCGTCCGCATCATCCAGGCCGATCCGAAGCTCGGCATTTTGCAAGGTCTGGTGGTCGGGCTTCCTTCCGCCAGCGCGTTCGCGCGGCTGTTTCAGTTCGGCATGCGGCTCGGCATGCGCTCATGGACCATCGGCTCGGCCTGGTGGCAGGCCGATTGCGGGCCGTACTGGGGCCACAACGCGGTCATCCGCATCGCGCCGTTCGTCGCCCACTGCCACATCCCGAAGCTGCCGGGTGACGGCGTGCTCGACGGCCATGTGCTGAGCCACGACCAGATCGAGGCGGCGTTCATGCGCCGCGCCGGCTACCATGTGCGCGTGCTGCCTGAGGAAGACCTCGGCTGGGAGCAGAACCCGCCGACGCTGATCGAATTTCTTCGACGCGACCAGCGCTGGTGCCAGGGCAACCTGCAGTACTGGCCGTTCATCAAGATGCCGGACCTGCCGCCGGTGTGCCGGTTCCAGCTCCTGTTCGCCATGCTGATGTTCATCGGCTCGCCGGCCTGGATGGGCATGCTGATCTTCGGCACGCTTGCAGCCGCGCTTGCCCCGACCACCGCCGACTTCATGCACGCCGGTGCGGGTCACGCGCTGCTGGTGCTGGTGTTTGTGATGTGGTTTGCGCCGCATTTTGCGACCGAGCTCGACGTGCTGTTCACTCCGGCACTGCGCCGCGCGTTCGGCGGGCCGCTGCGCTTCCTCGCCGGCATGGCCGTCATGCTGGCGTTCTATGTGCTGATCCTGCCGACGATGTGGTTCTGCCACACGCTGTTCATGATCGAGATTTTGCTGTTCGGGCGCGCAATCGGTTGGGCCGGCCAGGTGCGCGACGACCACACCGTCTCCTGGGCGGAAGCCTGCAAGCAGTTGTGGCCACACGCAGCGCTGGGATGGGGCGTGATCGCGCTGCTCGCGCTGACGCATCCGAGCGGCATTCCCTACGCGCTGCTGCTGGCCGGGGGGCCGGCGCTCGCCGTTCCGCTCGCGGTCGTCTCCGCATGGCCCGCGGTCGGCCGCGCATTGGTGCGGCTCGGCATCGGCCGGTTGCCGGAGGAGACCACCCCGCCGCCGGCATTGACGGCGCTGGCTCTGCCCGCGCTCGCCAAGGCGGAAGCGCGGCCGGTCTGAACCATGCTGGAGGGGCTCCGCACCGCGCGTGGCGTCCTGCGATCGCTGCGCGTCTATTACGGCCACCGCCGGCGCAAAGCGGCGATGGATCGGCTCTATGGACAATTCGTCCGTGAGGGCGATCTGGTGTTCGACGTCGGCTCCCATGTCGGCGACCGCATCGGCGCATTCCGTCGGCTCGGCGCACGCGTCGTCGCGCTCGAGCCGCAGCCCGCGCTGGTGACGACGCTCAAGCTGCTCTACGGCCGCGACCGCAACGTCGCGATCGAGGCCAAGGCCGCGGGCCGTGCATCCGGCGAAATCGAGCTGAAGATCAACGTCGACAATCCAACGGTCTCGACCGCCTCCGACGCGTTTGTCGGCGCGGCGCACGGGGCGGCCGGCTGGGAAGGCCAGGTCTGGGGCAAATCGATCCGCGTGCCGATGACGACGCTCGATGCGCTGATCGCGGCGCACGGACATCCGGCATTCATCAAGATCGACGTGGAGGGCTTCGAGGCGGAAGCGCTGGCGGGACTGACGCAACCGGTCAAGGCGCTGTCGTTCGAGTTCACGACGATCCAGCGCGACGTGGCGCGCGCCTGCATCGAGCGGTGCCGCGCGCTTGGCTACGCAAAATTCAATGCCGCGCTCGGCGAGAGCCAGGAGCTCGGCGCGTGGCGCACGGCAGATGAGATCGGCCGCTGGCTCAATGAACTGCCGCACGCGGCGAATTCCGGCGACATCTACGCGCGGCTCGACTGAGCGTCACGGTCACGTCACGGTCACGTCACGGTCACGTCACGGTCACGTCACGGTCACTTGGGGCCGAACCTCGCCCGCAGCTCGGCAACCGCGCCGGCGAACGGATGGAACGTGAAGCGCACGACGTGCTTGCCGGGCGGCACGGCGACGCCGCGGAAAAGCACGTTGGCTTTCAACATCTCGGCAGGCTTGCCGTCGACGCTTGCGCGCCACCACGGATGCCACACGTCGTTGAGCACGACGAAGCCGCCGGAAGGCGCATCGGCCTCGATTTCGATATCGATGTTCTCGTAGCGCAGGATGCGCGCCGAGCCCGCCCCGCCGCCGCCGCTCGGCGCGTTCGCAGGCGCTTGATCCAGCAGCACGGTGCGCCGCGGATCGAACTCCGGCCACACGCCGTCGCTGATCAGCTTGGCGAAATCGGCCTTCTGCCACTGCGTGGCCATGAGAACGCGCGGCAGCGCCCGCGGATTTTCGTAGATGTACGCATCCCTGGTTCGCCCCACCAGGTTCACGTCGCCGGGCTTCAGCGCCGGATCGATCGTCTCGATCGGCTCACCGAGCACGATGAAGCGGACGCCGAACAAATCCTGCAGCGTCGAGCGGTAGGACGGCAGGAGCGGCGTGAACGGCCCCCGCACCGCGGCCACCGTATCGAGCACTCCGGTTGCATCCTCGAAATGGCCGAGCCGCAGCGGGTTGTGGCCGAACAGATGATCGAAGTCGTGGATCAGCCCGATGTTCGGCCAGTGATAGGCGATGCCGATCAGCTCGACACGGTCGCGGCGATCCGGCGCTCCCGCGTCTTTCAGCCTGGCTTTGAGCGCGACGACGGTTTCGTCGTTGGTGTCGCGCCGAAGCGCGCCGAACATCGACGACGGCAGGCCCGTCGATTCGTTCGGAGCATTGTTCCAGGCGAAGTCGGCAGCGCTGAAGGCGGCCAGCACCAGCGCCGCCATCGCCGCGCTGCGCGGAGCCGCACGGCGCGCAAGAGCAAGCGCGCCAGCCGCCACCGCCAGAAATGCCGCGCCCCAGAGCAGCGGCAGCGCCGCGCTCGCGAGCATCCCGGCCGAGCGCGCCAGCACGACGGAAACCGCCACGAGCGCAGCCACCGTCGCGGCCGAAACGGCAAGCTGCCAGCGCCGCAACGGCAGCGTACCCTCGATAAGCCGGTGGATCAGATAGCCCGCGACAACCGCCAACAGCCCGCACAGAACGAAGGTGGCGTCGGCGGGCCGGCGGTACAGCGCCACGCCGGGCAGCAATTCGTAGAGCACATAGTAGAGCGGCGTGTATTTGCCGAGCGCGTAGAGCAGCGCCACCGCCGCAGCAACCGTGAAGAAGCGGATTTCGCGCGTCCATAGCACACCGCGCCCGAACGCGAGCCCGAGCAACGCCACGGCGACCAGCGCGCCGGTGTAGATCTGGCCGGTGTTCTGCGAGTCGTAGAGGCCGGTGTCCCCGATCATGTCGTGCCAGGGGATGCTCGGCGGCCCCCAGAACTCGCGGCTGAAATCGGAAGCGCCGAATACGTCGGCGAAAGCGAGCATCAGGAGGCTCGCCGGATGCAGCGAGCCGTGGACCGCATGCGCGAAGGAAATTTCCGGGCGGTTCGAGCTTCGTGCCAGAAGCTCGGTCAAGATCACCGGCACCGTGACGATGCATGCGCCGACGATCGCACCGGCCGCGAGCGGCTTTAAGCTTGCGGCCAGACGTTTGCGCCGCCCGGTGCCGTCGAGCCAATGCCAGAGCACATAGCCGACCAGCACATAGGTCGCGATCAGCGACACCTGGTCCCGGCCGATCACGATGAACGACGCGAACAGGCCCGCGGCGGCTCCCGCGAGCCACGACGAACGATCGAGCGCGCGCGCCAGCATCCAGAGCGCCAGCGGCAGAAAGACCAGGCTTTCGACCTGGCCGATATGCTGGATGCGGGACGCGGCCGAACCGCCGAGGCTGAAGGCGAGCGCGGCCGCCACCGCCGCGGCGGCATGCCACCGGCGGTCGCGGAAGAACAGCATCATGCCCGCACCGCCGGCATAAAGCAGGCCGAAGGTCAGCACGTCGAACAGGCGCGGGCTCGGGTTCGGATTGCACAACGCGACGATGAGATAGAGCGGAGAGAAAATCAGCGATTGCGGATCGGCAATCTGCGGCCAGCCGGCATAGACGTTGGGCGTCCAGAACGGCGACTGGCCGGTGGCCAGCGACCGCGCCAGGAACGCAAACGACGGATAGAACTGCGAAACCGAGTCGTAGGGAATGCGAACGAAGTCGAGCAGCCACGGCGACGCCACGGCGAGAAACGCTGCGGTGTAGATGCCGAACGCCGCGGCATACGGAAATCGCTGGCCCAGCGAACGGTGAACCGCCATCTCTCCCCAACCTTCCCGGCCTCTCTATAAACGAAAACGGGCGGCTTGCGCCGCCCGCTTCGCTTCGCCAGTTGGCGATCTCGGATCGTCGCTATCCCACCGCCTGCCAGGTGCCGTCCGGATGGCGGCAGGCGGTGCCACGCATGGTCTGCGGCCGCCCGTCGATATAGACCGTGTGGGTGTACTGCCGGCAGTTCATATTGTTCGATTGATAGGCTGGCCCCGGCACCACCGAGCCGTAACGCCCGGAGTCGGGATTGCGCCATGCCACCGGCGCGCCCGACGGCCCGCTTTCAAGCGCCTGCATCTGCGCCGCATAGGCGCGCTGCTTGTCCTCGTCGTCCATCGCCGCGCCCAGCCGGTTGCCGATCAGGCCGCCGATTGCCGCGCCCGCGATCGTACCGGCGGCGCGGTTGCCCGCGGCCCCGCCGACGGCGTTGCCGATCAATGCGCCTGCGCCCGCGCCCACCAGCGTGCCGCCGACCTCCTTTGGACCGGAATTCGCGGAGCACCCGGCCAGCGCCGCACCGAGCAACGCAACCGCAATCACCCCGGCCGTTTGTCTGGACATCATCGCTGTCCCCTCACCCAAGCCGCCGCGCGCCCAGCGCGCCGGCGCGGCCCCCGTTTGAGCCCTGATTGCCCCTGCCCGGCAAGAGCTAAACGCAGCGATTGGGGCGAAACTCTGTTCTCATTCATCAGGCTAGCCCGCCGGCAGCACCAGTTCCGCCCGCAAGCCGCCGATTGGCGCGGTTCCCAGACTGAGCGCGCCGCCGTAGAGCCGCGCCAGCTCGACCACGATCGACAGGCCAAGCCCCGACCCCGGCTTGCTTTCGTCGAGCCGCTGGCCGCGCCGTGCCACCTGCTCGCGCTGCGCCGGCGTCAGCCCCGGACCGTCGTCGTCGACCACGATCCGCACCGCCTGCCGCCCCGGCTGCGGCTGCTCCAGCAGCACCTCGATCGACACCCGCGAGCTGGCCCACTTGCCGGCGTTGTCGACGAGATTGCCGACCATCTCCTCGAGGTCCTGCTTCTCGCCGCGGAACAGCGCGTCGCCCTGGATGTCGAGCTCGATCGCCAGCACCTTGTCGCGCTGGGTCTTCTCGACCGTGCGCGCCACCGCCTGCACCACCGGCACCACGTCGGTGATGGTGCCGACCACGGCGACGCGCGCCGCGATCCGCGCACGCTCGAGGTGGCGCGTCACCTGATCGCGCATGATGCCGATCTGCTCCTGCACCTTGCCGGCGAGCGGATCGTCGGAGCGCGCCGCCGCCTCGTTCATCATCACCGACAGCGGCGTCTTCAGCGCGTGCGCGAGATTGCCCACATGGGTGCGCGCCCGCTCGACGATCTCGCGGTTGGAGTCGAGCAGCGCGTTGGTCTCGCGCGCGAGCGGCTCGATCTCGACCGGGAAGCGGCCCTCGAGCTTCTCGGCCTTGCCGGAGCGGATCGCGGCGAGGGCGCGCGAGATCCGGCTCAACGGCGCAAGCCCGAACCGCACCTGGAACAGCGTCGTCAGCAGCAGCACGGCCGCGAGCCCCATGAAGGTCGTGGCGATGGCCCAGTTGAAGGCGGAGATCTCGTCGTCCAGCTCGGACGCATCGCCCGCGACCGCAACCAGAAAGCGCCCGTCGTCGCCGAGATCGACATTGCGCTCGACCAGGCGCAACCGCTGGTCCTCCGGGCCCTGCGCATACGCTTTCCGGGTGCCGTCGAGATCGGGCGACGTGTCCTGCTCGCCGAGATGCGGCAGGTTGCGGTCCCACAGCGAGCGCGACGACGTGACCTCGGGCTTGCTGCGGTCCTGCCGCGTCACCTGCCAGTACCAGCCGGACAGCGGCAGCTCGAACAGCGGCTCGCCCAGCATCTGCCCGGTCTTCTCCAGCGGGACGTCGGGAGCAGCGAGGTCGGCGACCAGCGTCTTCAGATAGACGCCAAGCCTGCGGTCGAAACCGCGCTCGACCGAGTTGCGGTAGAGCCCCGACAGGGCAAAGCCGGTGACAAGCAGGATGAGGACGGTCCAGACGGTGGCCGAAAGGAAGAGACGCAGCGCGAGCGAGTTGGTGCGCATCGCTCAACCATACACCGTCATGCCTGGCCGGACATTATAGGTGGCGCATGTCCTTCTCGGCAAACCGGTGTCCACTTTTCCGGGACATGGGCGAGCCATAAGCGCGTTACGCGCGTCTTCGACGCGCTATGGCGACGCCGTCCTTCGGACGGCTGTGCGCTAGTGCGCATCGGGCGGCGTCAGCAGATAGCCGAGCCCGCGAACCGTCTGGATGATATCGACGCCGAGCTTCTTGCGGATGCGGCCGACGAACACCTCGATGGTGTTGCTGTCGCGGTCGAAGTCCTGGTCGTAGAGATGCTCGACCAGTTCGGTGCGCGAGACCACGCGGCCGGCGTGGTGCATCAGGTAGGACAGCAGCCGGTACTCGTGGCTGGTGAGCTTCACCGGATTGCCGTCGACCGCGACGCGGCCGGTGCGGGTGTCGAGCCGGACCGGCCCGCAATTGAGTTCGCTCTTGGCGTGGCCCGCCGAGCGCCGCAAGAGCGCGCGCACCCGCGCCAGCACCTCTTCGAGATGAAAGGGCTTTGCGACATAGTCGTCGGCACCGGCGTCGAAGCCTTGCACCTTGTCGCTCCAGCGGTCGCGTGCGGTCAGCATCAGCACCGGCATGGCACGGCCGGCCCGCCGCCAGGATTCCAGCACCGAGATGCCGTCCATCTTCGGCAGGCCGATGTCGAGGATCACCGCGTCGTAGGGCTCGGTCTCGCCGAGATAGTGACCCTCTTCGCCGTCAAAGGCCCGATCGACCACGTATCCTGCATCGGTGAGGGCCGTGGCCAGTTGGCGGTTGAGGTCGGGATCGTCCTCGATCACGAGGAGACGCAAGGAAGCTTCCTCCGGTCAGAGCGCGTCGACAACCTTGCCGCTGGTCGCGTCGACGGTCATATGCGTGACTTTGCCATCCCGCGCGAGCACTGTCAGCAGATAGACGAGGCCCTTTTCCTCGCGGCAGAGCTGCGCGTTGACGACCTCCCGGGCACCACGGCCACGAACCGAGCCGCGGATCGAGCGAATCGCCTGCGCCAGCGTAACCGCCTGGCCATTGGAAATCGCCGCCTTTTGTTCCGATTTGCTCAGGCAGACACGCGCCTTGTCTTTCTCCGCCGCGGGCGCGGCGGTGGCCGAGGCGATCAGCAAGAGCGCTATGGCGGCCATCCGAGCCATGCCGGCCCTCTTAGGTAGCCGACGGTGAATGCCGGATGAACGGCGGATCATTTTCTCTTGATCATCGCCTTAAGGCGCGCACCGGCCATCTCCGGCGGCAACTGACCGCCGCTTGGCCGGCTTTCCACCGGTGGATAGACGCCAACTACGCCAAAACGGACACCGAATTGGGCCATCAACAAGGCAGGAGGGTTGACCATTCCATTGATGCCCGCGTCGGGACCTGTCACCGACCCGGCGTCGAGCGGCAGGAACTGTCGGGCTCGGCCCGATTTAACGCTGAACCACGGCCAATCAGCAAAAAGGTGACGTCATGGCCATGTGCGAAACCTGCGGCAACGACTACGACAAGGCATTCCAGGTGACGATGGATGGCAAGGCCCACACCTTCGACAGCTTCGAATGCGCGATCCATGCGCTGGCGCCAGCCTGCAAACATTGCGGTACCCGCATCGTCGGTCACGGACTGGAGAAGGACGGCACGTTCTATTGTTGCGAGCACTGCGCCGAGGGCGAAGGCGTCAGCGGGCTGCGCGACCGGATGTGACGCGTTCAAGCGAAGGCTGGCCTCGCGCCGCCGCGACGGCGGCGTGGGCGTTGTGCGCCCGGCCGGTGATGCGCAGGGTCTCCTGGTTGAGCCGCGGCACGATCTCCAGCCTTACGCGGATCGCGGAATCGCTGGTGGCTTGCGGACACTCGCGCGCGCCCTGCGCGCTGTCGGCTGTCGCCTGTTTGGTCCTTGCTCGGTCATCTGGCCTCACCGTTGTCGCGCCGCCATGGTGGGTCGCTGGCTTGCGCTCACGGCGGCGCACTGTGTGACGCCGCATGGGCGCGACGCTTGGTCTGCAGCAGCTTGGCGCACGAGCCCAGCCTGCCGGTGACATTGACAAACTCCGCCCGAACGGGCTGATCGACGCGATCATGCGCCGCATCGTCCTCGCTCTTTCTGCTTCAATTGCTCTCGGGGCGCCTGCTGCGGCGCTGGTCGGCGGCGCGACCACCGTGTCTGGCACCGGCCCCGGCCGCAACATCGTGATGATCGTCTCGACGCGCGGCAATCTCTGCACCGGCACCGCGCTCGCGCGCGACCTGGTGCTCACCGCCGGACACTGCGTCGCCCCGCCGGCGACGTATCGCATCTATCTGCCCGGCATCGCACCGCCCGGCCTGCCGCTGAAAAGCCTCGTGGTGCACCCGCGCTACAATCCGAAGGATTACGCCTCCGGCCGAGTCACCACGGATGTGGCGCTGCTCAAGCTCGAGGGGGTGCTGCCGTCCGACATCCACCCGGCGCGCCTGACCGCGCCGGCCAATGTCGCCGCCGGCGACCGCTTCGTCATCGCGGGCTATGGTGCCACCGCGATCGGCAGCGACACCGGCGCGGGCACTGCGCGCGCCGCAGCGATGGTCGCGACCGGCAAGCCCGGCAGCCTGCAGATCCGCCTGGTCGATCCGACGACGCGCGGCGAGCGCGCAGGGCTTGGCGCCTGCACCGGCGATTCCGGCGGTCCGGCGTTCGTCGAAAACGGCGGCCTCTATTCCGTGGTCGGCGTGGTGAGCTGGTCGACCGGGCCTGCCGGCTCGGCCGGATGCGGCGGGCTCACCGGCGTGACGCCGCTCGTGTCGCACCGCGCCTGGATCCTCGAGACGGCGCAGCGGCTCGGCAGCCCACTTTCGCCTTGATGGCGGACTTCAATCTGTCCGTCGATCGGGTGACGCGTCTGGAATTTTCCCGGCCCATAAGCGCGCCTCCGCAACTGCCTGCCAAACAGCAGACCAGTCATTGAAGGAGAGTCCCATGAAGCGGTTCGTCATTGAACGTGATATCCCCGGCGTCGGCACGCTGGAGCGCGAGCAGCTCCGCGAGGCGGCGCAGAAATCGAATTCGGTGCTTCACCAGCTCGGCCCGGACATCCAGTGGGTGCAGTCCTACGTGACGCAAGACCGGATCTATTGCGTCTACCTCGCCACCGATGTTGCGCTGATCAGGAAGCATGCCGAGATGAGCGGCTTTCCCGCAAGCAAGGTCAGCGAAGTGAAGCGGGTCATCGATCCGAGCACCGCCGCCCCGGACGCCCGCTGACGCCGGGGCGGGGACACCGGCGTGGTGTCGATGGAGCGGCGCGGCCCGCGGGGCCGCGCCTCTCCTTTGAACCCGATCGCATGGCCTTGCGGCGTACGGACTTGATCGCGGCGGCCGCATCCGGTTCCCACTCAGTGCCCGACCGAGGCCGTTGCGAGATCGACGCGATTGCAGGGTTTCCTTGTGCTCAATCGCGGCCAAGGCGCACGGAACCCACCATGGCCCATTGACAGCGGCGCAGCCCTTTCCGCTAGATTTCACCTTCCAGGCAACGGACTCGGGGGAATGCGTTGCCAGCGTTAGGGCAGACTGACTCATTCTGGGGTATGCGCGCGCTCGAGTTCGTGGACTCGATCGAGCGCGCGCGATCACCTGCCGACGTCATGAAGCTTTTCAACCAGTCGATCGCCGAGGCCAGCTTCAACGCTTATGTGATGGTCGGCTTGCCGGACAATGTCACGACCTTCCCCAAGCGACTGATGGCGAACGGCTGGCCGGACGAGTGGGCCGATCTCTACATCAAGGAAAATCTTTGCGAGGTCGATCCGGTGGCGCTGCACTGCATGCGGACGGTCGATCCTTTCGATTGGAGCGCAGCTCCACTCGAACCGGCGCGCGAGCGCAAATCGCTGAGCGTGATGCAACGGGCGTCGGACTTTCGCATGAAGCACGGGTTTTGCGTTCCGATCCACTACGGCGACGGATCGGGTGGCGCGGCCGTCAGCATCGCCGGCGAGCAGCCGGACCTGGCGCGAGGCGTCCGTTCCGCCACATCTTCGTCGTCCGCGAGCGCCGAGGCGAAGTTTCGGGCGGCGTGGAGTCGCACATTCTGTCGGGAACCATGGAGTACGCCCTCGCCGCGGACATCCTTCAATTCACGATCGTGATGGAGACGTGGTGGATCCCTCGCCTTCAGGAGATCGGCTGGAACGTGAAGCCCCTCGGCATTCCGGTCGACATCAAGGGCATGCTCACCGTCGGGGTCTCGGTCGACGTCACCGAACGGGCCTGGGAGGAGACGCGCCATCATCGCGCCATCCCCGGGTCCGTGCTGGTCTGGAACGGGATCGATCCGCCGTCTCACCCCATTCGCCGTGTCGATGCAGCATAAGGAGAAACTCATGGCTTCGCGAAGGCAAACGGCTCGCCCCGAACATCCGCAACGCCAACAACGGCAGAAGCATCCGGCCCCCGAACGCAGCCTGACCGAGGTGCTGCACAAACTGGTGGAGCAGTCGGAAAACCCGGCGGTCCTTCTGGAGCTTTATTACTGGAGCCAGGAGAAGGATTTGGCGGCACTGATGCGGAATTATCTGCAGCTCCCCCCGGCCTCGCGGAGGTTGTTGAGCGCTTTTCTCGATATTGCCAAGGGTGACCCGGTTTCAGTGGACGCCAAAGTCTGCCACAATGGCGATGTGGTTTTGTCGTCGGCGGCGGTCGCCAAGATGCTGAAGACGCTCAACCAGAAGCTCGATCCGGCGGCCCAGTGGCCGGAGCAGGCAAAGTCCGTACACTGAGGCATAGGAGGCAGATTTCCTTGGCCAAGCGCGCCGATCCGACCGACAAATTTGTCGGCCAAAACATTCGCCTCTTCCGCAAGGCCAAGGGTTTGTCGCAGACCCAGCTTGGCGAGGCGATCGGCGTCACGTTTCAACAGGTGCAGAAATACGAGAACGGGTTCAATCGCGTTGGATCGAGCCGCCTGGCCAGGATCGCAACCGCGTTGGAAGTCCCGGTGCAGAGCTTCTTTGATGGAATCCTGCCGGAGCAGGATCGACCGGGGCCCGCCGAGTCGGTTGGCGACATGCTTGGGACGCCTTATGCCTTGGATATGCTGAAGGCGCTGTCGCACATTTCGAATCCCAAAGTCCGGCGGGCGCTGGTGGCTTTGGCTGAGAGCATCGCCACACAGAAAAACAGCGAGCGCCGTCGCTGATCCCGCTTCGCTCGCCACAGCGCGTCGAAGACGCGCGTGAACGCGCTGATGGCGAGCTACGCAGGACCAAAGCCCGCCCTTCATGGACCAAGCCAGCGAATGTTTCTGCGTTCGGCTTAAAGGTTGATTCACGGCCGGGCGGCGACAGTCCGGCATGCAGCTTCTTCTGCAGATCGTGCTCCTGATCGGCACCGTCTCGTTCGCCGCCGCGGTCTATTTCGGTACGGTTGCCTTTCACGAGGCGCGGCCGAAGTTTCCACTGCGATTCCAGGACGAGCCCACCGCGCGCTATGCGATGGACACCCTGGTCCGGCACCGGCCGGTCTCCAACAGCACGCGGCGCAAGTACCTGACGTCGGTCGCCTGCCTGGCCATCGCCGCGGCCTGTGCCGCATTTGGCTTCGCGATCCACGGCTCGCTGGCCGGCGCGATCGGCTTTGGCGGCGTGTTCGTGCTCGCCATGTCCTTTGCGCTGGCGCGCTTCATGAAGCATCGCGACGCATTTTAAGAAGAACGGCTGCCTCTGCCGGCCTCTGAACGGCGCCGCGCTGGCCAGCCCCTGCTCTCCAGCCTGGGCAAGCTCCGGAGCGAGCCGCCCCACGTTTCCCGCGCTGCGTGTCGCGCGAGCCACGCCGCACTTGTTGATTTCCCGCATTCCACGCCGGATTCGGCAGGGGATTCTGAATGAACTTTCAGGAAGCCGCGTTGGAGCCGGCCTTGCGGCACGGTATAAAATGCTCGCTTTGCAAATCCGGGCAAATCACAGCCGCGGACGGGGGTTTTGAAATGTTTTTCGCCATGCCTCGCGTACGGCGCGCCGCACTTCTTGTCGTGACGACGGCAGCCTTTGCAGCGGCACCCCATCCGCGACCGGCGCAGGCCGTCGAGATGCGCGACATTGCCGGCTGGTGGCTCGCGATCGACGACACGTTTCCCAAGCTTTGGAAGGGTGGCGCCATCGCCCCGATGGAAGAGGTGCTGCAGATCAATCCCGACGGCCGCGTCACCAACCGCGTGATGAATTTCTGGGCCGGCGGCCATCGCGCCTGTCTCGAGAACAAGGTGTGCAGCGACGTGCCGCAGGTCGCGACCGGCCGGGTGCGCGTCAGCGGCGACAAGCTGAGCTTCATGAACGTCGTTGCCTCCACCGCGCGCCTCGACACGCCGTCCGGCGAAGCGCTGGTGCGCAAGGAGGCGATCACCGCCTCCGCAAACTGGACCGTGCGGCTCGACGGCGAGCGCCTGGTGCTGCGCGTCGGCCCGCCCAACCGCGTCCGCACGCTGGTCCGCGTCGATCTCGACCGGCTGCGGCGGCTTCACGCCGGCATGCAGCTCGCGTCGTGGGCACCGGCCGAGCACTGGCGCTGCTTCCTCGGCAACGCCACCGCGCGCGACAAGGCGTTCGCGCCGCTGCGGACCGGCCGCGCCGCGGCTGCGGCCACGCCCGAGTTTCTCGACAACTATCTCGATCTCGCGACCTATATCGGCGCGATCCGCTCGGCGATGGCCATCCCGGCGATCGACGAGACCAACGAGGACCGCCGCAAGCTTCTCTCGGTCGAGCCCGAAGAGGTGCTGGTGCAGCACTTCGAGGGCGTGCTGCGGCCGCCGTCGGTCGAGGACCGCGGCCGCCTCAACGACGTGCTGGCCTATATCGATCGGCACGCCCGCGCGATGATCGCGCACGACGCGGTCGCCGCCACCGCTGCGCAGGCGAAGTCCCGCGCCGATGCCGCCGCGGCCGAGGCCGCGCGCCTCGGCAGGATCGCCCGCGACACGGCCAACGCCGCATCCGCCGCCCAGGCGCGTGCAAAGACCGCGGCCACCGAGTTGCAGCAGGCCCGCAATTCCGCCGCGGCTCAGGCCGAAACCGCCAGGAAAGCCACCGACAGTGCCGCCGAGGCCGAAGCCGCCGTATCAGCACGGCAGAACGCCGCCGCAGCCGCACAGGCCGCCCACGAGGCCGCGCGCCGCGCCGCCGCCGAGCAGCAGCAGAAGGTCGACGCCGTCACCCGCAGCGCCGCCGAATTGCAGCAGAAGGCCGAGGCCGCGGCGCGTCAGGCTGCCGATCTCCATCAGAAGTCGGAGGCTGCCAAGGCCGCGGCCGCAGCGCAGCAGCAGAGGGCCGAGGCCGCGAACAGCGCAGCCCTCGAGCAGCAGCGCAAGCTCGAAGCGGCCAAGGCCGTTGCCGAGGCCGAGCAGCAGAAGTATCTCGCCGCCAAGGCCAAGGCCGACGCGCAGCAGGACCTGAGCGCCAAGCATGCCGCGGCCGCCCACGAGGCCGCGCGCCGGGCCGCCGCCGAACGGCAGCAGCAGGTCGAAGCCGTCGCCCGCAGCGTCGCCGAACTGCGGCAGGCGCTCGAGGTTGAAACGCGTCGCGCTGCCGGGTTGCAGCAGAACCTGGCTGCCGCCAGGGCCGCGGCCACGGCGCAGCAGCAGAAGGCCGAGGCCGCAAACGTCACGGCTCTCGAGCAGCAGCGCAAGCTCGACGCGGCCAAGACCGTTGCCGAGGCCGAGCAGCAGAAATATCTCGCCGCCAAGGCCAAGGCCGACCCCGAGCAGGATGCCAGCGGCAGGCAGACCGCGGCCGCCGCGGAATTCAGCGACAGCCTCGCTGCCCTGCAAAAGACCACCGAGGCCGCCGAGGCGCTGCTCAATCGCACCGCCGCCGCCGTACAGCAGCTGTCGAACGCCGCCGCGAACGCCAATTCGCCGGTGGCCGCGGCCGCACGGGAGGCCGCGGAGGCCACCTCCACCTTGCAGGCCGCGTTGCGGCTCACGACCGCATCGCTGACGCTCGCCGCCCGCGCGCGCGAGCGCACCCAAGCGGCGGCCGCCGGCGTGGCATCGCAGGCGTCCGAGCTTTCCCGCGCCGCCGAGGCCGCACGGCAGGTCGCCAACAACGCCGCCGGCGCGGCGAAAGCCGCCGAGGCCGCGCGTGATGCGGCGAAAGCCGCAGCCGAGACGGCGGTGAAGGACGCCGCCGATCGCGTCCGCGACGTGCAGAATGCCGAGCGGCTTGTCGCGGAGGCGCGCGAGGTGGTTGCCGCCACTTCGACCGCGGCCGAGGCCGCTTCGCTCGCGGCCGAGCTTTCGCGTGCCGCCGCGGCCGCGCAGCAGGTCGCAAACAATGCCGCCGACGCGGCGAAGACGGCCGAGGCCGCGCGTGATGCGGCGAAAGCCGCAGCCGAGGCGGCCGCCAAGGACGCCGCCGATCGCGCGCGCGACGCGCAGACTGCCGAGCGGGTTGTCGCCGACGCCCGCGAGGCGCTTGCCGCCGCGGAAGCGGCCCGCGACAAGGAAAAGGCGCGGATCCCGGTTGAAACGCAGGAGGCAGCGCGCACCGCGGCTGTCGCGCAGACCGCTTTGCAGCAGGCCGACGACGCCAAGCGCGCAAGCGAGGCCGCCGCGGCGCTTGCCATCAAGCTCAGGGCCGAGGCGGATCACGCAAGCCGGGAGTCCGCGCGCCGCGCCGATGTGACGCAGACCGTATCCAGGACGGCGAGCGCCGCCGACGATGCCGCGAACGCCGCAACCGAACGCGAACGCCAGGCCAAGGTGCCGGCCGATGCCGCGGCGCAGGCCGCGGCCAAGGTGAAGAAGGAGCAGGACGAGACCGCGAACGCCGCAAGAACCGCGCTCGAAGCGATGCAGGCCGTGGCCGAAAGCCAACCCAAATCGGAGAAGCTTGCGCCGATCGCCGGGGCCGATATCGCTGCCTTCGCCCATATCGTCGGCGAAAGCGATGCCGCCAAGAAGCTGTTCTGCCGCGGTCCCTACACCGTCGGCGAACCGGCGCAGCCGGAGGCGTCAGCCCCCGTCGTCGCGACGTCGGGTGCCGCGCCCGTCACAGCGGTCCCTGCGGTGGCGACGCCGGCGACGACCACACAAGCCGAGCCGGCTGCCGTCGCCGCGCCGAAGCCTGCGGCGCGGCCTTCGTCAGCGCCCCGCCGGTAAGCGCGACACCCTATAGCGCGCCGGCCGCCCTGCGGCCTGCCGACGGCCCGGACGCGGTGCCGGACCGGCTGAGGTGTGCATAAAGGCACAGCACGGCCCTCGCCATCGCCCGAAGCCCGCGGCGTCCATGAACTCGCGGGCCTGTCCATTCGACATACCGGCAAGTCGCGATTTTTTGATGCGGAACCCGACACCAGTCCCCGTGGTTGATGTCGCGAAATGCCGAAAGGCTTAAAGGAGCCTTCAATGGCCAGGATCGTCATTCGCTGCGAATACAGCGGCAACTACGTGCTGAGCGGCTTCGACACGCAAACCATGCAGTCGGCGCTGAGCCGCAAGATTTTCTGCCCCTACTGCGTCGCCGAGCACACCTGGGCCGACCAGGCCTTCAGCGCGATCGAGGTTCGTGGCAACGAGAAGCCCGGGCGGCCGAAGCCGCAGGTGCGCCGCGCGAGCTGAGCACGGCCCAGAGATCAGAGCAGCCGGTAGCCCATCAGCAGGCGCGCACCGACGCCCGGCCGCAATTGTCGCGCCACCCGCCTCCAGAAGCGTCTGTGCTCCGGGCCGCCGCGCGCGCGCGCCGAGTTCCGCGCGATGCCATAGGCCGCCGCGCCGTACCGCTCCCGCATGTCAATGACCGCAACGTCGATCTGGCGGCGGTACTCGAAGCGGCGTCCCCGCCACAGCACCAGCCAGCTCGGGCGTTGCGAATCCCCCGTGTGCATCGCCATCGGACGCGTGCTTAATATGAGTCGCGCAAGCTGTGGAGACTTTACATCGCGGCGATTGCGCGAACGGAAATTTTGATTCGCGATTCGCGCGCGTGTCGCTCGCCACATTTCGCCTGCCTCATTCGTTCCCCCGAAAATCCATTCCCGCCGCATTGCCGTCGGCAACAGGCCACACTTGTCTGCCGCTATGGCTCGTGGCTGGGCTTGTCACTCGAACGTGGGGACGATCGATGATGAACGTGGAAAGCTATCGCCAGTATGCCGCCGACTGCGTCCGCAAGGCGCAAGGCGAGGAGACGCCGGAGGAGCGCAACATCGTGCTCAATGTTGCGCTCGCCTGGCTGCGCCTCGCGCGGCAGACCGAGACGATGGAAGCCGCTGCGGACGACAGTGCCGGGGCCGAAGACGAGTCCGGGCTGGCCGCGGAAGCCGCCGATGACGGCACCGACGAGGCGGGACCAGGGGACGACGCACCCCGCCTCGCCTCCTGATCCGGAGCACGGCTCGCGTTTCACCTCCCCGTCGCGCCGCGACGGGGAGGTTTTCTTTTTTGGGCTCTGCCGCAGCCAACGCGGTGGTTTACCGCAGGACATCCGGCACGGCCTGCGGCATGATCGGCGGCAGAAGACCAAGAAACGCACCAAGAAACTTCAGCGATGGGAGACGTCCGATGAAGCCTTTGACCGCCGCGGCCCGGTTTGCCGCGGCTCCTGCTGCGATGCTTGCCGCTTTCCTTGCCGCGAGCGCCGGTGCCAGGGCGCAGACGCCGGAGCAGTTCTACAAAGGCAAGCAGGTCGAGCTAGCGATCGGCTATCCGCCGGCCGGCTCCAACGACGTCTACGCACGGGCGCTCGCCCGCCATATCGGCAAGCACATCCCCGGCAATCCGACCGTGGTGCCGCAGAACCGGCCGGGGGCCGGCTCGTTCCTCGCGCTCGGCTATGTCTACAACGTCGCGCCGAAGGACGG
The DNA here is from genome assembly GCA_019746135.1 of Xanthobacteraceae bacterium. Classification (GTDB taxonomy): domain Bacteria; phylum Pseudomonadota; class Alphaproteobacteria; order Rhizobiales; family Xanthobacteraceae; genus Z2-YC6860. The sequence continues at coordinate 24,581 of JAIESI010000118.1, forward strand.
CACGGTGATCGGCATCGGCGCGCCGACCGCGCCGCTCGACGAGAAGCTCGGCACGCAGGGCGTGCGCTTCAAGAGCTCGGAGCTCAACTGGATCGGCCGCATCGACTCGCTGATCAACATGGTGTTCCTCTGGCACACCTCGCCGGTGAAGACGATCCAGGACGCGTTCAAGACCGAGGCGAAGCTGTCGGGCACCGGCGTCGGCTCCACGGTGTCGATCTACCCGACGGTGATGAACAACGTGCTCGGCACAAAATTCAAGCTCGTCATGGGCTACAAAGGCTCGAACGAGGCGCAGCTCGCCGTCGAACGGGGCGAGGTCGAAGGTCACTCCACCTCATGGACCGCGGTGAAGGTCGCGCACCCCGACTGGCGGCCCGAGAAGAAGATCAACGTCGTCGTGCAATTCGCGGTGAAGCGGCATCCGGAAATGGCGGACGTTCCCACCGTGGTCGAGCTCGCCCGCACCGACGAGGAGCGCAAGATTCTCAGCGCCGTGGTCAACGCCGCCGAAATCGGCACCGCGTTCTTCACCACGCCCGGCGCGCCGCCGGACCGCGTCGAGGCGCTGCGCCGCGCCTTCGATGCGACCATGAAGGATCCGGAGTTCCTGGCCGAAGCCGAGCGCACCAAGCTCACCGTCGGCCCGTTGCGCGGCGAAGAGCTGCAGAAGCTCGTCGCCGAAGTGACGAGCCTTCCGCCGGAACTGGTCGAGAAGATCAAGGCTGCCTACGAGATGAAGAAGTAGCGCCGCGGCCAGGGCCGTTCCCACGGAATCGGGAGCGCTCCAGCTGCCGGGCGGGTGCTTGCCGAAATAGTCGAACAGGATCGCGCGCGCCTTCGGAACGTCGTGCGGGTTGCAGATGTAGATCGTGACCTTGGTGACGTCGGAGAGCTTTGCGCCGCCCGCCGCCAGCGCGTTCTTGAGGTTCTTCATCACCATCTTGGTCTGCGCCTCGAAGCTGTCCGGCGGCAGCACCTTGCCGTCGACGTCGGCCGCCACCTGCCCGGCGCAGAACACGAGCTTCTTTGCGCCTTCGACGGTCACCACGTGCGAATAGTTCGTAAACGGCTTCGAGATCGTCTTCGGATTGGTCCTTACGATTTTGGCCACAATGCCCTCCCTCGCTCTTATTGCTTCGGTGCCATCGGATCGTGGCCGCTGAGCCTGGCAAGCTCAGCCTGCCGCGCCATCTCGGTCCGCATATAAGTTGCAAAGTTCGCCGGCGTGTTGGACGCCGCATCCGGAATGGTCATGCCGAGCGCCTCCATCCGGGTCTTGAACAGGTCGGAATGGATCGACTCGTTGAGCGCTTTCAGCAGCGTCGCGACGACCGGCGGCGGCAGCCTGGCCGGCCCGACCAGGCCGACGAAGCCGCTGTGATTGAAGTTGCGATAGCCGAGCTCTTCCATGGTCGGCACGTCCGGCCAGGCGGCGATGCGCTTTGCCCCCGCCACCGCCAGCGGACGCACCTTGCCGCCGTCGACCAGCGGCTTCGCCGCCGAGAAGAACGTGAACGTGCCCTGCACCGCGCCGGTCACCACCGCGCCGGCCGCCTCGCCCGAGCCGCGGTACGGCACGTCGACGATTTTCGTTCCCGCCGTATGGTTGATCTGCGTCAACGAGATCGCGGGCGACGTCGCCGGCCCCGAGGTGCCGAAGCTGATCTTGTTGGGATTGGCCTTGGCGTCGTCGAGCAGTTCCTTCAGCGACTTGTACGGCAGGCTCGCATTGACGATCAGCACCAGCGGCGGGCCGTCGGCGACCTTGCCGATCAGCGTGAAGTCGTCGACCGCGTTGTAGGGCACCTTGATGTAGTGCAGGTTCTGCACGTCGGCGAGCGCGTTCACCAGGAGCGTATAGCCGTCGGGCTCGGAGCGCAGCACGTGGGTCGCGCCGACGACGCCTGAGCCGCCGGTCTTGTTCTCGACGACGATATTGCCGCCGAGCTTCTCCTGCATGATCGGTGCGAGCACGCGGGCCGGCACGTCGGTGAGCCCGCCCGGCGCGAACGGCACCACGAATGAGACCGGCCGGTTCGGATAATTCTGCGCCTGCGCGGAAACGAGACTGAATGCCGTCAGTCCCAGTGCCACCATCCATGTCCGAATGCGCATCGAGCCCTCCATCGCTGCGGTGTAAGGATCATAGCCGCAAGCACACTGCATGCCAGAGCCCCCGCTGTCGCACATTGCGGCACTGCAAAATCGCATGCGATGTTAGGATCGGGACAACGGAGCACGACGACATGGCAGACACCGCTCAAGGCGCTCGCATCCTGATCCGCGGCGGCCGCGTCTACGATCACGACGGCGACGTGCATCAGCCGGCCACCGCCGATCTGCTGGTCAGTGCCGGCCGGATCGAGCGGATCGCGCCGAGCGTCGATGCGCCGTCGGGCACCGAAGTGATCGACGCCGCGGGCAAGCTCGTCGTGCCGGGCTTCGTCAACGCGCATTACCATTCGCACGACGTGCTGATGAAGGGCATGTTCGAGGAGCAGCCCTTCGACATCTGGACCACCTACACCGGCGCGTCGGCCTACGGCCCGCGCTCGCACCGCGAGGTTCGCATCCGCACGCTGATCGGCGCGGCCGAGATGCTGCGCAACGGCATCACCACGGTGCAGGACTTCCTCACCGTGTTTCCGCCCGACGAGGCCTATGTCGATACCGTGCTCTCGGCCTATGACGAGGCCGGCATCCGCGTCAATTTCGCCATCGCCGCGCGCGACCGTTCGCAGCTCGACATCGCGCCGCTGATGGCCAAAGACCTGCCCGAGGCGATCCGCAGCCGCATCTTCGGCGGCGCGGGCCGCACCGCAAAGCAGGAACTCGACTTCGTCGCGGGCCAGATCAAGCGGCTGGGCATGAACCCGAAGCCGCTGATCACCTGGGCGCTCGCGCCCTCGGCCCCGCAGCGCTGCACGCCGGAGCTGCTAAAGGGGCTCGCCGCGCTGTCGCACGAGCACAAGCTTCCGGTGTTCACGCATGTCTACGAGACCCGGCCGCAGGCCGCCGCCGCCCGCGTGCAGTCGGTCTCGCTTCTCGATCTGCTTAAAGATGCAGGCCTGCTGAACGAACGCCTGAACCTCGTGCATGGCGTCTGGCTTTCGGCCGGCGACATCGAGCTTCTGGCACAGGCCCGCGCCCGCGTCGTGCACAACCCGATCAGCAATCTCAAGCTCAAGAGCGGGGCTGCCCCGATCCTCGACCTGCACAAGGCCGGCGTGGAGATCGCGCTCGGCTGCGACAACTACAGTTGCGCCGAGACGCAGAACATCTTCATCGCCATGCGGATGCTCTGCCTCCTCCCCGCCATCACCAGCCCCGAGCCGCATCCGGTCAGTGCGGCGTTGGCGCTGCGCGCCGCAACGCTCACCGGGGCGAGGGCGGTCAACATGGAAGGCCGGATCGGCGCGCTGAAGGAAGGCATGGCCGCCGACCTGATGATCCTCGATCTCAACGAACCCGCGTTCGTGCCGTTCAACAGCGCGGCGCGGCAGATCGTGTTCTCCGAGTCCGGCGCGGCGATCGACACCGTGCTGGTGGCGGGCCGCCCGGTCGTGCGCGGCCACAAGCTTCTCACCGTCGACGAGGCCAAGCTCGCGGCCGAAGCCGCCGAGATTTCGCCCGCCTTCCGCAAGGAGATCGAGGCGCAGATCAAGCGCACCGCCGATCTGGTCGCCCCGCTGCTCGAAGGCAACCGCGCCGTCTGGAAAACGCAGCTTGGCATCGCGCGCTATGTCGGCGGGCCGAGGGACTCCTGACGCGGGCCGCGCTCATGGTGCCTTGCGGCTGCACAGGTCGAGCGCCATCGCCAGGTAGATCTTCGCCGCGGTCACGCAATCCTCGACCAGCACATGCTCGCCGAAGGCGTGCATCGACGTGGCGTTGCGCGCGTCCGGGTGCATGCGCCCGCCCGGCCCGAACGCCACGCAGGGAACCCCGTAGGCCGTGAGATGCACGGCGTCCGCGCCCGGCCTTCGGATGATGCTGGGCGGCCGTTGCCCGGTCACCTGCTGCTGCGCCGCGCCGAGCGCCTCGATCACCGGCAGCTTGTCGTCGAGCAGCACCGGCGGATCGCTGACATAGACGTGCAGCTTCGGCTCCTCGATGCCTTTCGTGTCGGCGAAACCGCGCAGCACCTTGCGCAGGTCGCGCTTCACGCTCTCCACGGTCTGGCCGGGCACCGTGCGGATATCGAGATAGAGACTGCATTCGTACGGGTTGCGCGACAGCCGCCACGGCGCGCCGCCGCGAATGGCCGCCACCGTCACGTTGGGACGCTCGCCCATGAACAGATGCGCGGCCTGGTAGTCCTTCGCCCATCTGGCGATGTCGATCTGCAATTCGTGCATCACCGCAATGGCATTGACGACGTTCGGCCGGTTGGTGTGCGCCGAATGCGCGACCGTGCCGCCGACGGTGATGCGCAGCCAGATGCAGCCCATATTGGCCACCGAAACGCGGAGCCCGGTCGGTTCGGCGAGCAGCGCGAAATCCGCGGTCACGCCATGGGTCGCAAGGTGCCGCGTGCCGATGCCGTAGCCGGAATATTCGACGCCCTGAAACTCCTCGATCGCGGTCTTCTCGATCTCGCCGACCACGCCGCCGAACGAGATGTCGCCCGCGAGTTCGAGGCCCGCCTGCGCGATCGCCTCGATCGCGATCAACGCCGAGGCAAGCCCGCTCTTCATGTTGTTGGAGCCGAGCCCCCAGACCCAGCCGTCGCCGTAGACCGCCTTGGGCTGAAAGCCCGCGCCGGCGTCGCGAAGGTGCTCCTCCTGCCCCGAATAGGACGTGTCCATATGGCCGGTGAACAGAAGATTGAGCCCGTCGCCGCGTCCGCGCCGATGCCCGACCGCATTGGGACGGCTCGCGTCGACCAGCGGCAGGTCGGTGTCCATGCCGGACTTGCGCATCCGCGCCACGAGATATTGCGCGACGCCGATCTCGCTGCCGGTCGGGCTTGCGATATCGACCAGGTCCATCAGCAAGGTGCGGACGTTCTCGGCGCTGATGAAAGCTGCGGCTTTGGTGTAATCAGGATGGGGCATTCGATTGTTCCAGTCGGGTCATTGCGGGGCGCGAGCGTAGCTCGCGAACCCGGAATCCAGAAGCAGGTTCGGAATTTTGTCTGGATTCCGGGTTCGCGCCATTGCGCGTCCAAGACGCGCGTGAACGCGCCTATGTCGCGCGGGCCCCGGAATGACAACCGAACGGGTCCGTCACTGCGCCTTCAGCCCCGACGCGCGGACGATCGGCCACCACTTGTCGATCTCCGCCTTGTGATAGGCGGCGAGCGCGGCAGGCGTCCGCTGGACGGCCGGAAACGGATCGTGGCCGATGTCCGACAGCCGCTTGCTGACGTTCGGATCGGCGAGCGCGCGCCCCACCGCGGCGTTGAGCCTGGCCACCACATCCTTCGGCGTGCCCTTGGGGGCCCACATCGCGTGCCAGTAGGCAACATAGAGTCCCGGCGTGCCCGACTCGTCGGCCGACGGCACGTCGGGCAAGGCCTGCCAGCGCGTCTTCGACATCACCGCATAGGCCTTCACCGTGCCCGCGCGCACCGGCCCGAGCGCGTTGGCCGCCTGGTCGAACATCAGATCGAGCTGTCCGGCCGCCATGTCCTGCACCGCGGGCCCGCCGCCGCGATAGGGCACGAAGCGGAACGTCGTCCCGGTCTCCTTCTGGAAATAGATCGAGGCGACCTGCGCGCCGCCGGCGGCACCGACCGTGCCCGCCGTCGCCTTGTCGGGATTGGCCTTGAGCCAGACGATCAGGTCCTTGATGTCTTTTGCCGGAAAATCCTTCCGCGCGATGATCAACTGCGGCGTGATGGTCAGCAGGCCGATCGGCTCCAGCTCCTGCACATCGTAGCTGAGCGTATAGGTCACCGGATTGACGACATGCGTGCTCCATTGCCCGATCATGACGGTGTAGCCGTCGGGCTCTGCGCGCGCGGCACGGCCGACGCCGAGATTGCCGCCGGCACCCGGCACGTTCTCGATCACCACCGGCTGGCCGAGCGCCTCGCGCATCGGCTCGGCGATGACGCGGGCGATGCTGTCGAGCGGTCCGCCCGCGGGAAACGGCGCGATCAGCGTTACCGGCCGCGACGGGAAGGTCTGCGCAAAGGCGTCCGGCACACCTGCTGAAACAACAGCGAGCGCCGCGGCAACAATCCATTGTCTCATTCCACCTCTCCCTGCTCGCGCTGGCGAGCCACCAGCGCATTGACGCGCCTGTTCAACGCGATATGGCGAGCGCCCGGCGCGCGCACCGTCGCCGCCGCGGGCCCGTTACGAATGGTAGCCTATAAGCAAACGCCGTGCCTTTGCCTCACGTTGACGCGCGCCCGCCCGGCAGGGCATGGTCGATTCGGGAAGGATGCTGCAAATCGAACTGGAGCAATTAAGAATGCCACAATCAGACGGCCCCCTCAGAAAGGTCCTCACACGAATTCTCGCGACCGGCACCCTGCTCGGCGTCTACGCGCTCGGAACAATCGGCATGAGCGGCGCGGTGCTGACCGCGGGCGTCTCGCCGGCGATGGCGCAGCGCGGCCACGGCGACCATCATCGCGGGCGCGGCCGCGGCGGCCATCATCGCGGGCACGGCCGGGGCGGCCATCATCGCGGACACGGTTGGGGTCACGGCGGCGCGGCGGTCGGCGCGGGCATCGCCGCCGGGATCATCGGCGGTGCGATGATCGCCGACCAGGCGCGGCGGCAGGCGGCCGAGGATGACGCCATCCGCTACTGCATGCAGCGCTTCCGCTCGTACAATCCGAACACCGGGACCTACATCAGCAGCCGCGGCGAAGAACGCCCCTGCCCGTAAGCACGTCGACACAACAACGAAGGCTCCGGTCTCACGGCCGGAGCCTTTTGCTTTGCTGGTTTGCCTGCATCAGTGCGGCGACAGCACGCTGTGGATCTGCGACACCACCGCCGCGCCCTCGCCGACCGCGGCGGCCACGCGCTTGGTCGAGCCCGCGCGCACGTCGCCGATCGCGAACACGCCCGGCACGCTGGTCTCGAGCGGCAGCGGCGAACGGTTCGAGCCGGCACGGCCTTCCCGGAACTGCTGCCCGGTGATGACGAAGCCCTTGCCGTCCACGTCGACGCGCTTGGTCAGCCAGTCGGCGTTCGGCTCCGCGCCGATGAACAGGAACAGGTGACGCGGCGTGCAGGTGTGCAGGTTGCCGGTGGTGCGGCAACGGAACGTCGCCCCGGCGAGCCCGCCATGGTCGTTGCCGTGAAGCGCAACCACCTCGGTGTGGGCGTGGAGCGTCACGTTCGGCAGCGCGGCAATGCGGTCGATCAGGTAACGCGACATCGACGCTTCGAGGCCCTTGCCGCGGCAGACAAGATGCAGGTGCTTGACCTTGGGCGCGAGATAGACCGCCGCCTGTCCGGCGGAATTGCCGGCCCCGACCAGCGCGATCTCCTCGCCCTCGCAGAGCTTCGCCTCGACCGCCGACGCCCAGTACGACACGCCGATGCCTTCGAAGTCCGCGAGATTGGGGATGTCCGGCCTCCGGTAGCGCGCGCCCGAGGCGATCACCACGCTGCGCGCCTGCACCGCGCGGTCGTCGTTGAGAATGATCCGCAGCGGCTCCTCGTCCGGCCGCGCCGCGCCGCCGCATTCGAGATACTTCGCCTGCAGCGGAATCGCGATCTGCGCGCCGAACTTCTGCGCCTGGGTGAAGGCGCGGCCGGCCAGCGCCCCGCCGGAGATGCCGGTCGGAAAGCCGAGATAGTTCTCGATCCGCGCCGAGGCACCGGCCTGGCCGCCGAAGTGGCGCTGATCGAGCACCAGCACCGACAGGCCTTCGGAGGCGGCATAAACCGCGGTGGCAAGGCCTGCCGGCCCCGCGCCCACCACGACCACGTCGTGGACCTCGTTCGGGTCGAGCTCGGGCGTTATGCCGAGACAGCAGGCCGCCTGCACTTCGGTCGGCCGCTTGAGCAGCGTGCCGTCGGGACAGATCATCAGCGGCAGGTCTTCCGGCTGCACGCCGAACCGCTCGATCACCGCGCGCCCTTCCTCGTCGGCATTGGCATCGAGCGAGGTGTGCGGATAGCCGTTGCGGGCGAGAAAATTCTGCAGCCGCATCAGCTCGGGATCGCTGCCGCGGCCGACCAGGATCGAGCCCGCGCCGCCTTCGGTGAGCAGCGCCACGCGGCGCAGGATGAAGGCTCGCATGAAGATTTCGCCGACCTCGGCGGAACCGACCATCAGCGCGCGCAGATGTGCGGCGTCGAACGGCAGCGCGGTGCAGCCGTCCTTGCCGGCGCGGCCCGCGGTCAACGCCCGCTTTCCGGCGAGCGACCCGACCTCGCCGGTGAACTGACCGGGACCGAATGGATTCAGCGGAGTTTCGCTGCCGAGCGCGTCGCGCAAGGCAATCTCGATGCTGCCGCGCAGCACCAGCCAGGCCGGCGCGGCGCGCTCGCCGACGCTATGGACGGTTTCGCCCGGCGCAAAGGTCCGCGCCTCGCCGCTGGCAAAGCGCTTGATCGCCTCGACCTGCGCCGCACTGAGAACTGGAAAAATCTGCTCGCGGCGGGTCTCGGTAACGCTCATCAAGGAGCCCTCTGGCCAGGACGGCCGCCCCTTGCGGCCGCACCGTCAACATAGCGCGACCTATATAGGATGCGCTTGTGACGTTCCGAGGGCTTCTGCTTGTTTTTTGCCGCTTTCAGTCCGGGCCCGGCACGGGCTTGAACCGCTTGGCACCGGGAATGGCGGCAAGCGCGGCAGCGGCCACCTCGCGGTCCTGCTCGCCGGTGCCGGAGCCCACCCCGATGCCGCCGATCACATGGCCGTCGACGATCACCGGCAGGCCGCCGAACAGGTTGATGCGGTCGCCGTCGGTGCCGATGGCGAGCTTGATCTCCAGCGCCGGCGCAACGCCGCCGGTCGGGATGCCGTAGGCCGCCGAGGTCTGCGCCTTGCGCAGCGCCGTCTTGAACGACAGCGCAAACGCGCCATCCATCCGCGCCATGGTCAAGAGATGCCCGCCCGTGTCGACGATGCAGATGCATTGCGGCACGTTCATCTCGCGCGCCTTGGCGACCGCCGCGTTGAGCAGCTTCTGCGCTCCCTCGTAGGTGAGCTTCATGGATGGTGCGGTGTCCGCCATTGCCTTGTTACCCTTGTGGTCTTGAAACCTGTTGCACGTTGTAGCCCACTACCTTCCGGTAGCTGTCGAAGATCGTCTTCATCTCGTCCTGGGTGATGACGTCTTCCAGCTTCTCGAAACGCTTGCCGCCGGTGCGCTGCTCCACGGTATCGACGATCAGGTTCGGCGGCGCGGTGCGGTTCTGCACCACGATCTGGCTGGTCGCCGGCAGCCGCGCCTCCTCGTAGGCTTTCAGCATCGCGACCGGATCGCTCTCGCTCTGCAACAGCCGCGCGATGGTGGCCGCATCGAGGATCGCCTGCGCGCCGCCGTTGCCGCCTTGCGGATACATCGGGTGCGCCGCGTCGCCCAAAAGCGTGACGCGGCCGAAGCTCCAGCGCGGCAGCGGATCGCGATCGACCATCGGATAGGACAGGATCTGCTGCGCGTTCTTGATCAGCGCCGGCACATCCATCCAGTCGAACACCCAGTCCTGATAGGTCGGCACGAAATCCTCGAGCCGTCCGGGCTTGTTCCAGTCGACCGGCACCGCGACGTCGCGCTCGATCTCGCAGACCCAGTTGTAGAGCGTGTTGCCCTTGCCGTCGTAGTTCCGGCGCAGCGGATAGATGATCATGGTGGAATGGCGCGCGCCGATCCGGGCGATACTCTCGCCGGTGAGGAACGGCTTGTGCAGCGTGACGCCGCGCCAAAGGTTGTAGCCGCGGAACTTGAACGGCCCCTCGTCGGGGTAAAACTGCGTCCGCACCGCGGAATGGATGCCGTCGCAGGCAATCACAATGTCGCCCTGCGCGTCCGGCAGGGCCGCCCCATCCGGCCCGGCGAAGTGCGCCGTCACCTTGCCGCCGCTCTGATCGACGCCGGTGCAGCGGTGCCCGGTGAAGAAGTTCTCCGCGCCGATCCGCGCGCGCACCGCCCCGAGCAGCACGCGTTGCAGGTCGGGACGCAGCAGCGAGATGTGCGGCCACTGATGGCCGGCGGCCTTGCCGAACGGCTCGCGGTAGACCAGCTGCCCGTGCCGGGTGAAGAAGGCATAGTCTTCAGGCTGGCAGGAGGTCGCGACCAACTCGTCCTCCAGGCCCAGCACGCTCAGCTCCCGCATCGCGTGCGCGCCGATATTGATGCCGACGCCGAGCGCCCGCATCTCCGCCGCCGCTTCGAACACCCGGATGCGACGGGCCCGGCCCGTCGCGTGGAGGGCCAGCGCCAGCGTCAACCCCCCGATACCGCCGCCTATGACAATGATTTCCATGCCGTATTGTTAGCATGGCCGATGCGGCGCAAAAGCTCCCGTCACCGCGGTGCTGGATTGCAAAATACCGGTATGGCTCTATCGTGCCGGTGGGACTGATAGGGCGTCGCCCGGATCGGGCCCAGCCGTTATTCGCGAGTATTGGGACGGGAAGGAGCCGCGGGGGCATCGCGCTCGCGCATGCGAGCCATGAGCGCGTTTGCGCGCGTCTTCGACGCGCTGTGGCGAGCAGCCTGCGCGAGCACGTCAAGCGGCCGCTGGCGGCAGTCCGCGCCATTTGCGACCACGCCGCATTGCAGCGGAGGCCTATTCATGGTTGAGACGATTGAGGTCTGGGACATATTCGATGAACAAGCCGCATGAAACGCTGGAGCGGGTCGGACTGCTGCGCTCGCTCGACGCCAAGGCCCGCACCAGCTTCGAGAAGCGCTGCCAGTGGCGTCATGCCCACGCCAAGGAATGGCTGCTGGAGCAGAACGACATCGGCACCGACATCTATTTCCTGACCAGTGGCGTGGTCCGCGTGCTGATCACCCCCTCGCCCGACCGCGAGATCATCCTCGGCGACATCGAAGCCGGCGGCTATTTCGGCGAGATGGCGGCGATCGACGGCCAGCCGCGCTCGGCCGGCATTCTCGCCATCACCGAGGCCACCATCGCCTGCATGTCGGCCACGGTGTTCCGCGAGGTCATCCACAACCATCCGGACGTGAGCGAGCAGCTGCTGCAGCAACTCGTCGCGCGCATCCGCACGCTCGACCAGCGCGTCAACGAATTCTCGTCGATGCACGTCAAGAACCGCATCTATGCCGAGCTGTTGCGGCGGTCGCGCCCGGATCCGACCGACGAGCGGCGGGCGCTGGTGTCGCCGCCGCCGGTGCATTCCGACATCGCGGCCCGCGTCAGCACGCGGCGGGAGATGGTGGCGCGGGAGCTGAAGGCGCTCGAGCGCAAGGGGCTGTTGTCAAAGCGGCGGGGCGCGTTCGTGATCAACAACGTGCCCGAGCTGATGCAGATGCTGCACAGCGACGACTGAACGTTTGCGCATGTCCTTTCCGGAAAACCGGTGCCCATCCCGGGTCAAGTCCGGGGCATGCTTTTTCCGGGACATGCGCCACGCCCACCCCGCCCCTCGCTACTTCAAATAATTGCAGGCCACTTCGATGGCCGAATGCGCACCGGCCCTGCCGAGCACCGCGACGCCGATGATGAGGGCGTAGAACGTGAGCCACAGGCCGGCCACGTTCGTGCCCTTGCGGCATTGGTCGGAAGCCTTGTGATAGTGCCCGTGCGTGTCGCCGTGACGCTCGGCAACGTAGGGAGCGCCGACGACCGTAAACAGCCCGGTGCGGTCCTTGTCGCGATGGTCAGACATTGATTTCCCCTTCCAAATCACTTGTTCGCAATGCCGGGGACTGTGATGCCGCGATCCGGGGCAATGAAGTGCGATACGGCACAGAGCGAAATTCTGCTTTTTTATTCAATATGTTGAAGTTGGACAGGGATTGAACCTGAGAGGCCGCCGTGGCATCGGCGGCGAGCCCATCCCCGGCCTTGAACTCCCGATCATTTCCCGCCATCTCCTTGCGCGTTCAACCGCCGGAGCCAGCTGCTGCAAATGACCGACACGACTGCCGCGACCACCGCCTCCAAGCCCGAGAGCCGCGTCTTCGAAGCCGACGTCGCGCGGCTGCTGCACCTGATGGTGCACTCGGTCTACTCCGACAAGGACGTCTTCCTCCGCGAGCTCGTTTCCAACGCCGCCGATGCCTGCGAGCGGCTGCGCTACGACGCCATCGCCACGCCCGCCCTCCTCGCCGACGATGCCAAGGCGCGCATCAGCATCGCGATCGACGCCGACAAGCGCGAGCTTGCCGTCGAGGACAACGGCATCGGCATGAGCCGTGACGAGCTCACCGACGCGCTCGGCACCATCGCCCGGTCCGGCACCAAGGCGTTCATGGACAAGCTCGAAGCCGCCAAAGGCGACGCCGGCAAGGGCGGCGACAGCGCGACGCTGATCGGCCAGTTCGGCGTCGGCTTCTATTCGGCGTTCATGGTGGCCGACCGGGTCGACGTGGTCTCGCGCCGCGCCGGCTCGGGCGAAGCCTGGCGCTGGTCCTCCGACGGCAAGGGCACCTACACGGTCGAGCCGGTTGACGTGACACAAGCGCCCGCGCGCGGCACCCGCGTCACCCTCCACCTGATGGAGGACGCCAAGTCCTACACCGAGCGCTACAACGTCGAGCGCATCGTGCGGGCCAATTCCGGCCATGTGCCGGTGCCGATCTCGATCGTCGAGAAGCCCGGCGCAGAGCCTGCGGAATTGGCCGACGGCGTTGCGCTGTGGACGCGGCCTCGCACCGAGATCAAGCCCGAGGAATACACCGACTTCTACCGCACCGTCGCCGGACAGTTCGACGAGCCGGCCTTGACCATCCACTTCCGCGCCGAGGGCCGCCACGAGTTCACGACGTTGGCCTTCGTGCCGACCTCGAAGCCGTTCGATCTCTACGATCCCGGCCGCAAGAGCCGGATGAAGCTCTACGTCAAGCGCGTGTTCATCACCGCCGACGCCGAGATCGTGCCGCACTACCTGCGCTTCGTGCGCGGCATCGTCGATTCCGCCGACCTGCCGCTCAGCCTGTCGCGCGAGATGATCCAGACGAGTCCCATTCTGGCCGCGATCAAGAAGAGCGTCACCGGCCGCGTGCTGACCGAGCTGGAAAAGCTCGCCGAAAGCAACGCCGAGGCCTACGGCAAGATCTGGGACGCGTTCGGCCCGGTGCTGAAGGAGGGCATCTACGAGGACTACGAGCGCAAGGACCAGTTGTTGGGACTGGCGCGCTTCCGCACCACCGCGCAGCCGGAGGTGCGGCGCAGCCTCAAGGACCATGTCGCTGCGCTCAAGCCGAACCAGACCGCGATCTACTACATCGCCGGCGACAATCTCGCCCAGATCGAAGCCTCGCCGCATCTCGAGGGCTTCCGCGCCCGCGGTGTCGAGGTGCTCCTGCTCTCCGACATCGTCGACAGCCTATGGGTGACCTACAACCCGTCGTTCGACGGCAAGCCGTTCCGCTCGGTGACCCAGGGCGCGGCCGACCTGGCGGCGATCCCACGGCTCGACGACCAGAAGCAGGACGAGAGGCCCGAGAGCACCGAGGCGGTCACAAACTTCATCGCCTTCGTCAAGCTGACGCTCGGCGAGGCGGTGTCCGACGTGCGTACCTCCGACCGCCTCACCGACAGCGCGGTCTGCCTGGTCGCGCCGGAAGGCGGCCCCGACCGCTCGCTGGAGAAACTATTGGCGGGTTCTGGCCGCGCGGCGCCTTCGGCCAAGCCGATCCTCGAGATCAACCCGCACCACGGGGTTGTCGTGTCGCTGGCCGCGCTGGGCGACGGCGACAATGCGTTCAAGGAGGACGCGGCGCATCTGCTGTTCGACGAGGCGCGCGTGCTCGAGGGCGACCGGCCGGCCGACGCCAAGGCGTTTTCGGCGCGACTCGCGCGGCTGCTCAATCGCGGATTGCAGGCCAGCAAGCCGGGCTAAAGCGGTGTTGCCGTGCAAACGCCATGAGAACCAAATCGGTCGGCGTGGACTAAAGATGCCGTTCGAAGTCCATGCTCTGATGCAGAATGCGAACCACGACAATGCCGCTCTCGTGGCGCCTGAAGAAAAGGACATGGCTGCCAGCGGAGTACTTGTAATAGCCGGCCCGGATATGGTCGCAAGACCGCCATCGGCGAGGCTCGGCCGCAACAAGGTGCATGGCAGCGTCCAGAAGTCCGGCGTAACGATCGGCTTGGTCAGCGTTCCAACGATCGGCGGTGTACGCCCAGATCGCCTTCAAATCGGCGTGCGCCCGCGGTGTGAGAACGTAGCCGCTCATCGCGGCTGGGCGCGGTCCCGATGCATTTCATCAAGGAAGTCGTTCAGATCGAACGGCGTCGGCGCTCCGCTCTGCTCGCCTTCGATCAGGGCAGCGCGCAGCCGTTCGATCTTCAGTTCCTGCTCCTCAAGCAGACGAAGGCCGGCGCTCACCACATCACTCGGGGATCGATATCGGCCCGCTTGCACCTGGCGCTCGATGAAATCGGCGAAATGATCACCGACGGTCACGGATGTGTCCTTGCTCATGCCGCAAGTCTACCAGATTTGGCATTTGCGGCAATTCAGCAAGATCAACAGTGTCGAACCTCAGAAACTCCGGCGCTGCCCACCTTCCCGACCTAGAATGGGCGGCCCGTTCTGCGACGGAATGACCGCGTTGCTCCCCGCGCAAGCCTCCACGTACTAGAGTGGCTCCCGCTCGGACAACAAACGGAGAACGCGTGAGCACAGACACCCTGCTGGTCGGCAGCATTCCGCTCGACACCGTCGAAGATGTGTTTCGCCAATTCGGCGGCCCGCTGGGCCCCTCGCTCAAGACCATGCCCGACGGCGAGGTCGGCCCGCGGCGGCACTGGATCAGCCGCATCCATTATCAGGTGCTGGCCGGCCATCCCGAGCTCGAGGTGGCGCGCCATCCCGCCGCCGACGACAGCGGCGTCGAGCGCCAGTTCCCGCGCAACGCCGGCGACAGCTGGCTGTTCAAGGTCAAGGACGGCGTCGAGCGGGTGCGGTTCGGCGATCCCGGCTGGCGCATCGGCTACGCGCGCGACGCGGTGAACTCCTACTTCGTGTTCAAAACGCTGCGCGAGAAGGGCGAGCTTGCCAAGCACCTGCGCTTCCAGGTGTCGCTTGCTTCGGTCAACAGCGCGCTGCCGCCACGGATTTTCCCGAACCACGCCGACATCGCCAGGATCCGGCCGGGCTTCACCGAGGCGATGGCCGCCGAGGCCGCCATGATCTGCCAGAAGATCCCGCACAACGATCTCGCCATCCAGTGGGACTGCTCGACCGAGGTGCAGGACGCCTACGGCGCGGTGCAGGGCTTTTCCGCCGACGGCGCGATCGAGCGCAACACCGCCCAGTTCCGCACGCTGTCGGCGCGCATTCCGGAGGCGGTGCAGCTCGGCTATCACTTCTGCTTCGGCACGCTCGGCGGATGGCCGCGTTTCGCGCCGGCCGACCTTTCCGCGACCGTCGAGCTCGCCAACGCTACGGTCGAAGCCTCCGGCCGCCGCGTCGACTGGATCCACATCCCGGTGCTGCCGGACGTCGGCGAGGCGTTCTTTGCGCCGCTAAAGAACCTCAAGCCGAAGGGCGCGCGGGTCTATCTCGGCGTGGTGCATCACATGGACGGGTTCAAGCAGCGCATCGCCCATGCGCGCAAGTTCCTGCCCGACTTCGGCGTCGCCGGTTACTGCGGCTTCGGCCGCGTGCCGCCTGCAGAGATTCCGGGCGTGCTCAAGGAGCATCAACAAGCCATCGAAGCCGCGCGTTAATCGCGGACCCGGGAGGAATCGACATGACATCTGGACTGACGGCCGCTCTCCTGGCCGCGGCCACGCTCGCCGCCTTCGCATCACCCGCGCCCGCGCAAGGTTTCCCGGATCGTCCGGTCAAGGTGATCGTGCCGACCGCGCCCGGCGGCTCGATCGACACCACCGCGCGCACCATCGCCGACAAGATGCAGGCGAAGTGGGGCAGGCCGGTCGTGGTCGAGAACCGGCCCGGTGCCGCCATGCGGCTCGGCGCGGAAGCCGTGCAGAAATCGCCGGCCGACGGCTACACCCTGCTGGTGGCGCACGACGGCACCATGGCGATCAACCCGCTGGTGTTTGCCGACCTGCCCTACAACCCGCAGAAGGACTTCGTGCCGCTCGGCCTCGTCACAGCGATCCCTGAAGCGCTGATGGTGAATGTCAGCGTTCCGGCTAAGTCGGTCATCGAGCTGATTGCGCTGGCGAAGAAGGAGCCCGGCCAGCTCACCCACGCCTCCGGCGGCTCGGCAACGCTGCTCGCGCTGGAGCTGTTCAAGGCGATGGCCGGCATCGACATCCGCAGCATTCCCTATCGCGGCGGCGCGCCGGCCGTCACCGCGACGATCGGCGGCGAGACCGGCACGATCATCGCCGATCTCACCACGGGCAGCCCGGCCTTGCAGTCGGACCGCATCCGCACGCTCGCCGTGACCAGCAAGGAGCGTTCGCGGAAGTATCCGAACGTGCCGACGCTCGATGAGGCCGGCGTCCCGGGCTACGAGGTCAACACCTGGATCGGCTTCTTCGCGCCGGCCGGCACGCCGAACGACGTGGTGTCCGCCATCGAGGCCGCAATCAAGGATGCCGTGGCGATGCCGGACGTCCGCGCTCGCCTCGAAACCACCGGCGCGAACATGCGGACCGGGAGCGCAGAGGAGATGCGCCAGGTGCTGGCGGTCGACGTCGCCAAATGGGCGAAGCTCGTGAAGGACAAGAACATCAAGCTCGCGCCGTAAGCCGCCGCGGCAACGCGGCGCGGCCGGTTCCGTTCGGCGCGGTTCCGGCAGGGGCAGCGGCTTGAACCAGCCACGCCTGCGTTGCGACCAAGCAAAGCCTCGAGCGGCATGACCGCCGACGCCCCTCAATTGCTGATCCATCGAGGAGAGTGAACCGCACGACCCGTTCAGCCGGAGGAGAACCGCGATGCGCGCAACCACCCGCCTGGTTCCGAGCGCTCTGTGCGCTCTGACTTTTCTGCTGACAACGGCTCCGGCAGCCTACGCCAAGCCCAACAGCATGACCAACTGCACGACAAGCCAGCTCAAGGCGTTTTTGAAGACAAAAGACGGCAAGAAGTGCATCAGTCAAAAGGAGCAAGACCTCATAAACGGCAGCAAGACTTCTCACGACGCATACTGCTCGAGTTCCGGCACGTTCCTCTGCTGCCAATATGACGAAAATAACAAGCGGGTCGACCATACCTGCGAGACGGTCAAGGAAGTGCGCGTGCCCTTTGCGCCGCGCGCGACGACAAACAAGCCGATATCGTCGTCGCCGACTGCCGAGAAAGGCGGAGGCGGCATGCCGCAGCCCGGCTTGTTGGACGAGCGCGGTGGAGGTGTGGGGCCGCGTGGGCCAGCCCCGACCGGCGTCGCACCCACCACGCCCGCCGCGCCGCCGCCGCTCAAGCTGAACTGAGCGCGAGCCTGCGCTCACTTGGGTCCGGTCGCGGCCGGCGGGTACTGCAGCCCGACGTGGTCCGCCTTGCGCCACACCACGCGCGCGGCCTTGCGGACATTGCCGACGACGACGTGAACGACCGGCGGCAGGTCGATGTTCTCCGACAGCTTGAGTCGCGTGCCGCCTTCCGAGATATCCCAGACGAAGCAGGTGATCAGTGCGCGGCCGCGCCCGGGGTCGAGCTTGATCAGGCAATTGTCGACGCGCCGGCGTGGTTCGGAGCGGCGATCGACGAAGAAGGGCTGCAGGAACGAATCCGCCATGGGCGGGGCAGAAACTACCCGCAGGAAATAACGAATTGCTCAACGCGAACGCACCGCACTGCGCCATTTTTGATTCGAATGGCGCTGATCGGGAACCACATACGCCACCGTCATCCCGGGGCGCTGCCATAGCGCGGCTCCGACGCCGCTATGGCAGCGAGCCCGAAATCCAGTCTCGGAGAAAGCGTCTGCAGCTCTGGATTGCGGGCTCGCTCCGTAGCGCGTTGAAGACGCGCGTAAACGCGCTGGCGCGCTCGCGCCCCGGAATGATCGTGTGGAGACACTCCGGGCGCTACGCCCTACTCCATCGAGATCCCCGCGGCCTTGATCGGCGCGCCGTTTTTGGCGATCTCGCTTTCGGTGAACTTCTTCAGATACTCGGTCGAGCGGCGGTCTGGCGCGGAGACCAGCGAGCCGGATTTCAGGAGCTGTTCCTGCACCGAGGGCGTGTCCAGCGCCTCGACGGTTGCGTCGCGCAACCGTTTGATCACCGCAGCGGGCGTTCCCTTGGGCACGTAGAAGCCGAACCAGGTCGATGCCTCGAAATCCCTGAACCCCTGCTCCCAGGTGCTCGGCAGGTTCGGCAGCATCGGCGCGCGGTCCTTGGTCATCACCGCGACGGCCTTGATCAGGCCGCTCTCGATCTGCGGCACCGCCGTGCCGGTCAGCGTGCAGAAGTAGTCGATGCGCCCGCCGATCAGGTCCTGCATCGCAGGTCCCCCGCCGCGATACGGCACGTGGGTGATGTTGAGACCGATCGCGGCGTTGAACAGCGCGCAGTCGATGAAACCGGTCGAGCCCGCGCCGGCGGAACCGAACTGCATCCTGGCCTGATTGGCCCTGGTGTAGGCGATGAACTCCTGCAGTCCGTTCACCGGCAGATCCTTGCGCGCCACCATCACCGTCGGCTGATCGGCGACCAGCACCACCGGCTCAAGGTCGCTCATGAGGTTGTAGAGCGGCGTCTTGTAGAGCGTCTGGTTGATGGCGTCGGCGCGGCTGCCGAGCACGAACTGGTAGCCGTCGGGCGGCGACTTCACGACGCGCGCCGAACCCATCATGCCGCCCGCCCCGCCGACATTCTCGACGATCACCTGCTGGCCGAGCGTCTCCGACAGCCGCTTGGCGACGATCCGGCCGAGCACGTCGGTGCCGCCGCCCGGCGCGAACGGCACCACCATGGTCACCGCCCGGGTCGGCCAGCTCTGCGCCACGGCCGATGGGCCGGATTGCGACCAAGCCAGGATCGCCAACGCCACAGCACCCCGAACGCGCATCATCGCCTCCACGGCGGAACCGGAACCCCGGCTGAAAGCATATCGGCTCCGGCAAGCCGCCGAAGCAAAATCTCCCGCGGCGGCGACGCACCTGCGCATCGTTCCCGCGTGTCAAGACATGCGCCTAAGTGTCAGGAATTCCCCGACATTTTCAGCCTTTTGCAAGCGGCGTCCTCTACAGCTGGGGGGCTGGGACATTGTCTGAGCCCCGGCGATCACTGGGGGCTCCAACTCCTTGAAGGAGTTGGAGCCCCTTTTCCGCTGTGCACGGAGCGCTGGACGCCGCACCGGGATATGTGACACTTGCGATTCCAGCAACCGGTCGTTCAGCGACGGTTCAATCGGCCGGGTGGCGTTATATCGCTCCGATCGAAACATTGTCGGATGGTTCACCCATCGTGAAGATTGCTGCGCTTCTTGCCGCCTTCCGCGCCAAACGCCGCTCGCTGCGGCTGTGGCTGGTGGCGCTTGTGGCCGCGGCGCTGGTGCCGGCGCTGCTGTTCGGCGGCTGGCTCACGTTCAGCTCGGCACAGTCGGAGCGCGCGCTGCTCGAGCGCAATGCCGACAACAAGGCCAAGGAGGTGATGGCCGACATCGATCACGAGATCGCAACCGCCACCGCCATGCTGACCGCGCTCGCAAGCTCGCACTTCCTTCAGACCGGCGACTATGCCGGCTTCCACGGCCAGGCCACGGAGGTGAGCCGCCAGCTCAACGTGCAGATCGTCCTGCGCGACGCGACGTCCGGCCAGCAGATCGTCAACGCGTCGGTCAACTGGGGCGAGACGCTGCCGCAGGCCATCGCCGCCGAATCGCTCAGCGCGATGCAGGAGGCCTTGAAGACCGGCAAGCCGACCATCTCCAACGTATTCTATGGCGCGTTCATCAACCGCTACTTCATCACCGCGGGCATCCCGGTCAGCCGTGGCGGCCACATCGCCTATTACCTGCTGGTCGCCATCCCGGCCGACACCTTCAGCGATGCCCTGAAAAACGCCGGCCTGCCGGGCCAGTGGATCGTCGCGCTGATCGATCGCGGCAACAACATCATCGCACGCTCGGAGCGCCACAGCGAATATGCCGGCACCAAGGTCAATTTCAATTTCGCAAAGAAGGTGACCAAGACCGAAGGCGTCAACATCGGCCCGACCCGATACGGCGACGACTTCCGCTGGAGCTGGCGGCGGTCCGCCTCGACCGGCTGGGTCGTCGCCGTGGGCATGCCGACCAACCTGCTTCGCGCGCCGCAAAACACCGCCCTGCTCAATTACGCCGCCGCGAGCGGCGTCGTGCTGCTGGTCTCGCTCGCCCTCACCTACTACCTGTCCGGCCTCTTGCCCCACTCGATCGGCGCGCTGGGGATCGACCGAACCCCGACCAAAGAGGAATTTCGCATCCTGTTCGAGTCCGCTCCCAATGGCGTGCTGGTGGTGGATGAGAAGCGGCGCATCGTGCTCGCCAACGAACGGCTCGATCAGAAATTCGGCTATGAGCGGAGCGAGCTGATCGGCAAGCCCGCCAGCATCCTGTTCCCCGACCGCTTCTGGGACGCCTCCGCGCCGGCCGGAAGCACGGCCATCGTCAGCCTGAAATCGCCGCAGTCCGCCGGCGACCGCTACCTGAGTTGCCGCCGCAAGGACGGCGGCGAGTTCCCGGTCGAAATCCTGATCAACCCGATCGCCACGGAGGCCGGCCGCTTCGTCATCGTCACCATCATCGACGTGACGCCGCGGGTGCAGGCCGCCGAACGACTCGCCGCCGCGGTGTCCGAGCGCGACGAGCTGCGACGAAGGCTGATGCAGGCGCAGGAAGAGGAGCGTGTGCGGCTTGCCCGCGAGCTGCACGACCAGACCGGACAGACGCTGACCGCGGCGATGCTGGAGCTGAAGGGGCTGGAAATCCAGTTCACCGAAGCCGGCCGGAGCCACATCCGCACGCTCCGCGAGCGGATGGAGGAGATCGGCAAGTCGCTGCACCGCATCGCCCGCGAGCTGCGGCCCGCCTCGATCGACGAGCTCGGGCTCAACTCGGCGCTCGCCAATTACGTGGCCGAGTGGAGCCAGCAGTTCGGCATCGCCGCCGACTTCCACCGCGGCGACGTCGACCTCGACGCGCTCACCGACGAGAAGCGAACCGCGATCTACCGCATCGTGCAGGAGGCGCTGACCAATATCGCCAAGCACGCGCGCGAGGCGACCTCGGTCAGCGTCCTGGTCGGCCGGTCCGGCTCCACGCTGCAGCTCACCATCGAAGACAACGGCCGTGGCTTCGACGCCGCGGTGCCGAGTGGAAACAGCGGCCTGTCCGGGCGGCGCGGGCTTGGCCTTGCCGGCATGCGCGAGCGGCTGGCGCTGATCGGCGGCGAGCTTGAAATCGAATCCTCCTCGGGCGTCGGCACGACCGTGTTCGCCCGCATCCCACTCGACCTGGCGAGGCTCTCAGCGTGAACGGAAAATCGCGAATTGCGCTCTGCGATGATCACCCGATCGTCCTGGCCGGACTGCAGAATCTGATCGCGTCCGAAGCGGATTTCGAGATGGTCGGGACCGCGACCAGCGGCCTGACCGCGCTGAAGCTGATCGTCGACAAGCAGCCCGACATCGCGCTGATCGACATTTCCATGCCGGAGCTCAACGGCATCGCGCTCGCGCGAAGGCTCGCCGAGGAGGCGCCTTCGGTGCGGGTCATGGTGCTGACCGTCTACGAGGACCGCGCATTTCTCAAGCAGGCGCTCGACGCCGGCGTCCGCGGCTACCTGTTGAAGCGCTCGGCCGCGGAGAACCTGATCCAGGCGGCGCGCGCGGTGCTGACCGGCGGCATCTACGTCGATCCCGCGATCGTCGACCGCGTGTTCGTCAACAACACGCCGCGCCAGGGCCGCAACGGCGACAAGCCGATGATGCCGGCGCTGACCGAGCGCGAGAGCGAGGTGCTCAAGCTCACGGCGCTGGGCTTCACCAACAAGGAGACGGCGCGGCGGCTCGACATCGGCGTGAAGTCGGTCGAGACCTACAAGGCGCGTGGGCTGGAAAAGCTCGGGCTGTCGACGCGCGCGGAACTGGTCCGCTACGCCGCGGCCGAGGGCTGGCTGGCGAATATCTGAACAGCGGTTCAGGAATCGAGCGGCTGCTGTCCACTATGTCGCGGGGGCGGCCTCGAGTTCCAACTTGTCTGCGCACCGGAGACCACTTCTAATTTCCGCGTCGCCGTGGGGACGGCATGCGATTCGGGGACGGCATGCGGACAATTGCGACTGCGCTTGCGGCCAGCATTGTTCTGGCGGGTTCCGCCTATGCAAAGCTGGTCCCGGTTTCGGAAGCGGGCCGCGCGCCGATCGAGATCCAGAGCCGCGACGTCGTTGCTGAAACCGAACGCTATTGTCTGACGCTTGCCATCTACTTCGAGGGCGGCTCGACCTTCGAGCCCGAAATCGGCCAGCGCCACATCGCCCGCGTCATCACCGAGCGGGCCAAGGCGGACCGCCGCTACTGGGGCGGCAACACGATCTGCGGCGTGGTCTTCTACAGGAGCAAAGGCGTCTGCCAGTTTTCCTTCGCCTGCCTGCCGATGGCCCGCCGCACGCCGAAGAGGAACGTGCTCTGGCACGCATCGGCAGTGGTCGCGGTGGACGCGATCGAGGGCCGCAACGACGATCCGGATGCATCGATCCGGTACTACATGAACGAGGAGCTGTCGGCGCTCAAGAACGTCTGCGCGTTCAGGAAAGAGTTCGTGCCGGTCACCAAGGCGGGCCGGCACGAGTTCTTCCGCGAGGCGACGGCCGAGGAGCGCGCAGCGCTCGCCAAGACCAATCCGGAAGCCTGCCAGCGCTACGCGGAGTTGCTGAAGAAGGCCAAGGAAAAAAAGAAGAAGCAGGCCAAGAAGGCGCTCGCCGCCAAGCGCGGCAAGGCCAAGGTCGCGTCGCGATAGCTGTTGACGGAAACGCAGGGTGGGCAAAGCCGCCAACGGGTCCGCGCGAAGCGCGGCCCGATGACAGGCTCCGCGGCGTGCCCACGCAATGCTTCCGCGAGCAATCAAAACAAGACGTGGGCACGCCGCCTGCGGCGGCTTTGCCCACCTACTCCGCTGGCACGGGGCGCGGCGTCGTTTCGGCCGGCACCACGCTGCCGCGCAGCGGCCGCTCCTCCATGAAAAGCAGGAAAAAGAGGCTCAGCGCGAGAAACACGAACGAGGCCGCGAACACCCAGCGGAAGGTCAGCGCACCGCCCGGTCCCGCGGTGCTCATGGACTCGATCACCGACACCGCGCGGCCGCCGCGCCCGGCCGACACGCCGAGCCCCGCGAGCAGGATCGCGCCGAGCACCGCGACCACGAAGGCTGAGGCGAGCGAGCGGAAGAAGTTGAGCGCGCCCATGGCGATGCCGACCTGGTGGTGCGGCACCGCGTTCTGGATCGACACCGTGGTGATCGGATAGACCACGCCGATGCAGGTCCCGACCACGCCCATCAGCGCGATCGAATAGACCAGCGGCATGTCCGGCCGCCAGATCAGGAACGTGAGCGCAAACAGCGCGATGACAAGCCCGATCACCGGGGCGCGCTTGTAGTGCTTCCAGTAGAGCATGGCCTGGCCCGCCAGCAGCGAGCCCGGCGTGGTGAGCGCGAGCGGAATGAGCGCGATGCCGGACTCGGTCGCGGTCAACTTGTGCGCCACCTCGAAATACATCGGCACGACTATGGTGAGCCCGATCGACACGCCCATCGCCAGCGACGCCGAGGCGGTGCCGGTCCGCATCACCGGGTTGTTGAGCACGGTGAGCGGCAGGAACGGCTCGGCGGCGGTCGCAAGCCGCCAGCCGAACAGCAGCGACAGCACGAGGGATGCGGCGATCAGCCCGAGGATCGGCGCGGAGGTCCATGAATAGAGCGTACCGCCCCAGGTGAGCGCCAGCAGGATCGGGATGCACGAGGCCATCATCAGCACCGCGCCGAGCACGTCGAGCTTGTGGCGGCGGTCGTGGCGCGGAATCCGCTTCAGATAAAGGTGCGTGAGCAGCGCTGCGGCCAGCGCCATCGGCACGTTGATCCAGAAGATCAGCGACCAGTGCAGATGCTCGGCCATCATGCCGCCGAACACCGGCCCGCAGACGCCGGAGGTGACCCACACCACGCCCATATAGGCCTGGTAGCGGCCGCGCTCGCGCGGGGCGACCACGTCGGCGATCACCGACTGGCAGAGCGGCAGGATGCCGCCGCCGCCGATGCCCTGCAGCCCGCGGCCGAGAATGAGCAGCGTCATGCTTGGCGCGGCCGCAGCCAGCACGGAACCCGCCATGAACAGGCCGATGGCGACGAGGATCATCGCGCGGCGTCCCCAGATGTCGGAGAGCTTGCCGTAGAGCGGCGCGACCGCGGTGGATGTCAAAAGATAGGCCGTGACCACCCACGGCAGGTTCTCGAAGTCGTGGAAGTGCCGGCCGATCGTCGGCAGCGCCGTGGCGATGATGGTCTGGTTCAGCGCCGAGAGGAACGCGGCCAGCATCAGGCCGAAGAAGATGGTGCGAACCTCGGCGTGGCTCATCGCCGCGCGCGGTGCGCCGGCGGCGGCCGCCACCTCGGCAGGCGTCGCATTGCCAGGCGTCGCGTTGCCAGGCGTCGCGGTTCCGGGCTTGGCCGGCGCGGGGCGCTCGGTCGCAAGTTTCCGCCGTTTCCTGACGGTCATCCGAACGCGCGCCCGCGCCCGGGCGGCGGCCCTGGAAAAATTCATCGCAACGGACAATCCGGCCGCGAATGAACCGCGGCGATTCGAGCTTCAATGCTGCAAAGCAACATCGCGCGTCGGTTGCGCGATTTCAATGGCGCTTGTTGCAGCGCAGCTATGACGAGACACGAGCGGCCGCCCTGCTCCGCGTGCTATTCGGCCGGCGCGCGTTGCGGCCCGCGCAACGGCCGTTCTTCGATGGCCAGCACCGCGATGAGACCTGCCGCGAGAAACACCGCCGCCGAGGCGAACAGCCAGCCGAACACCGAGGCGAAGTCTGCGCCGGCGTACTTGGCCCCGCCCTTGAGCATCTCCAGTGTCAGCCCGCGCCCGCCGGTGTCGATGCCGCCGAGCACGACCGCGCCGAAGGCTGCGACGATGATCGTCCCGCCAAGCTGCCGCGCGAAGTTGAGCGCACCGGTTGCCGTGCCGAGCTGATGCGGCGCGACGGTGTTCTGAATGATCGTCGTCGTCACCGGGTACATCACGCCGAGGCCGGTTCCACCGACCGTCAGCAGCACGCAGACCTCGAGCAGCGACAGCCCTGCGGGCCGCGCCGCGAACGCCGCCAGCATGACGATGCCGAGCACGAGCCCGCCGAGCGGGACGCGCTTGTAACGCGCGGTGAGGATCATCAGCCGGCCGGCGAGGAACGAGCCGATGGTTGCGGCCGCCAGAAACACGATCAGCGCGGTGCCGGAACCCGACGGCGAGAAACCCAGCACCAGCTCGAAATAGAGCGGCAGGAAGATCGACAGGCCGATGATCACGCCGACGCTGAAGAACCCGGCGATGGTGACCGCCGCGACGATCGGCTCGCTCAGGATCGCGAGCGGAATGAACGGCTCGGGCGCGGTCATCACGCGCATCGCAAACAGCGCCCACAGCGCGCAGCTCGCGGCGAGCAATCCCAGGATCGGCGCTGATGCCCAGCCGTAGCGGGTGCCGCCCCAGCTCATCGCCAGCATCAGCGTGAGCGCCGCGAGCACCATCAGCGCCGCACCCGGCGTGTCGAGCTTGTGCGGCCGGTCGTTGCGCGGGAGCTTTTTCAGCGCCCGGTCGGTCATCCACAGCGCCAGCGCGCCGAGCGGCAGGTTGATCCAGAAGATCATGGTCCAGTGCACGTAGTCGGTGAGCACGCCGCCCAGCACCGGACCGGCGATGGATGCGGCGAGGAACATCACCGCCGTGTAGGCCTGGTAGCGCGGCCGCTCGCGCGGCGAGACCATGTCGCCGATGATGGTGTGGGCGATCGGCAGGATGCCGCCGCCGCCGATGCCCTGCAGTACGCGGGCCGCGATCAGCGACGGCATGTTGGGCGCGAGCGCGCAGGCCGCCGACCCGACCAGGAAGATCACGGTCGCCACCAGCATCATCCGCCGCCGGCCGTGAATGTCGGAGAGCTTGCCGAACAGCGGCACCGCCACGGTGTTGGCGAGCAGATACGCCGACACCACCCAGGACAGGTACTCGACGTCGCCCAGCGTCCTCCCGATGGTCGGCAGCGCCGGCGCGACGATGGTCTGCTCCAGCGCCGACAGGAACATCGACAGCATGATGCCCCACATGATCGCGACGATGGCGGCGTGATCGAGTGGCGCGCGGTCGGACGGCGCGGCTTCAAGCTGCGGCGAAGGTTCGGGGCCCGGCATGGCGGGGGCACCATGCCGAAGGGCGCGGGAAATTCAACCGGAAGTAAGGCAAGGCTGGTGTGCGGGCGTTACCGCCTCGGCGCCTTCGCCCCTTTCGGCCACTTCAGCGGCCAACTGACGATGTGATCCTCCAGATCGTCGTCCGGCACATTCACCTCGCTCGCGCCGACCTTGCCGCGCACCGACACCCCCGCCTGATGCACCGTCTCCGGGTCACCCGAAACGAGCGGGTGCCACCAATAGAGGTCCCTGCCCGCCGCCACGAGCTTGTAGGCGCAGGTCGGCGGAAGCCACGAAATGCGGTTGATATTCCGCGAAGAGAGCGTGACGCAGTCCTTCACCTGCGCCGAGCGGTTGTCGTAGTCGGTGCAGCGGCAGGTCTGCCCGTCGAGCAGCCGGCAGCCGACGTCGGTGTAGTAGGTGCGGTCGGAGCCCTCCTCCTGCAGCTTATTCAGGCAGCAGCGGCCGCAGCCGTCGCACAGGCTCTCCCATTCGGCCGCCGTCATATCCTTCATGGCCTTGCGCCGCCAGAACGGCAGCTCGTCGGGCTGGCCGTTCAGGGACTGATCCTTCAAGGCGGGTTTCGGGGCGGTCATGCGAGTCAAAGCCTATAGAGCGACGAAGGCCCCTGTCGCAATACGAGGTCAATGAGTTCAGCACGGGTCGGCCTCGTTCATGCGGCCTGCCACGAGCCTGCCAGACATGTTAATGTTGTATGCTTCGCTGAAGCGCGCGCCGTCGCAGCCCCGCACCAGCCGGTGGAGCCGACATGTCGAAACCGGTCATCTTCACCATTTCCGCCGCCTGGGACGACGAGGCTTTGGTCTGGACCGGTCATTGCGACGACATTCCTGCTGCCGCCGACGCCCCCACCCTCGACGAACTGCTGGGCAAGATATCCGCGATGGCGCTCGACCTGTTGCCGGACAATCACCCGGAGGTCGATCCCGCGTCGCTGTTCCTGCAAATCACGGCACTGCGCGAAGCCGAGCCGGCCGTCGCCTGAATGGCCCCCTCAATTCGATCGGCCGCTGCGCGACTTGCTTCGGGCGGCGGGTTGCACGTTCATCCGGCAAGGCAAGAGCAGCCACGAAATCTGGCATAGCCCGATCACCAAGCGGAATTTCGCGGTGCCGGTCGGCATCCCCAGTCGACACCCCGCGAACGCCATCCTGCGCCAGGCGGGATTGCCCAAGGCCTTCTGAACCGGCGCATGTCTCGGCCCCGTCCGCCGGCTTTGAACCAAACCGGACCGGTTTGCGTCAAATTATGGCGGCGGCAGGGGAATTTCCCCCAGTTTTCCGTTTACCCTGTGGCCGCCGGGCCATGGAAGACGGCCTTACGATGGTCTAAAAGTTACCGAAAGGTGAAACGCAAACACCCCCGGGGCCGGGGGCGTTCTCCCTTGTCCTGAGGCGGGGTTTTTCCCCGAAGCGGCAAAGTGCGCGAGCTTTATCCCGATCCCGAGAAGGACTGGAAGCCAAAGATCCAGCGCTTCCTGCTGGAATCCGATTCGCGCTTTGACGACTTCCTGTTCCAGGCCGGACGCTGGTCGCGCGAGCTCTACGAGCGGTTCTCCATGTTCATGGACCGCTTCCACATCGGCGGCTGGCGGCGCTGGGTGTTCATCGAGCCGCTGTCGGAAGGCGCGACCATGGGGCTTGCGGGCCTCGTCGTGCTGCTGACGCTTGCGCAGTCGGCGTTCCGCGAAACCTCCGACGACGACTGGTTGAAGAAGTCGGAGCTCGCGGTCACCTTCCTCGACCGCTTCGGCAACGAAATCGGCAGCCGCGGCATCAAGCACAACGACTCGATCCCGCTCGAGGAGTTTCCGGACGCGCTGATCAAGGCGACGCTCGCCACCGAAGACCGGCGCTTCTACGAGCACTTCGGCATCGACGTGCCCGGCACGTTCCGCGCACTTCTCACCAACGTGCGCGCAGGCGGCGTGCAGCAGGGCGGCTCTTCGCTCAGCCAGCAGCTCGCGAAGAACCTGTTCCTCACCAACGAGCGCACCATCGAACGCAAGATCAAGGAGGCGTTCCTTGCGATCTGGCTCGAGTCGCGCCTGACCAAGAACGAGATCCTCAAGCTCTATCTCGACCGCGCCTATCTCGGCGGCGGCGCGTTCGGCGTCGACGCCGCGGCGCAGTTCTATTTCAACAAGTCGGCCCGCGACGTCACGCTGTCGGAAGCCGCGATGCTCGCCGGCATGTTCAAGGCCCCGACCAAGTACGCGCCGCACATCAACCTGCCGGCCGCGCGCGCACGCGCCAACGTCGTGCTCGACAACCTGGTCGAAGCCGGCTTCATGACCGAGGGCCAAGTGTTCGGCGCGCGGCGCAATCCCGCGACCGCGCTCGACCGGCGCGACGACCGCGCTCCGAACTACTTCCTCGACTATGCCTTTGACGAGGTGAAAAAGCTCGTCAGCGCGTTCCCCAAGAGCATGACCGAGCGGGTGTTCCTGGTGCGCACCTCGGTCGACACCGGCCTGCAGCGGGTCGCCGACACCGCGGTCGAGAACCTCCTGCGCCAGTACGGCCGCGACTATCACGCAAGCCAGGCCGCGATCGTGGTGGCCGACCTCGACGGCTCGGTGCGCGCCATGGTCGGCGGCCGCGACTACACCGCAAGCCAGTTCAACCGCGCCACCGACGCGCTGCGCCAGCCCGGCTCCTCGTTCAAGCCTTACGTCTATGCTGCGGCGGTCGAGACCGGCATGAAGCCCACCTCGATCGTGGTCGACGGCCCGGTCTGCATCGGCAACTGGTGCCCGCACAACTATTCCGGCGGCTATGCCGGCTCGATGTCGCTGACCCAGGCGCTCACCCGCTCGATCAACACCATCGCGGTGAAGCTCTCGATCTCGATCGGCAACGGCAACCCGAAGATCGGCCGCGCCAAGATCGTCTCGCTCGCCAGGAGCATGGGGCTGCGCACCCCGCTGATCGACACGCCGTCGCTGCCGATCGGCGCGGGCGAAGTGACCGTGCTCGACCACACCGTCGCCTATGCGGCGTTCCCGAACGCCGGCATGGCCGTCGCCCCGCACGCGCTGCTCGAGGTGCGCACCGGCAACGGCGATGTGATCTGGCGCTTCGACCGCGACGGGCCGAAGCCGCGGCGGGTGATGACGTCGCAGACCGCGCTCGACATGAACATGATGATGAACAAGGTCACCGAGGAAGGCACCGCCCGCCGCGCGCTCATTCCCGGCGTCCGCATCGCGGGCAAGACCGGCACCACCAACGCCTATCGCGACGCCTGGTTCGTTGGCTTCTCCGGCAACATGGTCGCCGGCGTCTGGGTCGGCAACGACGACTACAGCTCCACCAACCGCATGACCGGCGGCTCGCTGCCCGCCATGATCTGGCAGGCGATCATGAGCTACGCGCACCAGGGCATCGAGATCAAACCGCTGGCCGGCCTGCCGCCCGCAGCGGCACCGCCAACGCCGGCGCGCAATCAGGTTGCGGCCAACCAGGCGGCGGGCTCCGCCACGGTGCTTCGCCCGACCCTGCTCACGCGCCGCGGCACCGAAGTTCTGATCCGGATCGAGCACCTGATGGAGGACGCCGGCAAGGCGCTGGCCGCCGGTCCGACGGTGTCCGAATTGCCGGTGATGGGCCCGGCCGGCACCCCGACGCGATCCGATGCCGTCGCGTCTGCCGCAAACGGCTCGGCGGTGCGCGGCAACTAGGGCCACATTCAAGACATTTCCGTTTCCGATCATCGTCCCTTTCGACCGGATCGATCGTGCGCCTGCTACTTGGATCTTTGTTTGCTCTCGCCGTCGCGGCAGCCGTCGGACTTGGAACGACCTGGCTGGTGCTGACGCGCGGCACCGCGTTCGGCGCGGTTCCGATCGGCGCATGGGTCGCATGGCCCAAGAACGGCACGCGCGACGTTGATCCTTATGCCCGGGCCACCATGGCCCGCACCGGCGAGCTCCCGGTCGGCTCCGGCGACGGCGTCGCGTTCCTCGCCCGCACCGATGACGGCGGCCGGCCGCTCGACGGGCGTTGCGACGTGCGGATCATCGGCACCACGCCGCAGGCGCGGTTCTGGACGGTGACGCTCTACGACCCGCAGGGCCGCCTGATCGGCAACGCGATCGACCGCGCGGGCTTCACCAGCCAGGAGGTGGTGCGCCGCGCCGATGGCAGCTTCGAGATCGCGGTTGCGCCCCGCACCCGCGCCGGCAACTGGCTGCCGACCAACGGCGTCGACAGCTATGTGCTGGTGCTGCGGCTCTACGATTCCCCGGTCGGCGTCGCGACGCGCGCGGCACGCGAAGCGCCGATGCCGGCGGTGACGGTGCAGTCATGCCCATGAGAACTGCACAAGCGAGGCGCAGGCACTTGAAGGACAAGCCATGATCCGCTGGCTGCTGTGGCTTCTGGCAGGCGCCCTGCTCGGCGGCATCGTGCATCTGGTCGCGGTGCTGGTGCTGCCGCGCACGGCGACGCAGGACGCCTATTCGCGGCTCGCGCCGATCGCGCCCGTGAACACCGTTGCGGCGGTGCCGCAGCCGGTGCCGCAGAACGAGATCATGCCGTTCATGGATCCGGCGTTCGCCACGGCGGTCTGCCGCTACGACCTGACCGACGGCCCGATCAAGCTCAGCGTGCCGGTCAGCGCCGCCTACACCTCGGTGTCGTTCTACACCCGCCGCGGCGTCGCCTACTACGCCATCAACGACCGTTCCGCGGGCCGCCGCCTGATCGAGCTCGAGCTGATGACGAGCGATCAGCGCGGCCGGCTGCCCGAAGATGAAGATGTCACCGCGGCCGACCGGCTGATCGTGGAATCACCGAGCAGCACCGGCCTGATCATGATGCGGGCGCTGGCCCCCGAGCCCGGGCTGATGCCCGCCGCTCGCGCGGTCCTCAGCACCGCGACCTGCCGCCAGCAGCCGCTGCCGGCGGAGCAGCAGTAAGATTCAAACATCGCTGACGGCTCATGCGGCCCTGGGGCCCCGCTTCCGCGGGACCCAGGGACACAGACTCCGACCTTTCAATTGGAGTGGATCAGGCCCTAAACGCTGTATCCCGCCACGCGCTGCTGCAGCAGGTTCAACTGCCGCTCGGCCTCGACCGCGATCGGCGAAGGGGCTGCGATCACCATACGCTCCAGCGCGATCCGGTAGGAGGCCACCCGCTCGTCGAGCGAGCCGCGCACCCACTCGATGATGCGGCTGTTTTCCATCATGCGGAATTCGGTGTTGGCCTGCTCCTCGGCGCTGATCCGCGAGACATAAGCGAGCCCTCGCCGCCGTTTGCGATCCATGTCCGTCACGTAACGCGCGGTGGCAAAGAACGGATCGAGCCGCACCACATCGTTGCGGATGTCCTCGATCAGCTTGTTGTAGCGGGCGGTCTGCGAGCGATAGGCGGTGGTGAACAGCCGCGACGCATAGGCGTTGCGATCCGGATAGGGCCACACCCGGCTGCCGAGGCCGAGCTCGCCCAGCGCGCTGTACCATTTGTTGCGGTCGTAGGGCGGGTCGATCAGCGGATAGGCGAGATCGCGAAGCCTGCGCTCCTCGTCGGTGAGCCCGTGCCGCCAGGTGATCGCGCCCTGCTCGCGCACGGTGACGCTGCCCATCCAGGCGTGCGCGTCGTCGTTGACCAGCGAAGTGCGGACCCGGCCGAAATCGCCGTTGACCCCGCAGCCGGAGAGCAGCCCGAACGCGGCCAGGATCGGGATCGCCACCGCGACCGGCCGGTATCGCATCCGAGACTCCCTGCGTTCGAGCGGCGTGCCGCTCAGGAACGCGAATTGCGCCGCCGCCGCTTGCGCCCTGACGCTGCGCCGTCGCGGCCTGTGAAGCCATCCGATGGTTGGTCCGGATGACGCTCGATACGCACAACGGGAAGAATGATCACGCTCGCCGGCTCGGAACTGGCGTCCACGTAACGGCCGCCGCCGAGCGGGCGATGCCCTTCTGGAAATTGCACGATGATTCCCATGCCCCTCCTCCCCCGGCGGTCCATTGGACGTCTTCCGCGGACCGGCGGTTCGGTGCTACCGATTAAGGGCCGGCATGGTTAACGGTCCGCTAACGAGGCGGGCGCTAATGTCCCAAACAGTGCTCATTCCGCGCTGTGTGGCAATCATGACCGAAACTCCGGCAAACCCCGTTCTCGACGGCCTGGCCGAGCTGTCCAAACGCAACGGCATCGACATCCGGCCGACACTGCTTCGGGTGATCACCGACCTGTACGTGCAGAAGGCCACGCACAGCGAAAAGGAAGAGGCCGAATACACCCGGATGGCGCTGCGGCTGCTCGACCACGTCGATGCCAAGACCCGCACGATGATCGCCGGCAAGATCGCGGGCTATCCGAATGCGCCGGCGGCGGTGCGGCAGCGGCTGCTCAAGGACCACATCGTCTGCGAGGCCCCCGAGGAACCGGCCAAGGAAACCGCCCGAAGCGAAACCGCCAAGAACGAACCAGCCAAGCGCGAATCGGCCAAGCACGGACCGGTCAAGCCGGCATCCGAGTCCAAGAACGGGCCCAAGAGCGGGCCTAACAGCGAGCCCAAGCGGAAGGCCGAGGCGCTGGAGCTGAGCGAGCTGTTCCTCGCCTGCAACGCCGAAGAGCGCAGGCTGATCCTGCTCAATCTGTCGTACGCGCCGATCGCACCCGCCGGTCCGATCGATCCGGCTGCCGCGCAATCGGCCATCCAGCACCTCGAAGCCTCGGCGCTCGCCCATCTGACCGAGCGCTTTGCCCGCGATCTCGGGCGGATGCTGTCGATCTCGCAAACCCAGGCCCTGCGCCTGACCAACGATCCGGGCGGCGAGCCGATCGTGGTCGCGGCGGCGGCGCTCAAGATGTCCGCCGCCGTGCTGCAGCGGATCCTGCTGTGCCTCAACCCGGCCATCAGCCGGTCGGTGCAGCGCGTCTACGATCTCACGCAACTGCACGAAGAGCTCCAGGCCGAGGCTGCGCTTCGGCTGGTCGCGCTCTGGCAGGCGGCCGACCGTGCCGCGCAGCGGCCTCCGGCATCGGCTCCAGTGGCGGTCCCGCCCGCGCCGCCACGTTCGGTCGAAGAGCGCATCCGGCCGGCGGCCGCGCCGGCGCGGCCGAAGATCCTCTGGGACGATCACGCCAGGTCGCGCAAGGCCGACAGCGCCTGACGGCGAGGACGCTCGTCAGGTTGAATCGTTTTCACGCGCTCCAGCTCCGTCATCCTGAGGCTCGGCCGAAGGCCGAGCCTCAGGATGACGGGTCGAGAGCGCGGCTGTTTCAGCAGCAGACTTCAGCTCACGACCGTATCGAGAAAATTCCGCCCCGCCCGGTCCTCGACCTCGACGATCCAGATGTCGGGATCGAACTTGATCTGCCGCGCGAGATAGGCCTCGGCGTCGGCTTCGGTCGCGGGCTGCGCTTTCAACGTGCGGATGAACGCACGGTCCGACGGCCGCGCCTCGTCGAACGCGCTTTGCGGCGCAGGCCCGAACACCTCGGCGGTTCCGTCAAGCCGTGCGACCTTGATGAACACCGCGCCGGCCTCGTCCGCGCCGCGCCGGCGCAGCATCGCCTGCGCGCCTTCGATCTGCGCGCGGCGGATATAAGCCGCGACCCATATTCCCGATTTCAGACGCATGGCGGCCCAAGCTTTGGCAAGGGCACCGTCTTAGCACGGGCGGCGGCCTACTCCAGCGGCCGGCCGGTCAGCGCCGAAAGGTCGCGCACCAGCTGGTCGGTGATCTGGCCCGTCACCGGACGCTTGCGCGCCTTCTCGAACCGCTCGATTGCGGCGCGGGTCGCGGCATCATAGGTGCCGTTCGCGGCGAGCGGTCCGTAGCCGAATTCGATCAGCGCGCGCTGCACGCCGATGATCCGGCCGCTCGGCGCAAGCAGCGCGGCAATCGGATCGCGCGGCGTCTCGACCGGCTTGGCCTTGACGTTCGATCGGGTGATCGCCGCAAGCAGCGGCTCGCCGGGCTCCGCCGACGCCCGCAGGCCCGCGGCCTGCTCGAAGTCGCGGATCGCGGCATCGGTCTTCGGCCCGTAGAAGCCGTCGGCCGGCCCGTCATAGAAGCCGCGCTTGGTCAGCTCGCGCTGGATCTCCATCACCGTATCGGACCGCGGCCGGGTGGCCGTGACGACGTCGGGCTTGCCTGCCGCCACAGGCCGGCGATGCGGCATGATCGATGCCAGCGGATCGGGCTGGGGTGCGACCACCGGCACCGGCTTGTTGGCAAAGATCGGCGCGGGATGCGGCCCCGATTGCAGGAACAGCGCGTTGATCAGAATGGTGACGACCGCGCCGCCGGCCGCGACCGCGGCAAGCGTGTCGCGCGGCCGCAGCAGCAGGAAACGCAGCGGAAGCGGCAGCCGGACGGCAAAGCCGCTCGCGAAATCCTCGTCGTTTGCTTTTGCTGTTCTTGCTGCCACTGTCATTCTCACGCAGTTTTCTTGATTGACACTTCAGCCTGCGACGGAGCCGGCACGGCCGCTTGCTCCTGCGCACGTTCAAACGCCGGACGCGCGACATTCGAAGGCTTGCCCGCGGGCTTTGTGGTCTCGCAATTCCACGGCAGCCGCACCGAAACGCTGGTGCCCTGCCCCAGCCGGCTCGTCATCTCGAACTCGCCGCCGTGCAGCGTCACGAGGCCGCGCACGATCGAAAGGCCGAGGCCGGTGCCGTCGTGGCGGCGGTCATAAGCGCCTTTCGCCTGGAAGAACGGGCGGCCGATCTTCGGCATGTCCTCGGCGCTGATGCCGACGCCGGTGTCGGCGACGGTCACGACAATTTCCGGTATTTCCGCAGCCGCCGTCACCGTGACGCGGCCGCCGCGCTCGGTGAACTTCACCGCGTTGGCGATCAGGTTCAGCAGGATCTGCTTGAAGCAGCGCTTGTCGGCGATGATCTCCGGCAGGCTTTCGGGCAGCTTCAGCAAAAGCTCGATGCCCTGCTCGCGCGCCTTCAGCGCCAGCAGGTCGCAGCAGTTGCCGATCACCTGCGCGGGCGCAAACGGCTCCGGCGAAATCTCGAAATCGCCGGTTTCGAGCTTCGACATGTCGAGAATGCCGTTCACCACCGCGAGCAGGTGATTGCCGGAATCGTTGATCAGCTTGGCGTATTCGCGGCGGCGCGGGCCGTCGAGCCGCATCCGCTCCTCGTTGATCAGCATGTCGGAGAAGCCGATGATGGCATTGAGCGGCGTGCGCAGCTCGTGGCTCATGTTGGCGAGGAACTTCACCTTGGCGGCGTTGGCGTGATCGGCCTCGGCGCGAGCGCGTTCCAGAGCCTCCTCCTGGTTCTTGCGCTCGGTGACGTCGCGCATCACCGCGACCACCTCGGGCTCGCCGGTGGCGACGCCGGCGCTGCTCTGATCGACCTTGCGGCAGCGCATCTCGACCCAGACGAAGGCGTTGCCCGCGGCTGCTTCCGAGGCGTCCGGATCGCGCCGGACGCGAAACTCGACGGACCGCGCTTCGCCGAGCGATGCCGCATCGGCCAGCGCCGTGAGATAAGCCGGACGGTCGGCGACATGCACCCGGTCGAACAGCCGGTGCCCGTGCAGGTCGCTCACCTTTGCCCCGAACAGCGTCTCCGCGGCCGGCGAGGCGAACAGCACCGCGCCGTTGCGGGCATGCCTGGTGATGACGTCGGTCATGTTGCGGGCCAGGAGCCGGTAGCGGTCTTCCTCGGCGTAGAGCAGCCAGAAGCTCGTGCGCGCGAGCGACTCCGCGCCGAGCGCGAGGCCCGTGGCATAGAGCGCCGCCGAAATGACGCCGAGCGCCGCAAGCGCGCCAGCCTCCTCGCCGGTCGTGCCCGGGTTCGGCAGCATGCCGGCATGGCCGAGGAGCTGCAGCAGGCCGGCAGCCGCCAGCGCAAAGGTGGACGCGAGCGCCACGACGCGGCGCGACGCCGACAGCGACGCCTCGAGCGGCACGATCACCAGCCAGATCGCGGCAAATGACGAAATCCCCCCGGTGCCGGCGGCAACCGCCGTCACGAGGCCGGTCAGCGCCAGCGCCGACAGCACATGGGCGCTTTCATACTGTCCGGTGCGCGACAGATAATATGCGGTGAGCATCGGCAGAACGAGCCAGGCAAACACCAGCACTTCAAGCACCGACGGCACGCCGCGCATGGCGATATAAAGCGGCAGCGCCGCCAGTGCCGCGATGCTGCCGAGCAGCCGCGGTGCGATGAACGCGCGGTGCCGCGACGCCGTCAGCGCATCGCGCTGCGCGGACGGGTGCACCAGCGTATCGACATAGTCGCGGATCGGCTTGAACAGGCCCACGTTGCGCTATGCACGCCCTTCGATGGGGACGCGCTCCCTTCGTTGGGGAGGATCGTGTCAGAGCCGACTTAAGCGAAAGCTAAACGCGGATGACGGGTCCACAGCGCCGGCACATTGCGGCGGCCGGTCATGGTGAACGTCTGGTTGAAGTGAGCCGGGCAGGCCTGCCCCGCCGCGCATGCCGCTGCGATTTTCCGCGTGAAATCGGGCCTTTCCACCGTCAATGAATTCCTAAGCAAACGATCCAAATTTTCCGAAAATTCCAACCGCATTCTCATTGAATGCGCGCAAAAACGCGAACAGCGTCTTCAACCCCGTCTGCTAGCGTGTGAGATGCGGCGGCATGAAAGCCGCATCAGGCATCAGGAGCGGTGCCCGAAGAAACGGACAGGGACGCAGGAAGTAGTCATGTTCTTCTTGGTGCGAGTGGCGTTCTGGCTCACGGTCGTGCTGGTGCTGCTGCCGAGCGGCAGCGGCGAGAAGTCCGGCGCGCAGGCCAACATCGGCGCAACCGACGCGTTGATCGCGGCGAGCGCGGCCGTGTCCGACATGAGCAATCTCTGCGACCGCCAGCCCAAGGCCTGCGAGGTCGGGGCGCAGGCCGCGGTCGTGCTCGGCCAGCGCGCCCAGGCCGGCGCGAAGATGGTCTACGATCTGTTCAGCGAGCACAGCATCCGCGGCGATGCCGGTTCCGTGACCAACGGCACAGAGCGCAAATGGCCGGTGTCGCAGAACACGCTCACCACAGCCGACCTCGAGCCTGCCTGGCAGGGGCCTGCCGTGCAGGCCGAAACGCTGCCGATGCCGCGCCGGGATCCGCGCCGCAAGGCCTGATCTGCGCGTTTCCGCCCACCTGATTTCCTTCGACCGGCGGCGGTTTCACCCTATATAAGCGGCATAGGCGAGCGAAGCGACGCCGTCCTTCGGACGGCCGTAGGCGAGCGAGCGACGCCGTCCTTCGGACGGCTATGGAACAGCGGCGCGCTGCCGCGGGAACAGCGATGTCGATCAACGAGATCATCGAGAATTTCGAGCTTCTGGAGGAGTGGGACGACCGCTACCGCTACCTGATCGAGCTCGGCCGCGCGCTGCCGCCGCTGCCCGAGGCCGCCCGCACCGCCACCAACAAGGTGCAGGGCTGCGCCAGCCAGGTATGGCTTGCGACTTCGATCAAGCCCAACGGCGGCGGCGGCCCGGTGCTCAGCTTCGAAGGCGACAGCGACGCCCATATCGTGCGCGGCCTGATCGCGATCCTGTTCTCGCTCTACTCGGGCAAGGGCGCGCAGGAGATTCTTGCGGCCGACGCGGTCAAGCTGTTCGAGAAGCTCGGGCTGCGCGAGCATCTGACGCCGCAGCGCTCCAACGGCTTCCGCTCCATGGTCGAGCGCATCCGCCGCGACGCCAGCGCGGCGCTCGCTGCGGTGAGCTGATCAGCCACGCCGCCTGCGGCGCTGCTGGCCGAGCCCCATCTGCTTGGCAAGATGCGAGCGCGCGGCGGCATAATTCGGCGCGACCATCGGATAGTCGTGGGGCAGCCCCCATTTCTCCCGATACTGCTCCGGCGTCATGTCGTACTGCGTCCGCAGGTGCCGCTTCAGCGACTTGAACTTCTTTCCGTCCTCGAGACAGACGATGTAGTCCGGATGGATCGAGCGCTTCACCGGGATGGCCGGCTTCAGCGGCTCGGTCGAAGCCGGAACCTCGCCGCTCGCCACCCGCAGCAGTGCCGAATGCACCTGATTGATCAGCGCCGGGATATCGGCCGACGCAACCGTGTTGTTGCTGACATAGGCCGAGACGATTTCAGCCGTCAGGCCGATGAAATTGGCATGATTCGAATTGTCCGCCATAAGCCGCGATCCCCAATACTTGAAGCCATGCCAAAAAGGCCCTGGCTATACCTCGCACAACGCGAATCGACCGCTTGAAACTCAAGAAATTATAAGCGTCTCAACCAAGCCCGCAAGTAGAGCGGGGTGTTATGACAATAAAGCAAAACTCGTGCGCTCCGGCTGAGCTGCATTTCTTAAGGAACGCGCGAGCATTGATCTCGGAAAATCTTGGACGTCTGCGCGGACCAAAACAAACGCCGGCCCGTTTGCGGGCCGGCGTTGCTTGAGTGTCCACGATAGCCCGTCGATCTAGCTCTGCTTCTCCAGATGCGAGCGCAGCGCATCGACCGAAGCGAACTTCACCGTGCCTTGCGGCAGCTCGGCTTCGATCGAGCCGTCGGCGTAAAGCGTGTACGGCATGCCGTCGATCACGCCCGACTTCAGGATCGCAGGACCGCGCTCCGCACCCACCTTGCTGGCGGGTCCCGGCAGGCGGCGGTCGGCGGGCTTGGCGCCGCGCGGCCGCGCCGGAATCGGCGGCAGCGGCATGCCGAAGGAAGGCTCGCGCTTGGCGGCTTCGCCCGCCGGGGACGCGGCGGCGCGGTCCGGCCATACGAGATCGAAGCCGTCCTTGTCGCGCGCCGCCTGCTCGACCTGCGGCATCGGCGGCTCGGCGCGCGGCGCGGGCTCGGCGGCCATCGGACGATCCATGGTGCGATCCATCGGACGCTGCGGCGGCCGCGGTGACAGCGGCGCTTCGTCCGCCACTTCCAGAACCGGCGGCTCGGCTGAAACCGGTGGCGCTGGCGGAGTTGGCATGGGCGGCGGCGCAGACGCGGCCGGCATTGGAATCGGCGGCGTCGGCATCGACGGCGCGGCAGGCTTCGACTTCGAACGCAGCCAGTCCAGCGGACCGGCGGCGGTGGCCGCCTCGCTGGCCGTTGCCGGGAAACGCGGCTCCGGGGCGCGCGCCAGCTCCGGCATTTTCGGTTCAGGCATCCGCGGCGGCGGCTCCGGCATCCGCGGCGGCTCGGCCATACGCGGCAGGTCGGGCATGCGCGGCGGCAAATCGGACGTGCGAGGTTCGGCCTGCGGCGGCTCCGGTCCGAAGATCGACGGCAGCGGCGGCGCAGCCTCGGCATCCGGCTTGGACGGGGCGGCACGGGTCGGGACCGGCGACGGCGGCGCGGCCGGCGTCATGCGCGCTGCAGGCGGCACCAGGGCCTCAACGGACTCAGCCCGGCCGAGCCGACCCGGCGCGCCCTTCAGTGCGGCATTGATCCGGCGGAGCTGACCGTAGACGGCTGCAAGGCCAATCAGAATGAGCCCGGTCGCCGCCGAGACACTGCCGGCAATGATCAGCGTGTTGCCCAAACCGAACGCATAATTCGGGATGCCAAATCCGATCGCCACGAAGCCACCGGCTGTGGCCAGCAGGCCCACGATGAGCAAAACGATAGTCATTTGGTATCGGTCCCCTAACAGAACGCGGGTCGCAGCCACATTCTTTAAAGAATTGTGACGGCCTTCCGGTTTATCCGCAAGAACTTGCCTTGGTATAGCTGCTCGAAATCTACGATTGATTAACGCTATTGTCCCGCCCCTGACGTGCAGCCATTGACTTGTACGCTCCACCCGGGACCTGAACCGGCCGCCCAAATGGTTAACGGCCCGGGTTCCAGCCGTTGCCCTCGCCCGCCGCCCGGCCTAATTAAGGAACTTCCCTTTCCGGTACCGGTTGCACCGGAAGGGTTTTCACTGCCTGCCAGCCGGTTCGTATCCCGAAGGAGAAGCCCGATGTCGTTCTCGTTGCCCGACCTGCCGTATTCCCACGACGCGCTCGGCCCGCATATGTCCAAGGAAACGCTCGAGTATCACCACGACAAGCACCATCTGGCCTATGTCAACAACGGCAACAACCTGCTCAAGGGCACCGAGTGGGAGGGCAAGTCGCTGGAGGAGATCGTGAAGGGCTCGTTCGGCAAGAACGCAGGCCTCTTCAACAATGCCGGCCAGCACTACAACCACCTGCACTTCTGGAAGTGGATGAAGCCGAACGGCGGCGGCGACAAGATCCCGGGCGCGCTCAAGGCCAAGATCGACAGCGATCTCGGCGGCGTGGCCAAGGCCAAGGAAGACTTCATCCAGGCCGGCGTCACCCAGTTCGGCTCCGGCTGGGCCTGGCTTGCCGTGAAGGACGGCAAGCTGATCGTCTCCAAGACCGCGAACGGCGAGAGCCCGCTGGTGCATGGCGCGAAGCCGATCCTCGGCTGCGACGTCTGGGAGCACTCCTATTACATCGACTACCGCAACCGCCGCCCGGACTACCTCAAGGCGTTCTGGGAGAACCTGGTGAACTGGGACTACGTCAACGAGATGTTCCAGGCTGCGAGCAAGTGATCACGCGTTGCGCGTTGAACTGAGCAGGCGGGGCCTCACGGCCCCGCTTCGCTTTTGTACAGGCGCTCTATCTCCGTCACCCTGAGGCGGCCGCGCCATCAGAGCGTTCGCGCGCGTCTTCGACGCGCTATGGCGCGGCCCTCGAAGGGCGACAGCCCCCATGCTGCAGCAAGCCCAGACCGCTCATCCTTCGAGGCTCGGCGACTGCGTCGCCTCGCACCTCAGGATGACCGGTCAAGAGCACGCACGTTGCTTCAGCATCAAGCGACTTTGCCCGAGCGACCGTGCCGCTGCCATAATCGCGGGCGATCAATCCGAGCGTCCGATCTGATGGCTTCCCCCTCGCCCGCAATCGATCCGCAAAGCCCCTGGCCCGACCGGCTCGCCTGGGCGGTGCTTGCCGTGATCGCCGCGATCGCGCTTGCAACGTTCCGCGACTACGGCCTCGGCTGGGATGACTACACGCATTCGCAGTACGGCGACCTGCTGCTTGCGCTCTATACGTCGGGCTTCCGCGACACCCGCGCGCTGTCGTTCGTCAATCTCTATCTCTACGGCGGCGGCTTCGACATGGCGGCCGACCTGCTCGCCAAGGTGCTGCCGTTCGACCTGTTCGAGACGCGGCGGCTCGCGGGCGCGCTTGTCGGATTGATCGGGCTTGCCGCCACCTGGCGTATCGGCCGCCGCGTCGGCGGGCCGCTCGCAGGCCTCATCGCGCTGATCCTGCTCGCGACCTGCCCGCTCTACTACGGGCACATGTTCATCAATCCGAAAGACGCGCCGTTCGCGGTGGCGATGGCGGTGTTCCTGCTCGGTCTCATTCGCCTGCTCGATGAATATCCGAAGCCCTCGGCGGCGACGCTCGCCATTGTCGGCACAGGCTTCGGCCTTTCGATCGGCTCGCGCATCATGGCGGGCTTCGGCGTAATCACCGCCGTGCTGTCGATCGGCCTGCGGGTTCCGATCGACACCCGCTACCGCGGCCTGCGTGCGGCGCTTGCTCCGCTCCGCCAGCTGCTTCTCAGGCTGATGCCTGCGGCGATCATCGCCTATGCCGTCATGGCGCTGGTCTGGCCCTGGGGCGTCGCCAACCCGCTCAACCCGATCAGCGCCATCGATACGTTCTCGCATTTCTTCGAGAAGCCCTGGCACGAGCTCTACGGCGGCGAACGGATCACGCCACCCGACATGCCGCGCAGCTATGTGCTGGTGCTGATGGGGTTGAAGCTGCCGGAAATCTTCTCGCTGCTCGCCGCCGCGGGGGTGCTAG
Source organism: Xanthobacteraceae bacterium (assembly GCA_019746135.1). Classification (GTDB taxonomy): domain Bacteria; phylum Pseudomonadota; class Alphaproteobacteria; order Rhizobiales; family Xanthobacteraceae; genus Z2-YC6860. Next base: position 66,792 of record JAIESI010000118.1, read on the forward strand.
GCGCGCTGGTCGCAGCCTTCCGCCCGGCGGTGCTGCCGCGCACCCGCACGGTTCTGCTCTCCATCGCGCTTGCCGCATTGCTGCCGATCGCAGTCACAGTCATCACCAGGCCCGCGATGTACAACGGCATCCGGCATTTCGTGTTCGTGCTGCCGCCGCTTGCGGTCGCGGGCGGGCTTGCGGGGGCGTGGATCGCGGAGCGCGCATCGCGGTTCGGCCGCGCAGCCTCGCGCATTGTTGCAGCGATCTTTGCCGTGGGGATCGCGCTGCCGGTGATCGGCATGGCGCGGCTGCACCCCTACGAATACGCATTCTTCAACCAGCTCATCGGCGGTGCGCGCGGCGCACAGCCGCTCTACATGCTCGACTACTGGGGCCTCGCCCTCAAGCAGGCCGGCAATGCGCTCCGCGACACGCTCGCCGCGCGCGGCGAAGCGCCGCCCGCCGGCCGGAAATGGAAGATCGCGGTCTGCGGCCCGCATCCGCCGGCGCGGATCGCGCTCGGCGAGCAGTTCGAGCCGACCTGGGAGCCCAAGGGGGCCGACTTCGCACTTTCGCTCGGCACGTTCTATTGCGCACGGCTCGATGCGCCTGTGCTCGTCGAAGTGATCCGCGACGGCGTCACCTTCGCGCGCGCCTATGATCTTCGCGGCCGCACCGTCACCGATCTCTTCACTGAG
>JAIESI010000086.1 GCA_019746135.1 Xanthobacteraceae bacterium
CGCCGCGGCTGCGCCGGGCGTGACCCCCGGCGGTCGCGCCGCGGCCGGCTGCTGCGGTGCCGGAGCCGTCGGCGGTTGCTGTGCCGTGGGCGTTTGCGGCTGGCCGGGCTGCTGTCCCTGTTGCGGCCCTTGACGCCGCAGTTCGCGCATGGCGGGCGCCGGCTGTGCCGTCGCGGGGGCCGTCTGCGGCTGCTGCGCGGTCGAGGGAGGGGTCTGCGGCTGAGGCTGCGTCGCGGGGGGCTGCTGCCGGCCCTGCAGGCGGCGCTGATCGCGCGGCGTGGGCGCCGGCTGCGCCGTCGAAGGCGCGGTCTGCGGCTGCTGTGCGGTCGAGGGCGCGGTCTGCGGCGGGGCCTGCGTCGTGGCCGGGGCGTGCTGCCCTGGCTGCCGATCCTGCTGACGATCCTGCTGCCGACCTTGGCGACGCTCGTCGATGCGCTGCTGGCGCAGGTCACGCCGGTCCTGTGCGGTGCTGGGCGTGGCCGGCTTGGGCGCGGCGGGCGGTGCCGCCTGCTGCTGCGGCGGTTGCTGCTGCGCGGCGGGCCGATTCGGTTGCGGCTGGTTCTGCTGGCGCTGATTGGCACGCTCCTCGCGCCGCTGCTCCCGGCGCTGCGGCTGCTCGGCGCTCGGAGCGGGCCGCGCCGCGGGCGCTTGCTGTTGGGCGGCCGGCGGGTGTGCAGGCTGCTGCGCGGTGGGCGGAGCCTGACGCACGGGCGGCCGGGCCGGCCGGCCTTTCTGTTCGTCCTTCTTGTCTCGCGCACTCTCTTGCGCGGGGGGCGCCTGAGCCACAATGAAGGCGCCGTCGCGCGGCGCGGCGTGGATGACGGACGGCAACGCCGCAAGCGTCAGGATCGCGGTGCCTGCGAGCAGAAGCGAGGCGGCACTGGGATGAAGGCGGATCATGGCTACTCCCCTTGAATCGTCAGCGAGATTTGCCGGGCCGAATGGATCGAATTTGTGTTCAATCGGCAGCGCTGTTGCGACATCTGTGGTGCGGCGCACGCGCGCACATGCCAGCGTAAAAGAGATAACGGCCGTTCCGGAAATTGGTTCCGGTCAGCGCGCGCGAGAGCCGCGCGCAAACGCGCCGATGCGCCGCGTTGATGAACCGGTGTTTATTGAAGCGCGATCTTGCGCACCAGCGCGCGGGCGGTGCCGTCGGCCTCGGCGATCACGCGAAGCGTGGCGTTGTCGAAATCGATTGCGACGAGGCGCAGGCCGGTCACGGCCGCCTCGACCTCGACGCCGTCGACCGGCTCCTGGAAATCGGCAATCGCCGCAGCGATGCTCTTCTGCGCGTTCGCGGCGAACGGCTTGAGGTCGACCACGGCGTTGTCGGCGAGCGCCTTCTGCAGATAGGGGATCGCCGCGCGTGCGGCGGCGCCCAGAACTCCGAACGCGGCATCGGACCGCACGTCGAGCGTGATGTCGGTGAGTCGCATGATCTGGTTCTGCTGGTCGAGGATGGGCTTGCCCCAGACGTGCACGGTCGCCTCCGCGCCGAAGCCGAACCAACTCTTGGTCTCCTTCGCCTTGACGCGCAGCGAGATCAGGAGCCGCTCGCCGCTTGCGGAAATGTTCGACGCCAGCACCGTGACCTGGCCGGGCGAATTGCCGGTCTCGGGGAAAGTCTTGTTCTTGAGCTGCGCCTCCATGACGCGGTTGAGCTCGGTGAACGGCACGTCGATCGGCACCGCGATCTTGACCTCGCCCTGGTCGATCTGCCGCGGCACGAGATCGAGCTGCGACGGGAACGGGCAGTTCGGCTTCGTCGCGTTCGGTACGATGCGGGTCTCGGCCTGCACGCCGATGGTCAGGATCACCCAGTCCGGCAGGATGCGCGGCTGCGCGGCGAAGGCGCGGGTCGGCCGCACCTCGAGCCACAGCGGCGGCACGCCGGCCGCGGCCGCACCGAGCGAGATCGAGCGGCACATCTGCGTCCACTGCTTGCGTGCAGCGGTCTCCAGCGTGCGGTCGCTGCGCAGCCGTCCGGAGAGATTGCCGATCTGCTCGTTCACGGTCTTGTCAAGCAGCGGCTTCACCTGGTCGGCGATGTTGATCTTGAGGCCGGCGATCTGCATGCCGCCGTCGGCGATCGAGACGTTGCCGGAGAGATTGGGCTCGATCCGCCAGTTCGGCAGAAGCTGCGGCCGGGACAGCACGGACGCGGTGCCGCGGATGTCGGCGCGCTGGTCGAGCACGCGGCCGGTGAGCTTCTGCACGTCGCGGCCGAGGCTGCCGCCAAGGACGCCGGCGAGCGCGCCGGCGGCATTGCCGCCCTGGTTGGCGATCTGACCGGTTGCGCGCAGCGAGCCGTTGAGGCTCGTCGCGATGTTGAGCCCGCTGTTGGTGCCCTGGACGCCAATGGGCCCGCGCGAGATGCTCCAGCCGATCTCGGCCTTGCCCAAAAGATCGGCCAGCGGATTATCGTTCTTGCCGTTCAGTCCGCGCGGCGCATTCGCTTCCATGATGTCGCGGATCGCCAGCGCCGCGACCGCGACCGGGGCGATGATCACCGAGGTGCGGGTGATCGGCTCCATCGGATGCAACTGGGCAAGCGAGGGCTTGCTCTCGTGCATCGGGTTCGACGGGATCAAGGCGTTGAGGGCCCAGAGCGTGCCGGTGAAGAATATGAGCACGACAAGCGCGCCGGCGATGATCGCGCGCCACGACAGACCAAAGGGAAGGAGCCTGCTCATCGGCACAATTTTAGTTGGCGCAAGCCTCGAGGGCCAGCATTCCGGAGCCCCGCGAATGGCCGCGGATAGGCCCTGGCCGTCTCGTGGCCTTGCCACAATTTACAAAACCGGAATTTCCAGAGTCCTAACGGGCGTTTTTGCCATTCTGCGCCGCGGTTCCCGCGGTTGCCTCGCGACGAGGGGTATAGGACAGTGAAGGGGGCGATCAAGGACGTCGCGAGCCGCCGGGGGCGTGCTGCATGGCCGACTATTTCTCGGTTCTCCAAGGCGCTGTCGGCGAGCTCGACATCAACACTGCCGCGGCCCGCCGGGATATCTACGATCGCGCGCGCAACGCGCTGCTCGGCCGGCTGCGGTCGACCGAGCCGAAATTGCCCGAGCCGGTGATCGAAGCCGAGCTCGAATCGCTGAATCAGGCGATCGAGCGGGTCGAGAACGAGCACCTCGCAAGCCGCGGCCGGTTCAGCCGGGAGCGCTATGCAGGGCTGGACACCGGGCTCGGCGTGGGGCTCGGCGCGGCACCGGGGGCAGTGCCTCCGCCGATCCCTGCGCCGCCGCCCGAGCCGACCGTTGGTCCGCCGCCGGAGACCCGCAGCGAGCGGCGGCGCGACAGCCTTGCAGCGCCCAAGGAGCGGCCTCGCCGCAGGATTCTTGCGCCGCTGCTTGCGGCGGCTGTCGGGCTGGTGCTGGCGATCGTCGTCACGCTCGGCACGCTGATCTACTGGCCGCGGCAAAACCGCGAGGTGCGCGCCAGCGCGCAAGCTTCGCAGGCCGGCAGCGCCAGCTATGTGTACATGCGGCAGCCGGTCTATTACCGCACCACGCATCCGCCGGGCACGATCCTGGTCGACAAGGCGCAGCGCTTTGCCTATGTCGTGCTGCCCAATGTCGTGGCGCTGCGCTACGGCATCGGCGTCGGTCCGGAATGCGCCGCCGCGCAGGGGCTCCACACCATCACCCGCAAGGAAGAATGGCCGGGCCGCGCCGCCGATTCAGGCTTCGGCAAGATCCGTAATTTGTTCGCCGGCCCGCGCGAGGACAATCCGCTCGGCGCACGCGCGCTTTATCTGCAGGAGTACCGGCTGCACGGCACCAACGCGCCGTCGGGCATTGGCAGCACGTTGCTGATCGGCTGCGTCGCGCTGATCAACGAGAGCATCATCGAGTTCTACGACAAGGCGCCGCTGGAAACGCGCGTGGTGTTTCTCGAATAGTGCAAGGTTGATCTAGCTGACGCGCTTGCGGCATCGGTGGTGCCGTCCCTCCCCGCGAGGGAGGGATGAACCACCCGTGCCTCTCGCTCTCTGCCCTGCTTACTGCTTCCCCATGCGGTGCAGCTTCACCGCGGCATAGACCGCCTCGCTCGCGGGCGTCGGCACGCCGAGCTCACGGCCGAGCGACACCACCTTGCCGGTGAGCCAGTCGAGCTCGAGCCGGTTGCCGGCTTCGAGATCGTGCAGCATCGACGCTTTCATGCCGGGCGGGGCGTTGTCGGAAAACGTCATGCGGTCGTCGACCCAGCTCGACGGCACCTTCGCGCCGGACTTCTGGCCGACCGCAAGGCACTCCTGCATCAGCCGCTTGTAGAAGGCGCGGGTGTCGGGATCGGCCAGCACTTTGCCGATGGGTTGCCGCGTCATGCAGTTCATGCCGGCCATCGAGGAGAGGAAGATGAACTTCTGCCAGCGCTCGCGGTTCATGTCGTCCTGGGGCTGGATGTCGATGTTCGCGGCCTTCGCCGCCTCGACAAAAGCGTTGAGCTTCGCATCAGGCCTGCCGTCGATGGTGCCGCAGCGCATGGTGGCGAACTTCGAGGTGTGCAGCATCACACCCGGGCCGCCGAGGACTGCGGCGATATAGGCGGTGCCGGGAATGGTCACGTCCTTGCCGAGGATCGCCGAGACGCGTTCGTAGCTGTCGACGCCGTTCTGCAGGGTGATGACGCGGGTGTCCGGACCGACCAGCGGCTTTGCGAGCTCGGCCGCGGTCTCGGTGTCCCAGAGCTTGACCGCAAACAGCACGATGTCGACCGGGCCGACCTCCTTCGGATCGGGCGTGGCGTTGACCTTGGGCAGATGCAGGTCGCCGTGCGTGCTCTGAATTTTCAGGCCGTCCTTGCGCAGCGCGTCGAGATGGGCGCGGCGCGCGATATAGGCCACGTCGTGGCCTGCGGCCTGCATGCGTCCGCCGAAGTATGAGCCGACGGCACCTGCCGCCATCGCTGCGATTTTCATGTCCGGTCCTCCGAATTGCGCGGCACCATAGCGGCTCGCCTGCAGCGATTTCAATGCGGGCGATTTCAATGCGAATGGGCGAGGCCTTGGCCCCGCCCATTTCGCAGTCCGAACTTTGTTGCGCGATCAGTAGAGGAACGACGTCGACGCACCGGTGTAGATCGACGACTGTTGGTAGCCCGGCAGCCGGCGCGGCAGCGGAGTCTCGCTCGCAGCGGCCGGCTCCGGCGCTTGAGCTTGCGGTGTTTGCGGGCGCACGTCGCGTTGCGCCGCCCGCACCGGCACGCGCGGTGCGGCGCTCGCGACCGGCATGCGGTGGCCGCGGTCCGGCAGCACCACGACCTTCGCGCCGACCTGCACGCGGTTGAACAGGTCGATCACGTTCTCGTTGGTCAGGCGGATGCAGCCCGACGAGACGCGCTGGCCGATGGTCGACGGCGCATTGGTGCCGTGGATGCGGTAGAGCGAATTGCCGAGATACATCGCCCGCGCGCCGAGCGGATTGCCGGGGCCGCCGGCCATGAAGCGCGGCAGGTAGGGCTGGCGCGCGATCATCTCCGCCGGCGGATGCCAGTCGGGCCATTCCTGCTTGCGGGCGACGCTCTGCACACCCGCCCAGGTGAAGCCTTCGCGGCCGACGCCGATGCCGTAGCGGATCGCCCGGCCGTTGCCGAGCACGTAGTAGAGGTAGGTGTTGGGCGTATCGATGATGACGGTGCCGGGTGCCTCAGTCGTGTTGTAGGCGACGGTCTGGCGCTGGAAGCGCTCGGGCACCGCGGCCGCAGGCGCGTCGGCATCAATGTCCGGCACGGTTTGCGGCACGGGCTCGCGCGCCACGGGGTCGCGCATCGCGTCACGGAAGATCGGGAATGCGAACGGGTTGGGATCGTTGAGAAACAGCGGCTGCGCCTGAGCCGCTGCGATCGACAGGAAGAGCGCCGCCAGCGCCGGAATGGCGCGGCGCAGTTGTGTGGCAGGATGCATTGAGACCCTCCCTCCACGTCACACGAGACTGGCCCGATAACTGCGGAAGTCAGAACTGGTTCCGGATGGACATGAGTCTCACTTGGGGCTCGGTGAAGCGGCGGCAATCGGCCTCAAGGAAGCGTGATGACAATTTGAAAAGATTGGTGCCGGCCCCTGGAGGCCGGCACCACACACACGTCGCCAGAGATTTCAGAAAATCAATTGGTGCTGAAACCGCTTCGGTTGGAGATGCGGCGATCGTTCAGCGGCAGCACGACGACCTTGGCACCGACCTTCACGCGCTCGTAGAGGTCCTTCACGTCCTCGTTCCTGAGGCGGAAGCAGCCCGACGACACGCGCTGGCCGATGGTCGAGGGCGCATTGGTGCCGTGGATGCGGTAGACCGAGCCGGAGAGGTACATGGCGCGGGCGCCGAGCGGATTGTCCGGGCCGCCGGCCATGAAGCGCGGCAGATAGGGCTGGCGCTCGAGCATCTCCTGCGGCGGACGCCAGTCCGGCCACTTGGCCTTGCGCTCGACGATCTTGGTGCCCGACCAGGTGAAGCCGTCGCGACCGACGCCGATGCCGTAGCGGATCGCTTTGCCGCCACCGAGCACGAAATAGAGATAGGTGTTCGCGGTATCGACGACGACGGTGCCCGGCGCTTCGCTGGTGCGGTACTCGACCACCTGGCGCTTGAAGCGCGACTGGGTCGCGACGACCGGTACTTCGTCTTGGGCTTGCTCTTGGGCCTCGACCGGCGCCTGCACCGGAGCGTAGGCGGCGGGGCGCGGCGCGTGCTGCGGCGCGGGCAGCGGCTCGAATGGGAAGAGCGGCAGCGGGCCGGCGACGGCCGACGTGGAAACAGCCGCGGCGAAAGCCACGGCGGTGAGGCTTGAGCGGAGCGCGAAATTGAACATGACGACCCCCGATAGGTTCTGCGCGTTGGTCGGGGGTAGCGCGCCAAAGGTTCAAATTCCGCGGGAGGGGGCGCCGCAATTTCGCCTATCGTGTTGAGAGATCGCTAAATGTTCCGAACAGGCGGTGCGCGAAAACCCGTGACAATCCTGGGCTTTTGCGAAGGTCGCCTGGGGCCGCGCGAGCGCCGCCGGCCGGCCCGCGGCCACACCGCTGTCGGATTTGTGCTGAACGGAAAATTGCGGAGATCGCAGAAAGCCGCTTAAGGCCCGGTCACCGCATCGGGGATCGAGTCGGTCGAGGCGTAGTAGGGCTTGATGTCGAGAAGCGGCGTGCCGTCGATGCAATCGAGCGCCGCCACCTCGATCCGGTTGCCGTCGACCTTGATCAGCCTGACCACGCCCATGGCGATCGGGTTTGGTCGCACCGGCGAGCGCAGCGCGAAGGTGCCGCGGCCCTTGCCGAGATGGCCCGGCACCTGGACCGCAAGATCGCGGCGCGCCTGATCCATCCAGTAGAACACGACGAGGTGTGAGCAGCGCTCGATGTCGCGGAGCCCAGGCACCCAGCGCGGATCGAGCTCCAGCGTGCAGACCTGGCCGGTCTCGCGCGCCTGGCGGGCGTTCTTTGGGCAGTCCTGCCGCGTCTTCCAGGGGGTGCGGATGCGGCCGATGAAATAGACCGCGGCATCGGCGCGGTCGGGCAGGGGCACGGCGATCTCACCGTCCCGGATGTCGCTCGGCTTCTCCTCGGAGATGGTGCTCATGCCGTTTCCTGGCTGGAGGCGGGCGCGATTGGCGGCGCTTTTGCGAGCTTTATACGGGCTGCTGATGCCGGGCGCACCCGGGGGGCCGGCAGGCCGTTCTGAATAAACTTGATTTTGCCCATTTCAACGCATAAAGATATCTTTATGTGGTGGGATACTTCCCATGACCGACGCCAGCCGTCTTCCGTTTGATGCCCTCAACGCCGCCCTGAAGGCGGCGGGCGAGGACACGCGGCTGCGCGTGCTGGTGCTTTTGTCCGAGGCCGAGCTGACGGTGTCCGATCTGACGCAAATACTCCGCCAGTCGCAGCCGCGCATCTCGCGGCACCTGAAGCTTCTGGTCGAGGCCGGCCTGATCGAGCGGTTCCGCGAGGGCGCCTGGGCGTTCTTCCGCATGGCCGAGCAGGGCGGCGGCGCGGAGCTTTCACGCACGCTGATCGCCCAGCTCGACCCCAAGGACCCGATCATCGCCCGCGACCGCGACCGGCTCGCCGCGGTCCGCGCCCAGCGCGCCGCCGCGGCGCAGGACTATTTCCGGGCGCATGCCGCGCAGTGGGACCGCATCCGCAAGCTGCACGTGCCGGACGAGGCGGTGGAGCAGGCGATCCGCGATGCGCTCGCCGACCGGCCGTTCCGCTCGCTGCTCGATCTCGGCACCGGCACCGGCCGCATTCTCGAGATGTTCGGCGCGACGGTCGAGCGCGGGCTCGGCATCGATCTGTCGCTCGACATGCTGCTCTTGGCGCGCGCCCGCATCGAGCGCGCGGGGCTGCGCCACTGCAGCGTGCGGCAGGGCGACATCTACGATCTCGCGGTGCCGGCGAATTCGTTCGACGTCGTCGTCATCCATCAGGTGCTGCACTTCCTCGACGACGGCGGCCGCGCGATCCGCGAGGCGGCGCGCGTGCTTGCGCCCGGCGGGCGGCTCCTGGTGGTCGACTTCGCGCCGCACGACCTCGAGTTCCTGCGCGAGGAGCACGCGCATCGCCGTCTGGGATTCTCCGAGGAGACCGTTGCGCAGTGGATGAGCGCTGCCGGTCTCGACATGACCATGCATCGGAGTCTCGTGCCTGAGCCCGGCTCCGACGGCAAGGTCGCGGTGTCGCTGTGGCTTGCGCGCGATCCGCGCGTTGAGCTTGCCAATGTGCGTGAGGTGGCGTGATGAGGAAGCCCATCAACGTTTCGTTCGAGTTCTTCCCGCCGAAGTCCGAGGAGATGGAGAAGTCGCTCTGGGAGGCGATCGGCCGGCTTGCGCCGCTTGCCCCCAATTTCGTCTCGGTGACCTATGGGGCGGGCGGCTCGACGCGCGAGCGCACGCATTCGACGGTGCGGCGGATCGTCAACGAGACGGCGCTGACGCCGGCCGCGCATCTGACCTGCGTCGCCGCGACCAAAGCCGAGATCAACGCGGTGATTGGCGCCTACAAGGATGCCGGCGTCCGCCACATCGTGGCGCTGCGCGGCGATCCTACGGGCGGCATCGGCGAGAAGTACGCGCCGCATCCGGGCGGCTACCTGAACGGAGCCGATCTCGTCGCGGGCATCAAGCGCATCGCCGACATCGAGGTGTCGGTGTCGGCCTATCCCGAAAAACATCCGGACAGCCCGAGCGTGCAGGCCGACATCGATATGCTGCAGGCCAAGGTCGACGCCGGCGCGACGCGGGCGATGACGCAGTTCTTCTTCGAGAACGACAAGTATTTCGACTATCTCGACAAGGTGCGCGCGCGGGGTATTTATGTCCCGATCGTGCCGGGCATCCTGCCGGTGCAGAACTTCAAGCAGATGAAGGGCTTTGCCGAGCGCTGCGGCACCAGCGTGCCGCGCTGGCTCGCCGAGCGCTTCGACGGGCTCGACGACGACGTGGCGACGCGGAAGCTGATCGCGGCTGCGGTCGCGGCCGAGCAGGTGCTCGATCTGGTCGAGCGCGGTGTCACGGATTTTCACTTTTACACCATGAACCGCGCCGACCTTGTGTACGCGGTCTGTCATCTGCTGGGTGTAAGGCCAGAGAAAGCGCCTGCGGCTTCTGCTTCCCTCTCCCACCGGGAGAGGGTGCCCGCGGCCTGAGCAAGTGGCGCAAGTAAGGTCCCAAGTCATGTCCCAAGTGAAGCCCGGCAAGACCCGCAAGCTGATCGAGACGCTCGCGTCCGAGCGCATCCTGGTGCTCGACGGCGCGATGGGCACGATGATCCAATCGCTCGGGCTCGACGAGGAGGGCTTTCGCGGCGCGCGCTTCGATGCCTGGAACCGCGAGGTCCGCGGCAACAACGATCTGCTCAACCTGACGCGGCCCAATTCGGTGCGCGACATCCACTATGCCTACTACAAGGCGGGCGCGGACATCGTTTCGACCAACACCTTCTCCTCGACGACCATCGCCCAGGCCGATTACGGCATGGCCGACATCGCCTATGAGTTGAACGTCGAAGGCGCGCGGCTCGCGCGCGAGGCGGCCAACAAGGCGGCCGGCGAAGACAGCCGGCCGCGGTTTGTTGCGGGCGCGCTCGGTCCGACCAACCGCACGGCGTCGATCTCGCCGGACGTGGCGAATCCCGGCTACCGCGCGGTGACGTTCGACGATCTGCGCAAGGCCTATGGCGAGCAGGTGCGCGGGCTCCTTTCGGGCGGCGCAGACCTCCTGCTGATCGAGACGATCTTCGACACGCTCAACGCCAAGGCCGCGATCTTCGCGATCATGGAGGTGTGCGGCGAACGCGGCGTCGACGTGCCGGTCATGGTCTCCGGCACCATCACCGACCGCTCCGGGCGCCTGCTCTCAGGCCAGACGCCGGAGGCGTTCTGGAACGCGGTGCGGCATGCGCACCCCATCTCGGTCGGGTTGAACTGCGCGCTCGGAGCGGAAGAAATGCGCGCGCACATCGCCGACATGTCGCGGGTGTGCGAAACGCTGATCTGTGCCTATCCGAACGCGGGCCTGCCCAACGAGTTCGGCCACTATCACGAAAGCCCGGAGGACATGGCGCGCCATCTCGGCGAGTTTGCCGCGACCGGGCTGATCAACATCGTCGGTGGCTGCTGCGGCACGACGCCGGAGCACATCAGCGCCATTGCCGAGGCGGTGCGCACCAAAGCGCCGCGAAAGGTGCCCGAAGCGAAACCGTTCCTGCGGCTGTCGGGGCTGGAGCCGTTCACGCTCACGCCGGAAATCCCGTTCGTCAACGTCGGCGAGCGCACCAACGTCACGGGTTCCGCGAAATTCAGAAAGCTCATTACCGCGGGCGACTACACCGCGGCGCTCGCCGTGGCGCGCGAGCAGGTGGAGAACGGCGCGCAGATCATCGACGTCAACATGGACGAGGGCTTGCTCGACTCGGCCGAGGCGATGAAGACCTTCCTCAACCTGATTGCCGCCGAGCCCGACATCGCCCGCGTGCCGGTGATGGTCGATTCATCGAAGTTCTCGGTAATCGAGACCGGCCTGAAGTGCATCCAGGGCAAGCCCGTGGTGAACTCGATCTCGCTGAAGGAGGGCGAGGCCGAGTTCATCAAGCATGCCGAGCGGGTGCGCCGCTACGGCGCGGCGGTGGTGGTGATGGCGTTCGACGAGCAGGGCCAAGCCGACACCATCGAGCGCAAGGTCGCGATCTGCGGGCGCGCCTACGGCATTCTCGTCAACAAGGTGGGCTTTCCCCCTGAGGACATCATCTTCGACCCGAACATCTTTGCGGTCGCGACCGGCATCGAGGAGCACAACAATTACGGTGTGGCCTTCATCGAGGGCGCGCGAAAAATCCGCCAGACCTGCGCCTGCAGCCACGTCTCGGGCGGGGTGTCGAACCTGTCGTTTGCCTTCAGGGGGAACGAGCGCGTACGCGAGGCGATGCACTCGGTGTTCCTCTATCACGCCATCAAGGCCGGCATGGACATGGGCATCGTCAATGCCGGACAGATTGCGGTCTATGACGATCTCGAGCCTGAGCTGCGCGAAGCCTGCGAGGACGTGGTCCTCAACAAGCGGACGGACGCCGCCGAACGGCTGCTGGCGATCGCCGGGCGCTTCCAGGGCGCGGGCAAGGAGAAGGAGCAGGCCGATCTCGCCTGGCGCGAGTGGCCGGTGGAGAAACGGCTGTCGCATGCGTTGGTCCACGGCATCACCGATTTCATCGACGCGGACACCGAGGAGGCGCGGCTTGCCGCCGACCGTCCGCTGTCGGTGATCGAAGGTCCGCTGATGGCCGGCATGAACGTGGTCGGCGACCTGTTCGGCTCGGGCAAGATGTTCCTGCCGCAGGTGGTGAAGTCGGCGCGGGTGATGAAGCAGGCCGTCGCGCACCTGATGCCGTTCATGGAGAAGGAAAAGGCCGAGCGCGGCGACACCGGCAGGAGCTCCGCCGGCAAGGTGCTGATGGCGACCGTCAAGGGCGACGTGCACGACATCGGCAAGAACATCGTCGGCGTGGTGCTTCAGTGCAACAATTACGAGGTGGTCGACCTCGGCGTGATGGTGCCGGCGGCAAAGATTTTGGAGACGGCGAAGAAAGAGAACTGCGACATCATCGGCCTCTCCGGCCTGATCACGCCCTCGCTCGACGAGATGTGCCATGTGGCGGCCGAGATGGAGCGGCAGAGTTTCGACGTGCCGCTGCTGATCGGCGGCGCGACCACGAGCCGGGTGCACACCGCGGTGAAGATCCATCCGAACTACAGGAAAGGCCAGACGGTCTATGTGACGGACGCGAGCCGAGCGGTCGGCGTGGTCGGCGCGCTGATGGGCGGCCGGGAGAAATATGTCGGCGAGGTGCGCGAGGAATACGCGCGCATCCAAACCGCGCATGCGCGCGGCCAGGAGGACAAGCAACGGCTGCCGCTCGCGGCAGCGCGCGCCAATGCGTTCAAGCCGGACTGGTCGAAGTTCACGCCGGTGAAGCCGCAGTTCATCGGCACGCGGCTCCTCGAGGACTATTCGATCGAGGAGCTGATCGCGACCATCGACTGGTCGCCGTTCTTCTCGACCTGGGAACTGGCCGGAAAGTACCCGGCGATCCTCGACGACAAGATCGTCGGCGAGGCGGCGCGGTCGCTTTATGCCGACGCGCAGAAGATGCTGAAGGAGATCGTCGAGCAGCGCTGGTTCAAGGCGGCGGCCGCGTTCGGCTTCTGGCCGGCGAATGCCGTGGGCGACGACATCGAGGTGTTCGCGGACGCAGAGCGGAGCAAGCCGCTCGCGACCTTGCGGACGCTGCGCCAGCAGCTGTCGCGCCGCGAGGGCCGTGCCAACGTCGCGCTCGCCGACTTCGTTGCGCCCAAGGGTCACGAGGATCATGTCGGCGCGTTCGTCGTCACCGCCGGCATCGGCGAGGATGCCATCGCCGACCGCTTCAAGAACGCCAACGACGATTACTCCTCGATCATGGTCAAGGCGCTGGCCGATCGCTTGGCCGAATCCTTCGCCGAGCGGCTGCACCAGCGGGTGCGGACCGAGTTCTGGGGCTACGCCCCGGACGAGGCGTTGAGCAACGCCGACCTCATCGCCGAGAAGTATCGCGGCATCCGGCCGGCCCCCGGCTATCCGGCGCAGCCCGACCACACCGAGAAGGGCACGCTGTTCAAGCTGCTCGAGGGAGAGCGGATCGGCGTCAAGCTCACCGAGAGCTTCGCCATGTGGCCGGGGGCGTCGGTCTGCGGGCTCTACTTTGCGCACCCCGAAAGCCACTACTTCGGGGTCGGCAAGATCGAGCGCGACCAGGTCGAGGACTACGCCAGGCGGAAGGGCTGGAGCGCGGCGGAGGGCGAGCGCTGGCTCATGCCGATCCTCAACTACAATCCGAACGCGGTGGCACAGGAGGCCGCCGCCTGATCGCTCGTTTCCCTGGTCGCATTTTCTGCGGCGAACCGCTGCACACCGCGGGTCAAGTCCGGCAGGCTTTCGCCGGAAAATGCTCCGCTATGGCCTAGAGGTGCCCCAAAACAAGACACCGGAGGGTGAGGCCCTCCGGTGTGCACCTTATGCCGCTTCATTGACGGGTTCGGTCTTCAGTGTTCTCCCAACTCAGAAAGCGCCGAACAGCACCGCGCCGACAAAGGCGATCGCCGCGAAAACTGCCAGGACGTTCAGTCGTAAAGTCAGGTCCACCAATCGGCCTCCTCGTTGAAACTGAAATGAGTCTAGCAGACCGCCTGCTCAGCCCGAAATGACAAACGTGCTGCAGCGCCGCACCGTTCCGGATGTCACCGGATTTCGATAAGCAATTGTTCTGACGTGAGAAATCCGTGCGGCGGACAGGGGATAACTACCCCATAATACCTGCACGCAACTGAGAATATTTTGGGCAATTGCAACCGTCGGGCGGTCCGCGGCCGGTCCGTCTACCCGCGCCGGGCCAACGCCGACTCAAGGAACAGGGCCGCCTCAAGCGTCGCCCGGTCGGCCCCGAATCGGCCGATCACCTGCACGCCGAGCGGCAGACCGTTGGGGTCGGCGAGGCCCGGCACGTTCACGCATGGGGTGCCCATCAGGGTCCAGAGCCGGTTGAAGGTCGAGCTGCCGGTCGTGGCGTAGCCCTTCGGCGGCGCGCCCGGTGCCGAGGGGGACAGGATCACGTCGAAGTCGCTCATCAGGTCGGAGACGGCCCTGCGCGCCTGGCTCGCGGTGCGGCGGGCGTCGTCATAGGCGTCGGCCGAAATCTTCATGCCGGTCTCGATCAGCTCGCGGGTGCCCTTGCAGAGCGGGTCCTGCGCCTTCTTGCCCAGGGCCGGCAGCACCTCCCCGGCGCGCTCGTATTCGGGCGCAAGCGCCCGCGCCGCCTCATAGGCGTGGATGGTGGCGTGGGCGCGGAACGCGGCCGACAGCACCGGCGGCAGCAGCACGTCCTTGACGCGGGCCATCGCCGCGGAGGCGGCGCGGGCCGCCATGTCGAGGGCCGCCGCCATGTCGGTCGAGGCCGAGGGCCACGGCTGCTGGCGCAGCACGCCGATCCGCGGCGACACCGGCGCGCGCTGGTCGACCCGCAGGTCGCGCTCGGTGAGGACCGCGGCGGCAAAGGCCACGTCGGCGACCTGGGCGGCAAAGAAGCCCGCGGTGTCGAGATGCCAGGACACGCATTTGATGCCGATGGTCGGCAAAAGCCCGAACGACGGCTTGAAGCCTGCGACGCCGCAGAAGCTCGCCGGGCGGATGATCGAGCCGCCGGTCTGGGTGCCGGTCGCGAGCGGCACGAAGCCTGCGGCGACGGCTGCGGCCGAGCCCGACGACGAGCCGCCGGGCGTATAGGCGAGGTTCCGCGGGTTCTTGGTCTTGCCGGGATCGGTGTGGGCGAATTCGGTGGTGACGGTCTTGCCGAGGAGGACGCCGCCGGCGCGCTTGAGCTGCGTGACCATGGCGGCATCGGTCTTCGGCCGGTGGCCGGGATAGAGCCTCGAGCCGTATTCGGTCGGCATATCCGCCGTGTCGAAGATGTCTTTCAGCGCCACCGGCAGGCCGCGCAGCGGCTTGCCCTTCAGCCCCTCGGTCGCGGCAGCCTTGCGCGCGCCGTCGAGATCGAGCGTGACGAACGCCCCGACCTCGGCCTCGGTCTTGGCGATGGCATTGGCGCAGAGTTCCACCGCCAGCGCGGGAGTGAGTTCACCGCTTTCGAGGCGGCGGGCGAAATCGAGGGCTGAGAGCATCAGGCGGTGCCGTCGATCAGACCGACGATCCGCGTCGTGAAGCGCCGCGCCGCCGGCATGATGAAAAAGCCGGTGATCGCCGCGATCGGCCAGCTGATCAGGTAGGCCTTGATCCACTGGGCGACAAAATCGTGGCGGAGCCCGATGTTGAGAAAGGTGGCGATCAGCGTGACCATCAGCACCATGACCGAGGTCATGGTGGTGACGAGAATGATCCGGGTCTTGTGGTCCATTCGCTCATCCCCCGAGGGCGCAATTGCCCTCGCCCGCACCGGTTTTGGCCCGGAAAGCCGCCGCGGATCAAGGCCGTATCAACGATTGGTTCACCATAGACGGCCGCGGATCGCTAACAGCTCCTTAAGGGAATTCCTCGCATTGTCCGGGCATGTCGCGTGGCGTGCGTTGGCTTCTCGGTGGCAGCCTCATCCTGGTCGCGCTCGCGGGCTGCGGCCGGGGCTTTCTGAGCTACGAGACCCGTGCGCCCTGGCGCAAGGACGCCGAGGTCGCCTGCCTCAACTCCGGCACAGTCAAGGAAGGCGTCAACGTCGTCCGCATCTCGCCGATCGACGGGCCGGGGATGTGCGGTGCCGAGTTTCCGCTGAAGGTCACGGCGCTCGGCGAAAGCGCGGTGTTGGGCTACGGCGAAGAGCTGCGGCCGCCGGGCTCCATTCCCAATGCCGGACGTGCGGCCACGGAGCCGCGCTGGCCGATCCAGCAACAGCCGTACAACGCATCGGTGCAAAGCGCGCCGCTCGCGCAGCCGCGCTATGCGCCCCAGCAGCCAACTTCTCAGCAACCGGGCGCGCCGATGTCGCTCGAGCCGCCGGGAGCGCAGCAGGGCTACCAGCAGCTCGGCGCGCCGCCGCAGAACTTGCGCGCACCGCCGGATTGGCAGCGGGTGCAGCCGCAGCCGAATTATCCGGCGCAGCCCAACTATCGGACGCAACCGCAGCCGAGCTATCAGCAACAGCAGCAGCCGGTCTATAGCCAGCCGCAACCGAACTACGCGCCGCAGCAGACTTACGACCCGCCGCCGTCACCGCCGCGCCGCGGGCGCCAGGCAGTGCAAGAGGACGACGATGAGCTGCCGCCTTATGCCCGGCCGGGGGCCGCGCCCTCGTCGATCCCCGCACAGCGTCCGCGCCCATTGCCCGCGCTAGGTCCGCAGCGCCAGCCGGTCGCAGCGGCGACGCCGGTCGAGGTCAAACCCGTGGCGACGCTCGCATGCCCGATCGTCTCCGCGCTCGACCGCTGGATCGCAGGATCGGTGCAGCCCGCGGCGATGAAGTGGTTCCGCCAGCCGGTCGCCGAGATCAAGCAGATCTCGGCCTACTCGTGCCGCGGCATGAACGGCCAGGCTGGCGCGCCGATCTCCGAGCACGCGTTCGGCAACGCGCTCGACATTGCCGCCTTCGTGCTGGCTGACGGCCGGCGCATCACCGTCAAGAACGGCTGGCGCGGCTCGCCGGAGGAGCAGGGCTTCCTGCGCGACATTCAGGGCGCGGCCTGCGATCAGTTCACCACGGTGCTGGCGCCCGGCTCAAACCAGTTTCACTACGACCACATCCATGTCGACCTGATGCGGCGGCCGAGTGGACGGCGCATCTGCAATCCGGGTGCGGTGGACGGCGATCTCGTGGCCGCACAGGCACGGCGCAATCCGGCCTATGCCTCGCGGCGGATCGAGCCGGAGCCGACGCGGCGCTACGACCCGGTGCTGCAGCCGGGTGACGACCCGTTCGCGTGGCGCGGCGACCGCCGCGATACCACCGGAGCGATTGTGGCGCAGCGGCCGGGCGTCAAAAACCCGACGGCCGAGGACAATGACTGGGTCGAGGATCCGGGCCCGCGGCCCGCCATCGATTGGTCCACAAACAAGCACAAGGTCTATTGAGCCAACCGCTCGGGGCGGAGGGCGGCGGGGCGGCCGGAGGGGGACCGCCCCGCTTCTTTTTTGGTAGTCGCGCACCGGGTCGGTAACCGCGCACCGGCCGCTTCTTGTCAGGGCGAATTTCCGCGAACTCGAAAGCACCCGGGCGGTGGTCGAGAACCTGCGGGACCATGGCTACAGGCTCGGGCTTCTGTCCGTGCATGCCAAGGAATGGATAGAGCACTGCGAACCCGTCTCGAAGCCCAAGCCGGAAGCCTTCCTGCACATCGTGGACCGGATGGGTGCGTCTCCGGAAACCTGCAGTTTCACCGACGACTCGAAGGTGAACGTGGACGCCGCAACGGCTCTCGGACTGACCGGCATCGTATTCACCGACGCGTCGGCCCTGGATGTTCAGATCGGCAAGCTGCTGCCGGACTACCGCCAGCCGGCCAGGTCAAAGCCCGTCCGCCCCTTCGTCCCCAGATTGGGCATGCGTGAATCTCCGGGATTACCCAAGTCAAGGACTGCGGGGCTATGACAGCAATTCGCGGAGGACATCCTCGGGATTTTCCGCTTCATGCGCCGTCATATATTCGGAGACCCGCGCTTCAACGAGTTGCAAGTGATGTATCATCGCCGCGGCAGCGCGCGAGGCATCCTTCTTCCCTAAAGCGTCGACGATGGCCCTATGCTCTTCCGGCGCGCACCCGGAATGTCGCGCCGACTCGAACAAGGCCACATAGATTTGAGTTCTCGAAATCAGCCGAAGAACGATTTCTTCGAGTGTAGGATTTTCGGCTAGAGCTACAAGCTCGCTGTGAAACGCTCCTGCGAGCCGGACGGATTCATCCCGTTCTCCGCGCTGCTCGGCGTGTCTTTCTTTTGCGACGTGCGCTTTCAGCTTGGACAGCTGCGAGGGGGTAACGCGACCTGCCAGGACGGCGACGAGCCCTGCCTCGACCGCCTTGCGAGCTTCGTACACCCGACGGACGGCATCCGCAGAGGGCTGCGGTACATACGCCCCCCGATTTGCGAATACCTCAAGCTTCCCTTCCTCGGCCAGTTGCAAGAGGGCCTTTCGAGTTGCGGCGCGAGTGACATTGAAGATCTCGGCGAGATGGCGCTCGCGTAACGGTGATCCAGGTTTGAGCCGTCCCGCGAGCAGTGCCTTGCTCAAGACGCCGTAGACGTGATCGTGGCCTGTGTGGTCAGCGGCAGAAGAGACTGCGGCGGCACCGCGGCCGTTGTGCTTGCTCCGCCTGGACGTCTGTTTCGCCAAGTAACACCTCATTAACCGCCGGTCTTTCCTGTGGAAAATATAGGACTTGCCTCCGGAAAACCAGTCTGCGAAAAAATGGTCAACCAACAATGCGAAATTTGGTCGACCAAAGAGACGGGAAATGACTGACCACGATCACTTCGACCTGCTGCTGACCGGAGCCACGATCTTGACCGGTCGATTCGACCGGCCGGAAATTCGGGACGGTGCGATCGGGGTAAAGG
This sequence comes from Xanthobacteraceae bacterium, assembly GCA_019746135.1. Lineage (GTDB taxonomy): Bacteria > Pseudomonadota > Alphaproteobacteria > Rhizobiales > Xanthobacteraceae > Z2-YC6860. Next base: position 18,586 of record JAIESI010000086.1, read on the forward strand.
ACGGTAAGATCAGTTGGCTGGGTGCGGGCGTGCCTGCGGTATGCAACGCCGGCAGAACGGTGCGACTGGCGGGGCACCTCATAACGCCCGGCTTCGTCAACGTTCACACGCATGCCATCCTGACGATGGTGCGCGGCGTCGCGGCCGACTCGGGATTTGCGCCCTCCTATACGCCGGGGCTGCCCAAGGGCACCGATGTGAACCCCGGGCAGGCCCGGGCTTTAGCGCGCCTCGGCGCTCTCGAAGCCCTCATGTTCGGCTCGACCGTGCTCGGCGATCACTTTGAGCACGCTGATGTTGCTACTGAAGCCATGGCCGAGCTTGGGATTCGGCTGTGCCCAAGCTGGCGCATTTACGATCTGGATTTCTCACAAGTGCCCCAGGGCCGCTTCGTCCATAACCCGGCTATCGGGGCCGGCACGCTCGACAATGCGATGAAGCTTTACGAGCGCTGGAAGGGCCATCCGCGGGTCACGGTCAATCTCGCCGCGCACGCTGTCGACACCTGCTCCGATGGTTTCTTGCGTGAGATCGCCGCGCTCTCGAACCGCTATGGCCTTATCGTCAGTACGCACCTCGGCCAAAGCACGGTCGAGGTCGAACGAGTCCGCGAACGCAGCGGAAAGACCTCGGTGGAAGTGCTGGATGACACCGGCCTCCTGAATGCGCGGCTTATGGGCGGCCACTGCATTTATCTCACCGAATCCGACATCGCGCGTATGGCGAAAGCGGGCGCCCATGCCGTGCACATTCCCAAGTGCAATGCGGCCTCGGGGCGGTTTGCGCCGACGCACGCTCTCAAGCGTGCAGGGATCAATATCGCGCTGGCCACGGACACGCAGCACGGCGACATGGTGGAGTTGATGCGCTGGGCTCTCGCGACCGCGCGTGTGCAGATCGGCAAGGTCGATGACGAATGGCAGCCACACCACGTCTTCCATATGGCCACGCTGGGAGCCGCCAAGGCTCTGGGCATGGACAAGGACCTTGGCAGCATCGAGATCGGCAAGCGGGCTGATCTTGTCGTGTTCGACGTGCGGCGTCCTCATCTGACGCCGCTGGTCGATCCGCTCGGCAATCTCGTGCACACGGCACAGGGCCGGGACGTTTCCATGGTCATCGTGGACGGAGAGGTGCTGGTCGAGAACGGCCGGCCGACCCGTGTCGATATGGATCAGGTTTGTCGTGAAGCCGAACAGGCAGCACGCGAACTCTGGAGTGATGTAGGGCGCCGCTACTGGGCGGACCGCATCTAAACTGCTGAAACACACAACACCCAAAACAGGACTTTTACGATGAAGTGCCCGGTCAGGTTGCTGCCCCTCGTTGCTATCGCATCCGCGCTCGGATGCCTGTCGGTATCCGCCCAGGATGTCTATCCGTCGAAACCGGTGAAGATCGTCATTCCGTTTGCACCGGGCGGTGCAGCCGACACCTTCGGCCGCCTGATCGGGAATAAGCTGAACGGTGTCTGGTCGCAGCCGGTCATCGTCGAGAACAAGACAGGCGCCGGAGGTCAGGTTGCAACGCAGAACGTGGTGAACGCGCCGGCGGACGGCTACACCTTGCTGATCGTGACCGTGGGGCATGCGGTCAACCCGTGGCTCTATCCGAACCTGCCCTACGACACGGAGAAGGACCTCAAGCCCGTCGCCATGCTGGCCCAGGCGCCGAGCGTGCTGGCGATCAATCCTGCGGTGCCGGCGAAGTCGGTTGCCGAGCTGATAGCGCTGGCGAAAGCGAAGCCGAATGCCCTGAATTATGGCTCGGCCGGCAATGCCAGCACCAGCCACATCGCGGGAGCGATGCTGGCGAGCCTCGGCGGGGTGCAGATGACGCACGTGCCCTATCGGGGCTCCGCGCCGGCGATGACCGATCTGATCGGCGGCCAGATCCAGTTCATCATCGACCCGATCGTTTCCTCGGCGCAGCACGTGAAGGCCGGTAAGCTGCGGGCGCTTGCCATCAGCACGGCAAGCCGCTCGCCGCTGGCTCCGGAACTGCCTCCCATCGGCGACATGTTGCAAGGCTACGACTTTTCCTCGTGGTTCATGCTGCTCGCGCCGGCAAAGACGCCCGATGCGATCGTCCAGAAGATCCACGACGATGTCGAAAGGGCGCTCGCCAGTTCCGACGTCAAGGAGCGCTACACGGCGATGGGGGCCGAAACCGGCAAAGGCACGTCAGCGGAAGTTGCGCGCTTTCTCTCCAGCGAGATCAAACGCTACGCGCGCGTCGTGAAAGAGGCCGGCATGAAGGCCGAATGATCCGTGGCTGAGATTGTCGAGCTCAATCTCGGTCAACTTCGGACCGATCTGGACGCTAAGAAAGTCTCATGCCTCGACGTGGCAGCGGCGTTCGTCGCCCATGTTCAGCGCGTTAATCCCTCGCTTAACGCGCTGATCCACTTCGATCCAGACTTCGTGTTCGATCAGGCACGCGAGGCCGATCGCCGCCGGGCAAGCGGCGAGCGTGGTCCTTGGCTCGGCGTCCCAGTGACGGCCAAGGACAACCTCTGGCTCGGCGGACGACCGGCGACGAACGGTTCCGCTCTGTTTCGGGACTTCGTTGCGCCCGAGAATGCGATTTCCGTCGCGCGGCTCCGCCAGGCGGGCGCTGTTTTTCTCGGCAGCACGAATTGCTCTGAATTTGCCTGCAAAGGAGTGACCACCAATCCTTTGCATGGAACAACTTCAAACCCCTGGGATCTTGATCGCACCCCGGGCGGCTCATCCGGCGGTGCTGCGGCAGCCACGGCGGCAGGTCTTGGTTATTTGGCGCTCGCCACGGATGCCGGAGGATCGACCCGACGGCCGGCCGCGCATACCGGTGTCGTCGGCATGAAACCGACGTCCGGATTTGTCCCGCACGCGGGAGGGTTTGCCGAGCCCGTGTATGGACACTCGGTCGTCGGCCAAATGGGCCGCTGCGTGTCCGACATCGCCGATGCCTTCGCTCTTCTCGCGAGGCCTGACAAGTCCGACCCCCAATCGCCTCCCGGCGGCTGCTTCCGGCAAGCGCAGGCGATCCCAGAAGCCCTCGATCCACTTCGCATTGCATACAGTCCACGTCTCGGCATGGGAGTCCCAGTCGACCGGGAGGTCTCCGCCTGTGTGCGACGCACTGCGCAGAGCCTCGAAAGCGCGGGATTCATAGTCGAGCAGGCTGATCCGGAATGGCCTTCCGAGGTCTCCGAAGAGGCGCTCATGCCGTTGCAATGGAGTGGTCTTGCCGCAATCTACGGTGAGCGGTGGCGGCAGAAGATGTGGGAGGCCGATCCGGACATCGCGGTGCAAATCGAGCGCGGCCTTGAGCTTCCCGGCTGGCGTGTTGCTGCCGCGCTTGAACTGCGGAAACAACTCTATGCCGCGCTGAGCCGTTTCTTTGAGCGCTATGATCTACTGCTTACCCCGACCACGCCTGTCACGGCTTGGGATCACGGCCTGCCGGGTCCCCCCGAAATCGACGGCACACCGGTGTCCGCCCGGGCCCATGCTGTGTTCACGCCGATCTTCAATCACTGCTATGTGCCCGCCTGTTCGGTGCCGTGCGGTCTTGATTCCAGATCGCTTCCCATCGGCATTCAGATCGTAGGACCAATGTTCGCCGATGCGCGCGTGCTCGGTTTGGCTGCGGTCGTGGAGCGCTCGCGTGTTCTGGACTTCTCATGCATCCGCGTTCCCGCACCAAAGACAGAGGGCTAGGCTGGCCTTCGCGAGGTCCTGGATGTTCCCGTGGTCGGCATGACCGAAGCGGCGCTAATGAGTGCCTGCATGCTGGGGCATCGGTTTTCCGTCGTAGCCATTTCGAAGAGGATCACTTCCCGGTACCGCGAAAGTACACTTGGTAGAACGCCTTGCCGGCCGGTCGCGCTGGCGAGCGAAGCGAGCGGCCCGCGCGGGCGCTCCTGGTAGCCGGGCCGGCCCCTCGCTTCGCTCAGCCCGGCGGCGCGGCGCAAACCGCAAGTCCATGCTGCAGTGCATCAATCGCCCTGAAACCAGCCTGTGAGCAGGCCTGCGGCGTTATGCTGCGCCCCTAACAGTTTCTGCTCACAATCACGATATAATGCTGTGACGTAAAACCAAGACCTGAGACGTAAGTCTAATAGGCCGAGGTCAGGCCATTGAGAGGGAACACCATGCTTCGCACCAAACGCGGTCCGTTGCTTGTGCTCGCAGCGCTTGCCGCCATGCTTGCGTTCACCGTCGTCAACGCCGATGCGCGCTCGAAGGGCAGCATGGGCAGCCGCGGCTCGCACACCTATTCGGCTCCGCCTTCGACGGCGACTACGCCGAACGCGGCGCGTCCGATGGACCGCACCATGGCGCAGCCGAGCCAGGCGCGTCCCAACACGCCGGCGACCACGGGGCAGGCTGCACGGCCGGGCGGGTTGTTCGGCGGCGGATTGCTCGGCGGCCTGGCCGCGGGCTTCATCGGCGCGGGCCTGTTCGGCATGCTGTTCGGTCACGGCTTCATGGGCGGCATGGGCGGCTTCGCCTCCATGCTCGGCCTGCTGCTGCAGATCGGCATCATCGTCGTGATCGGCATGCTGCTGTACCGCTGGTGGCAGCGGCGCAACGGCGTCGAGCCTGCGACCGCAGGCGGCCCGTCGCTGCGTCAAGGACTGAACGGCAACGGCCATGATCAGCAGCCGTCGCCGATGCTCGGCGGCCTGTTCGGTGGATCGTCGTCGGCGCAGGCCGCGCCGCCGCCCGGCCAGCCGATCGAGCTGCAGCCCGACGACTTCAACGCGTTCGAGAAGCTTCTCGGCGAGGTCCAGACCGCTTACGGCAAGGAAGACCTCAACGCGCTGCGTGCGCGCGTGACGCCGGAGATGCTGTCCTATTACTCGGACGAGCTGGCCCACAACGCGAGCAATGGCGACGTCAACCAGATCAGCGACATCAAGCTGCTGCAGGGCGACCTGTCGGAAGCCTGGCGCGAGGGCAACGACGACTACGCGACGGTGGCGATGCGCTACTCGCTCAACGACCGCATCGTCGCGCGCGACGACGGCCGGCTGATCGAGCAACTGCCGTCGGAGGCGACCGAGCTCTGGACGTTCCGCCGCGCCCACGGCGGGCAGTGGATGCTGTCGGCGATCCAGCAGACCGAGTGAGTAGCGCCGCGTAGCGTATCAGGTGACGCGACGGCCGGGCTGCAAGGTCCGGCCGTTTCCGTTGTGCGATCACGGCTTCCGCTATGGCTGCGCGCCGGGCCGCGACCTCGGCAGTGGGACGTAGCGCCAATAGGTCGATGGCGTCACGCCGTCGGGGGCGGGCAACAGGTTCGCGGCGGCACTCGTTCGCATGCCCGGCGGACGAAGGCTCGATGCGAGCAGAGCCTTGATGTCCGCCATCACCGTGGGCGACGTTGCGAAGACGTCGTGATTGAGCCCCAGGAACTCGTCACCCAGCGCCGTCACGTCGATCGTGTCGATGTTCGGCAGGATGATCGGCCCGCCGTCAGGCACATCACCGGCGCGGGGTATGTCGGCGACCAGCGACTTCGAAATCATGAGCGCCTTGTCGGCGGAGGAGGCGTAGAGCGTCATGCCGCCGGCGATCTTCCTGACATGAGGCGCAATATCCAGAAAATAGTCTCGGTCGACGTCGGGCGCCGCCATGATGATCTCGGCGATCGTCAGTGGATTGGCGGAGCGCGCTTCGTTGCGGAGTGCGGGGAGGACGACGAAGTTCCCCATGCTGTGCGCGAGCACGTGAATCTTCTCGATTCCGTATTCCGTCTTGAGCTTCCTCAACACCTCGAGGAAGCGATCGCGTGCGCCCTCGGCGCTGTCGCGGTCATAGACGTAATCGCGGATACGTCCGTTCGAGGCCCAGGTGAACAGGATCGACATGCCGCGGGTGTATTGCAGGTCCCAAATGATCTGCGCATGCCGGTACAGGGCATCTTCGAATGAGTTGTTGAAACCGTGAACGAAGACCAGGGCTTCGTTCGATTTCTTTTTCCGGATGAATTCACCCCAAGCTTTCTCGTCGAGCTTGAGCACGCTCTTGATCACAAAATGCCTGGACTCGTCCGTCTTCTGCTCCCAGAGCGTGTAGCCCCAGAGCGTGACCGGCTTGGGAAGCTTGATTTCCCCGGGCAGGTGATGGTCCGGAATTCGGATCCGTGCCGCGCCGAACGTCACCGATGATCCTGGCAGCCGCTCGCCGGTAAATGAGACTTTTTGCGATGCGGCGTGCCGCCGCGTGGTCGCGAACAGGAACTCGACGGTTCGATCGTCTTTCAGCACGCACAGTTGCGGGAATTTGGCGCAAGCTTCCGGCGAAGGAGCACTTGCGCCTGGCGGTGTGCTTGGCGGGGTGCCTGCCGGCTCAGCCGAGCTTCCGGGCGGCTGCGGCTCCCCCGAGCTGCCGGGCTGGGGCGGCACGGACATGGTTTCCACTGGGGAAATGGGCCGCAAGGTGGTTAGCGGAGGGAGCGAAGGGACGATGTCGCCGGATATCGTATTCCTGTTGACCAGCGGCGGACTCGCGGGCGACGCGGGCCCTGCATCATCGATTCTCATTGCCGTCGATCGTCTGCCCCCTTTCTTCGGTCCCGACGCGGCCAAGGGGGAGACACTGAAGCCTGCAATTTCCACGAGCTGGGTCTGGGTGGAATAGGTCAGCGTCCAATAGATCATGCTTGTGGCATGCAGCGTCCGACCCTCGATCACCAATCCCGATGGCAGCTGGCTCTCGTCGAGCAGTTCAATCGCGCGGACCGGTCCGGCCGTCGCCAGCGCCGCTCTCGGCGAGTTTTGCGCGGCGCGAATTTTGACGCGCGTTTGCTCGTCGAAAATGGCGACGTTTCTCGACCGCAACGCTGCGATCGTGTCCTTGAGGATGGTTTCGGCCTCGCTCCCGGCGGCAGCCTGCGTTCCGATGCCCAGCAGCAGCAACAGCGCGAGCAAAAGCGAGCTTCGCATCAGCGTCCCCCACGATACGGCATCCTCGGGTTGCGAAAGATAACCCGGTGGTTGCACGCCTGTCTACGCAGCGGACGGCTGCCAAGTCCCGTCAGTTCTGAAGGGATCAGGCGTCAAGGGAGGCTTTTGATGAACTCGAAATGCTCGGGCTCGTCGAAGGCGCGCATCGTTGTCGTCCGCACATTGCCCTTTGCGCCGACGCTCAGCACGTATTTGGCGACGGCCTCGTCGTTGGGCGCCTCGATCACCTGCACGAAGTCGTAGGGCCCGAATGTCATGTAGACGTTCTTGCGCACGATGCCGAGCTTCCGTGCCGTTTCACGCGACGCCTCCTGACGGTTCGGGATTTCCTTGACGCCCTTTGCGCCCTGGTCGGTGGAGTTCACCAGCAGAATATAGGTGCCCATCGCGATCTCCCTTCGACCTGCCTTGGCTCACCCTTGGCTCACCCTTGACTCACGGCACGTAGCCGATCGCCTCGACCTCGAGCCCGCAATCCATCGGCGTGCGGCCGGCCTGCATCCGCGTGCGCGCCGGCAGCGTCTCCTGGCTGCTGAAGTAGGTGCGGTAGATGCGGTCGAATTCTTCCTGCTGCCGCTGGTCCTTGAGCCAGACGATCACCTTCAGCAGGCAGTCCATGTTGGAGCCCGCGGCCTCGACGAGCTTCTTCATGTTGTCCATGACGATCCGCACCTGCTTCTCGAACGGCACGTCGGGGAAGGGCGGGATCGGCTGCTTGTTGGCGCGGGCATTTCGCAACGCTGCCGAATACTCCGCGTCGAACGGCGGCAGGCCGGAGATGTAGATCATGTTGCCGTGCTTGACGCAGAGGTTGAACGGACCGCCGGTTTCGGCGACATCGGCTTTGATGACCTGCTTCTGCACGATGTGCTCCCTGGCTTCTATTCCGGCTTGCCGTAGCCGCCGGCGGTCGGTGTCTGGACGACAATGGCCTCGCCGGCGTCGACCACGGTGGCGTCAGCACCCTTGAGGCGATCCATGCGGCCGTCGTTCCGCCGCACCCAGTTCTCGCCGATCTGGCCGTCTTCGCCGCCGGCTAGCCCGAACGGGCGGATGCGGCGGTGGCCGGAGAGAATGGTGTATTCCATTTTCTCCAGGAACCGCATGGTGCGGCGGATGCCGTCGCCGGCGTTCCATCGGCCCTTGCCGCCCGAACCTTTCCGGATGTGGAAGTCCTCGAGCAGCACCGGATAGCGGAATTCGAGAATCTCCGGATCGGTCAGCCGCGTGTTGGTCATGTGGGTGTGCACCGCGTCGGTGCCGGGAAATCCCGGACCCGCCGGCGAGCCCGAGCAGATCGTCTCGTAATACTGGTACTTGTCGTTGCCGAAGTTGACGTTGTTCATGGTGCCCTGCGCACCGGCCATCGCGCCGAGCGCGCCAAGAAGCGTGTCGGTCACCATCTGCGATACCTCGACGTTGCCGGCGACGACCGCGGCGGGATAGTGCGGCTTCAGCATCGAGCCGTCAGGCACGACGATGTTGATCGGGCGCAGGCAGCCCGCGTTCATCGGGATGTCGTCGTCCACCATGACGCGGAACACGTAGAGCACGGCCGCGCGGGTGACCGGCTCCGGGGCGTTGAAGTTCGTGCCCTGCTGCGGCGAGGTGCCGGTGAAGTCGACGGTCGCCTCGCGCTTCTTCTTGTCGACCGTGATCTTCACCTTGATCACGTTGCCCTGGTCGGCCTCATAGTTGAACTCGCTGTCGTGCAGGCGGTCGATGACGCGGCGCACGCTCTCGTCGGCGTTGTCCTGCACGTGCTTCATGTAGGCGTGCACGACGTTGAGACCGAACTGCCCGACCATCTTGTGTAATTCCTGAACGCCCTTCTCATTCGCGGCGATCTGCGCCTTGAGGTCGTTGACGTTCTGCAGCGGATTGCGGGCGGGATACTTCGCCTTGGTCAGCAAGTCGTACAGTTCGCGCTCGCAGAAGCGGCCGCGATCGACGAGCTTGAAGTTGTCGATGTAGATGCCTTCCTCTTCGATCGAGGTTGCGACCGGCGACATCGAGCCCGGCGCAATGCCGCCGATGTCGGCGTGATGGCCGCGGCTCGCCACCCAGAACAGGATCTTCTTCTTGGCGCCGTCGAACACTGGCGTGCAGACGGTGAGATCGGGAATGTGCGTGCCGCCGTTGTAGGGCGCGTTGATCAGGTAGGAATCGCCCGGCTTGATGCGGCCTTTGTTCTCGCGGATGATCGTTTCGACCGCGCGGTCCATCGAGCCAAGATGCACCGGCATGTGCGGCGCGTTGGCAACGAGCGAGCCGTCGGCCGCAAACACCGCGCAGGAGAAGTCGAGCCGCTCCTTGATGTTGACCGAGTAGGCCGTGTTCTGCAGCGACACGCCCATCTGCTCGGCGATCGACATGAACAGGTTGTTGAACACCTCGAGCATGATCGGATCGGCCTTGGTGCCGACCGCCTGGGCGCGGACGAGGGGGACGTAGCGCTCGAGCACCAGATGGTTCTTCGCTGTGATGACGGCGCGCCAGCCGTCTTCGACCACGACGGTCTGGTGCGGCTCGATGACGATCGCCGGGCCATTGACCTTCTGCCCGTGGGCGAGCTGGTCGCGGGTGAAGACCGCGGCCTTGTGCCATCGGCCGTTGGAGAAGAACTCGGTCTTGCGGGCCGGCGAGGGGAGTTTTGAACGCGAGGTCTTGTGGGTGCGTTCGCGGAATTTGGCCCCGCCGCCGACCGCCTCGACCGACACGGCCTCGATCACAAGCTGCTTGGAGCGGTCGATGAAGCCGAAGCGCGCCTTGTGCGCCTTCTCGAAGGCGGACTTCATCTTTGCAAGCGTGCCCGCCTCGACGATCAGCGGCGTGTCGGTGCCGGCATAGCGAATATGCGCGCGGACGATGACTTTGATCTTGCCCGACGGCACGCCCTGACCCGCGACCTCCGCCTTGGCCTCCTTGCCGAGGCGGGAGCCCTCGCGCTTCAGCGCGGCGAGCGATTTCGCGCCGAATGTCTCTTCGATCGCGAGTTGCCGCGTGGCGCGGATGTCCGCGAGCCCCATGCCGTAGGCCGACAGCAGCGACGAGAACGGATGGATCACCACCTCGGTCATGCCGAGCGCGTCGGCGACCAGGCACGCATGCTGGCCGCCCGCGCCGCCGAAGCAGTTGAGCGCGTAGCGGGTGACATCGTAGCCGCGCTGCACCGAAATCTTCTTGATCGCGTTCGCCATGTTCTCGACCGCGATCTTGATGAAGCCGTCGGCGATCTCCTCCGGCGATTTACCGCCTACGTCATTGGCCAGCTCGGCGAAGGCCTGCTTCACGGCCTTGGCGTCGAGCGGCTGGTTCTGTTCCGGCCCGAAGATCTTCGGGAAGAAATCGGGGATGAGCTTGCCGACCAGCACGTTGGCATCGGTGACGGCGAGCGGCCCGCCTCGGCGGTAGCATTTCGGGCCGGGATTGGCTCCGGCGGAGTCGGGGCCGACGCGGAAACGCGCCCCATCAAAGTGCAGGACCGAGCCGCCGCCGGCCGCAACCGTGTGAATGAGCATCATCGGCGCGCGCATGCGTACGCCCGCGACCTCGGTCTCGAAGGCGCGCTCGTATTCGCCGTCGTAGTGCGACACGTCGGTCGACGTGCCGCCCATGTCGAAGCCGATCAGCTCCTTGAACCCCGCCTCGCGGCCGGTCTCGGCCATGCCGACCACGCCGCCGGCGGGCCCGGACAGGATCGCGTCCTTGCCCTGGAACAGATCGGCCGCGGTGAGCCCGCCCGACGACATCATGAACATCAGGCGCGCGCCGGATTTCCGCGCGTCGAGCTCGGTATCCACCGTTGCGACATAGCGGCGCAGGATCGGCGAGAGATAGGCGTCGACGACGGTGGTGTCGCCGCGGCCGACCAGCTTGATCAGCGGCGAGATCTCGTGGCTGACCGAGACCTGTGGAAAGCCCATGTCGCGGGCAAGCTTCGCCACCGCCTTTTCGTGCTCCGGATAGCGGTAGGCGTGCATGAACACGATCGCGACCGCGTTGATGCCGTCGGCCTTGGCCTGCTCCAGCGCCTTGCCCGCACCGTCGAGGTCGAGCTTCGTTTCGACGGTGCCGTCGGCGCGCACGCGCTCATCGATCTCGACGACACGCTCGAACAGCATCTCCGGCTTGATGATGTGCTTGGCGAAAATCTTCGGCCGCGCCTGATAGCCGATGCGCAGCGCATCGCGGAACCCCTTGGTTGTGAGCAGCAGCGTGCGGTCGCCCTTGCGCTCCAGCAGCGCATTGGTCGCTACGGTTGTGCCCATCTTCACCGCGCCGACCCGGCCGGGCGGGATTGGCTCGCCTTTTGCAAGACCCAGCAGGTCGCGGATGCCCTGGACCGCGGCGTCGCGGTAGGCCTCCGGGTTCTCCGACAGGAGCTTGTGGGCCACCAGGGTGCCGTCGGGCTTCCGACCCACAATGTCGGTGAAGGTGCCGCCGCGATCGATCCAGAAGTCCCAGGTTCGGTTGCTCGCCCTAGCTGAGGAGTTATTGCGGAGTTTCGCTTGCTTCATACCAGTCTCAAACGCCATCATCGGGATGCCGACATTCCGGCCATCGTGCATAGCACGGGGCAGCGGAAGTCAGGGATGCATTCCGGGCGCTGCGGGACGGCGGGCCGGAATGGCAGGTGATGGGGGATCATGCGGGTTTTTCTTGACCGGCTCTATCTCTATTCCGGCTACCTGGCCGGCGCGTTCATGCTGGCGATCTTCGTGTTGATGATGGCGCTGTCGGCCGGCCGCCCACTCGGCCTCAACATCCCGGCGGCGGACGATTTCGTGTCGTGGTGCATGGCGGCGATGGCGTTTCTCGGCCTCGCGCACACCTTTCGCAACGGCGAGATGATCCGGGTCGGATTGCTGATCGACCTGCTTCCGGAAAAGAACCGGCACCGGATCGAGCTCGTCTGCCTCGTCGTCGGCATCGGCTTCATCGCCTTCTTCGCGTTCTACGCAATCCAGCTCGTGCGCGACTCCTGGCGTTTCCATGAGATGTCGCAGGGCGTCATCGCCATTCCGATGTGGATCCCGCAGATCGGCTACGCGGCGGGCCTCGTCATCCTGCTGATCGCCTTCGTCGACGAGTTCATCCACGTGCTGCGCGGCAACTTGCCGCGCTACGAGAAGCCCAAGCCGCAGACCGCCGAAGAGGTCGTCGAGCGCGCCGTGCAGAGCGGGGTGTGACGTGGATCTGATCGAGATCGCACTGCTCCTGCTGGTGCTGCTCACCGTTCTGCTGGCGGGCGGCGTCTGGATCGCGATCGCGCTGATGGCCTGCGGCTATGCCGGCATGCTGTTCGTCGGCGGTGCGGTGCCGCCGGGCGCGGTGCTTGCGACGACGGTGTGGGGCAACAGCGCGTCGTGGACGCTGGCGGCGCTGCCGCTGTTCATCTGGATGGGTGAGATACTCTTCCGCACCAAGCTATCGGAGGAGATGTTCCGCGGGCTCGCGCCGTGGCTCAACCGCATTCCCGGCCGGCTGATGCATGTGAACGTGCTCGCCTGCGGCATCTTCGGCTCGGTGTCGGGATCCTCGGCGGCGACCACGGCGACGGTCGCCAAGATCGCGCTGCCGGAATTGAAGAAGCGCGGCTACGACGAGAAGGTCAGCCTCGGCTCGCTCGCGGGCGCAGGCACGCTCGGCATCCTCATTCCGCCGTCGATCATGATGGTGATCTACGCGGTACAGGCCAACGTCTCGATCATCCAGGTGTTTCTCGCGGGCTTCCTGCCGGGCCTGCTGGTGATGTTCCTCTACTCCGGCTACATCGCGCTGTGGTCGGTGCTCAATCCCGACAAGACGCCGCCGGCCGAGCCGCAGATGTCGCTCCGGGAAAAGCTCAAGCAGTCGGCGCAGCTCATTCCGACCATGCTGCTGATCATCCTGGTGTTCGTCGCCCTGCTGTTCGGCCTTGCGACCGCGACCGAATGCGCCGCCTGGGGCGTGATGGGCTCGCTCGCCATCGCCTGGTGGCACGGCATGCTGAGCTGGCCGTCGTTCTTCCAGAGCCTGATGGGGGCGACGCGCGTCACCTGCATGATCATGCTGATCCTCGCCGGCGCGTCCTACATGTCGACGTCGATGGCCTATACGGGGGTGCCGCAGGCGCTGGCGACCTGGGTCGGCGGCCTCGAGCTGAGCCCCTACGCGCTGATCGCGGCGCTGACCGTGATGTACATCGTGCTCGGCACTGCGCTCGACGGCATCTCGATGATCGTGCTGACCACCGCGGTGGTCATTCCGATGATCAAGGCCGCGGGCTTCGACCTGGTCTGGTTCGGCATTTTCGTGGTGCTGGTGGTCGAGATGGCCGAAGTGTCGCCGCCCGTCGGCTTCAACCTGTTCGTGCTGCAAACCATGAGCGGCAAGGACTCCAATTTCGTCGCGCGCGCCTCGCTGCCGTTCTTCTTTCTGCTTGTCCTGGCGGTTGCCATCATCACGGTATTCCCTAGTATCGTGATGGTGCTCCCAAGGATGGCCTTCCCAGCTTGACCTTCAAACCAAAGGGGCGATGAGCCATGGGTACGAACATGAGTAACCGGACCAAGACATTGACATTGGCAAGTGCTGCGCTGGCGCTGGCGGTGACACAGGCTTCGGCGCAGACCAAATGGAACCTGCCGAGCGCCTATCCGCTCGACAATCCGCATGTCGAGAACCTGAATCTGTTCGCCAAGGACGTCTCCGACGCGACCGGCGGCAAGCTGCAGATCGCCGTGCATCCCGGGGCTTCGCTGTTCAAGGGCCCGGAGATCAAGCGCGCGGTGGCGACCGGCCAGGCGCAGACCGGTGAGATCCTGATCTCGATCCTGGAGAACGAGAACCCGATCTTCGGCATCGACGTGGTGCCGTTTCTCGCGACGAGCTTCCCGGAGGCCAAGAAGCTCTGGATCGCGTCGAAGCCGCTGATCGAGCAGAAGCTCGGCGCGCAGGGCATGCAGGTGCTGTTCACCGTGCCGTGGGGGCCGCAGGGCATCTACGCCAAGAAGGACATCAACAGCATCGAGGACATGAAGGGCCTGAAGTGGCGCGCCTACAATGTCGGCACCGCGCGCATCGGCGAGATGGTCGGCGCGCAGGCGGTGACGGTGCAGGCGGCCGAATTGCCGCAGGCGCTCGCGACCGGCGTGGTCAACTCGTTCATGTCGTCGGGCGCGACCGGCTACGATTCTAAGGTCTGGGAGACGTTGACCCACTTCTACGACACCCGCGCCTGGATCCCGCGCAACGTCACCTTCATCAACAAGGCGGCGCTCGCCTCGCTCGACAAGCCGACCCAGGACGCGGTGCTCAAGGCCGCCGCGGTGGCCGAGGAGCGCGGCTGGAAGCTGTGGGAGAACAAGACCGAGTGGTACCACGACGAGATCAAGAAGAAGGGCATGAAGGTGCAGAAGCCGAGCCCCGAGCTCGCCACGGGCTTCAAGAAGATCGGCGAGCAGCTCACCGCCGACTGGCTCAAGCGCGCCGGTGCGGAAGGGCAAGCCGTGGTCGACGCCTACAAGAAGAGCCTCTGAGTCAGCTATCGCGCTGCGGATGCGCCCGGATGCCCGGCCTCACGGCCGGGCATCTGCGTTTCCGCGGCGCGTAGCTGCGTGCACCCGCTACCCACGCCCGCGCGGCCCGTGCTATGCACCTTGCGGCCGCGTTCGGCGGCCCGTTCCCTGCCATGCTCCGCGGTGCGGCGGAACGACCATTCAGCCTGATCCAAAGGATAGGACGAGCGATGTCTAACGTTTTGGCGATTTGCGGCTCTCTGCGTAAGGGCTCTTTCAATCGGCAATTGATGAATGCTTCGATCGGGCTCGCGCCGGCCGGCATGACTGTCAAGGAGGCGCCGTCGTTCGCGAAGCTGCCGATCTACAATTTCGACGACCAGCAGGGGACCGGCTTTCCGAAGGACGCCGACGCGCTGCACGAAGCGGTGCGTGCGGCCGACGGCGTGCTGATCGTGTCGGCGGAGTACAACTGGTCGGTGCCGGGCGGCCTCAAGAACGCCATCGACTGGCTGTCGCGCTACAAGGAAGTGTCGTTCAAGGACAAGCCGGTGTGCATCCAGTCGGCCGCGCCGGGGCTGCTCGGCGGCTCGCGCATGCAGTATCACCTGCGCATGGTGATGCAGGGCGTCGACGCGCAGCTGTTCGGCAAGCCCGAGGTGATCGTCAACATGGCGGCCTCGAAGTTCGTCGACGGTCAGCTCAAGGACCCGGGCGCGATCGACCTGATCAAGCAGCAGCTCGCAGCGTTCGACAAGTTCATCGCGCGGGTCAAGGTCTGACCGACAACGAGACAACAAGGGAGTAACGCCATGTATGCGGTCGTTGGTGCCACCGGGAATACCGGACGTGCGGTCGTCAAGGAGTTGAAAGGTCTCGGCGAAAATCCGCTCTGCGTCGTGCGCGACGCCGACAAGGCGAGGGAGGTGCTCGGCGCAGACACCAAGACGGCGATCGCCGAGCTCGACGACCGCGCCGGCATGGAGAAGGCGCTGGCCGGTTGCAAGCGCGTGTTCATCGTCACCGGCCACAACCCGAAGTCCGACGTGCAGCAGATCAACGTGATCGATGCCGCCAAGGCCGCGGGGGCCGAATACATCGTCAAGGTGTCGGGCGGCCGCGACGTGATCGGCCCGGACGTGGAGTCGGTCAACGGCCAGGCGCATTACAAGATCGAGGAGCACCTGAAGAAGTCCGGGCTGCAATGGTGCATCCTCAGCCCCGGCCTGTTCATGCAGAACATCATGGGGCAGGCCGCCAACATCAAGAACGACGGCAAGATCATCCAGCCGTGGCCGAAGGACCTGCCGGTGGCGCTGATCGACGTGCGCGACACCGGCGCGCTCGGCGCGCGCGTGCTGCGCGAGCCCGGAAAGCACAACGGCAAGCTCTACAGCTTCTCAGGCGTGAGCACGACGTTCGGCGAGTTCGCCAAGGTGATCGGCGAGACGATCGGCAAGCCTTTGACCTATGTCGAGATCACGCTGGAGCAGGCGGAAGCCGGGATGAAGTCGCGCAACATGCCGGACTGGCTGGTGGCGCACCTGGTTTCGATCGCCCGCGCCGGCGGCAAGGGCGCGTTTTCGCACGAGAACACCCAGCCGATCCGGGACATCGTCGGCCGCGCGCCGATCACGACGAAGCAATTCGCGCAGGATTTCAAGGGCGCGTTTAGTTGACGATGGTGTCCCGGGCGCGGCGCAACACGAAGTGGTGCGCCGCAGACCCGGGACCGTAAAGGACACCGCGTTTGGAACGGTCCCGGATCAGCGGTGCACCGTTCCGCTCCGCTTCACGCTGCACCGCATCCGGGACAAAGCCGGTCAGCCCACGGGCTCCTCGAACTTGAACCCGATGCTCTGCAAGCCCTCCAGCGCTTTCTTGCCGTACTCGTCCTCGATCTCCTTGCCCAGACTCGGCGCGTAGAGGATCGGGTCGACCTGCTGGTCGGTCTCCGGGACGATCATCACCAGGAGCCGCCCGACCTCGTCGGAGATGTTGAAGAACATCCGGTTCTCGCCGCGCGGGACCGAGATCATGTCGTTCGGCTCCAGGATGGTCTTGTGCTCGCCGTTGTCGCCCCAGGAGATCTCGAAGCGGCCGGAAAGGCAGAAGAAATTCTCCACCGTGTTGAGATGGCGGTGCAGGCCCGGCCCGTTGTGCGGCGGGCATTCGGCGATGCTGACGATCAGCCCGCGCGGACCCTTCACCGGCGCGCCGGCGCTGCGGCCCTGGTAGTCGGCCGGAGCCATCACCGGATAGACCTTGCGGGCAGTGACCTTCTCGACCGCGCCGGGCGGGATGTTGTGGGCGTCGAAGTTCTGCTTCTGGTAGCTTTCCAGCTTGTTGAAGCGCGCGACGCGTTTTTCCATCTGTTCGGGTGTGAGGGATTTCTGGGCCACGGCGTTCCTCCACGTCCTTGTTTCGTTGGCGCCTATTCTTGCTCAATTCAGACGACGCTGCCAGCCGTTAGCCACCGGCGTCATTCCGGGGCGCGGACGAAGTCCGCGAACCCGGAATCCATAACCACTGCTGCGGGGTATGGATTCCGGGTTCACGCGCTTACGTGCGTGCCCCGGAATGACAAGCGGCGAATTCAGCGCGCCACGTTGGAAATGCGCGTCGGGACGCCGAACTCGCGGTGGCAGACTTCGGCCAGCTTCGCGACGCCTTGACGGATTTCCTCGTGTGTCGGGCTCGCAAAGCAGAGCCGCATCCGGCTCTTGCTGTGCGCCTTGTCCACCGACCATTCCGGGCCGGGATTGATCGCGACGCCGGCCTGCAAGGCCGGCTGATAGAGCTTCAGCGTGTCGACATTGTCGGGGAGCTTCACCCAGAGGAAGATGCCGCCCTTCGGCTCCTCGAACTCGGCGGCGGTGCCGAACTGCTCGTTGAGCGACTCCATCAGCGTGTCGAGCTTTTTGCGCAAGCCGCGCGTCAGCACCGGCACGTGCGCGGTGAAATGCGGCGTGCAGTATTCGGCGAGCACCATCTGCTCGAGCGCGCCGGAGCCCGCGTCGAATTTGGTCGCCAGCATCCGCGAGAGAATGCCCCAGGGTGCGACGATGTAGCCGACGCGGAGCGCAGGGGCGATCGACTTGGAGAACGAGCCGATGTGAATGACGTTGGCGCTCCTGCTCATGGCATGGAGCGCCGGCGGTCGCTTGTGATCCCAGATCAGGTCGCAATAGCAGTCGTCCTCGAAGATCGGCACGCCGTGCGCCCCGGCGAGCTTGAGCATCTCCACGCGGCGGCTTTCCGGAAGGATGGTGCCGGTCGGATTCTGCACCGTCGGGATGGTGTAGATGTATTTCGGCTTGATGCCGCGGCGCCTGAGGTCGTCGAGGGCGTTCGCCAGCGCATCCATCCGCATGCCGTCGCGGTCGAGCGGAATGCCGACAGGCGTGACGCCGAGCCGTGTCAGACGGTTGATCGAGCCCTGGTAGCAGTCCTGCTCGATGATCACGGTGTCGCCATGGGTCAGCATCACGCCGTTGACGAGATCGAGCCCCTGGAGCGAGCCGGAGGTGATGAGGATTTCGTCGGCGGTGCAGGTGATGCCGGCGTCGCGCTTGAGCTTTTGCACGAGAAAGTCGCGGAGCGCGCGGTAGCCTTGCGGGCCGCTTTCGAGGCCGTAGGTGGCCAGCGTCCGGCCTTCGCGCTTCAGGACGGAGTTCGCCGCGTCGATCAGGCCGTCGAGCGGCAGCTCCTCGCCGTCGTTGTTGCCGCCGGTGAAATTGTACTTCGGCGAGCCGGTCCATTTCGCGGCTCCCGCCGGCACATTGGCGGGGACAAGCGGCGTGAAGTCGAACGCGGTGCTCATGCGGGCGTGGTCCTCATTTCTGATTCTTGCCGTGCATTCTATGCAACGGACACGGTGACGGGATAGCGCAGGAAGCCGCGAAAGCGGGCGCGGCCGCCGCGGGTGGGCGGGCCGGCGCGCTCGATCGAGCGGAAGCGGCGCAGCAACTGGCCGATCGCGACCTGCGCCTCCATGCGGGCGAGTGAGTTGCCGGCGCAAGTGTGGATGCCGAAGCCGAAGGCGAGGTGGCGGTTCGGCTCGCGGCGGAGGTCGAGCCGGTCAGGATCGGGGAACTGAGCGGGGTCGCGGTTGGCGGCACCGATGCAGAGGTGGACGTAGGTCCCCGCGGGCATGGCCACGCCGCCGATGCGGGTGTCGGTGACGGCGCGGCGGTTGCCGAGCTGGTTCGAGCTTTCCATGCGCAGGAATTCCTCGGCCGCGGTGCCGATCGCCTCGGGATGCGTCGCGAGATCGCGCATCGCGTCGGGATGGCGGAGCAGGAGGTCGATGCCGTTGCCGATCAGGTTGGTGGTGGTCTCGTGGCCGGCGTTGAGCAGGAAGATGCAGTTGTGGAGGAGTTCCAGCTCCGAGAGCCTGTCGCGGCCTTGATCCTCACCGCCGAGATCGGTCGCGCCAATGAGCGTGGACAGGATCTCGCCGGCGTGCAGCTCGCCCTCGCGCTGGCGGCGGGAGACGAGGTCGCGCAGATAGGCCTTGAAATCGTCCACCGCGGCGACGCCGCCGGTAAACTGCTCGGCGGACAGCACCGGCTCGAGCGCGCCGAGGATTTTCAGCGACCAGTCGCGCAACGGACCCCGCTCGTCCTGCGGAATGCCGAGCATGTCGCCGATCAACTGCACCGGGATGGCCGCGGCGAAATCCTCGATTAGATCGATGCGCCCGCGCTCCGCCGCGCGGTCGAGCAGCCAGGTCACCAGCGCCTCGATCCGCGGCTGCAGCGCACGCAGCGCCCGCGGCGTGAACGCCGGCGCCAGGAGCTTGCGGACGCGGGTGTGGATCGGCGGATCGTTGAACACGAGGCTCGTGGTGTGATGCTCGTAGAGCGAGCTCGAGCCGAACTTCGGCTTGAACTGCACGGTCTTGTCCGAGCCCCAGGTCCTGGCGTCGCGATAGACCTCGACCAGGTCGTCGTAGCGGGTGAGGAAATACGAGCCGTCCGCCATGCGATGCACCGGCTCATGGGCGCGCAGCGCGGCGTAGGTCGGGTAGGGGTCGTCGAGAAAGGCGCGGTCGAGGGCGTTCAGATCGAAGGCCGCTGCGACCGCCTGTTCCATGCCGGTCCTCTGGCTCAGGCAAGCCCGCTGGCGCGCGCCTGCTCCAGCGCCATCACCGCCCAGTCCTTGTCGCCGTCGCCGTGGGCGACCGCGCCAATGAGCCGGTCGCGCCAGACGTTGCCGCTCGGCAGCGGGACCGCGGCGATGTTGCCGGCCTCGAGCGCGAGGTTGGCGTCTTTGAGGCCGAGCACCGCCATCTGACCGACCTTGGCATAGCTCTCGTCGACCATGATCTTGCCGTAGACCTTGTAGGCCGAGCAGTTGAACAGGCCGTCGGTCATCACGTCGTAGAACACGTCGGTCGTCACGCCGTATTTGCGGGTGAGCGCAAAGCCTTCGCCCATCGCCTCGATCGCGCAGCCGAGCACGAAGTTGTTGGCGATCTTCATGGCGGTGGCGGCCTCGGGATCGTTGCCGCCGGCGAAGGTCTTGCGCCCGAGCGCATCGAACAGCGGCTTGCACTTCGCCATGGCGTCGGCCGGCCCCGAGGCGAACACGCCCGCGGTGCCGGCCGTGACGAGCTCGGGCCGACCCATCATCGGGGCGGCAACAAGAACCTGGTCCTTGGCGGCATGGGCTTCCTTGATCCTGCGGATCGCCGGAATGCCGTGGGTGCCGGCGCAGACATGGATGCCGCCCCTGGGCAGGGCATCGAGCAGCCCCTGGCGGAACACCACGTCCTCCAGCGCCGCGTCGTCGGCCAGCATGGAATAGACGACATCGCCATAGCGCGCGGCGTCGGCAATCGAGGCCGCGAGCTTTGCGCCCGCGTCGGTGAGCGGCTTGGCCTTTGCGGGCGTGCGGTTGTAGATGCCGACGTCATGGCCCGCAGCCAGGAGGCGGCCGACCATGGCCCCGCCCATGCGGCCCGTCCCGATGAAACCGAGCTTCATGGCGTACTCCTCACTGTTCGCTCCGGCGGTCATTCCGGGGCGCGCCGAAGGCGCGAACCCAGAATCCATAACCACTGCTGCGGAGTATGGATTCCGGGTTCGCCGCTTCGCGGGGTCCCGGAATGACCGCCGGAGTCTATTGCAACTGCCCGCGCACCCATTCGAGCTCGCGGCAGACGTAGTCGACGATGTCGCCGGTCTTCAGGTGGTCCGGCAGCACGTCCCAGGTGTAGGTCTCGATCTCGAGCTGGCGCGACAGCGGCCTCTGCTTGTGGAACCTGAGCGCGTCCTCGATCGCAAAGCGCGTGGTGCCGAATTCGCCGAGATCGTCGAGGAACACCGGCACGTGGAAGTGCGTGCGCCATTCGCGCGGGCCGGGATCGCGCTCCCAGGCCTTGAAGGCGTCTTCGAGGTTGAGGAAGCGGTTGAGCTTGCCGTCCTTCTTCTCGACGGTCTGGGTCAGATAGATGGTCTTGGCGTAGCGCCTGAGCGTATCGACGATCTTCTGCGTCACGTTCGGAATTCGCATCGCCGCGGCTTCCTGCAGCTTGAAGATCGGGATGCCGGCATCGACCAGCTTCTGCAGCGACGTCGAAATGTCCTCGTAGACCACCGCCTGGTGGCAGATATCGAACACCGTGCCGACGAACTTGCGCTGGCCGAGGATCGCGTCGGCGATCGGGATGTCGGCGAACTTCGCCAGCATCTCGGCGGACTTGCCGGTGTAGAGGTGGTTGGTGAAGTAGGCGACCGTCTCGTCGGTGGTTTCGAGGAAGCAGAACGGCTCGGGCTCGAGCGCGAGCGTCACCACGCGGCCGGTGCGCTGTTCGAGCTTGATGAGGTGCGCAGCCACGCGCATGACGTGCTCGGTGTAGCTGTCGACCACGGCCTTGCTGGTGACGTTCGGCTTGAAGCCGAGCGGCGCGCTCTGGATCGACGGCTGGATGTTCTCCGGCACCACGTCGGCGAGGATTTCCGCGACATTGATGGTGTATTGCGTGCGTTCCTCCGAGCGCCAGTCCGGCTCGTACACCTGCTCCTTGACGATGGTGTTCTTGAACGGCCCGTAGGGAAAGGCGTTCACGGTGTAGAGATACATGTTGTTGTCGGCGAGAAATTTCCTGAGCTTGTCGCGCTCGGGCTTGTTTTTCACGAGCGTCGCGGCCGACGCGTTCGACAGCCGCAGCGACACGCCGAACGGATCGTTCGGCGACACGCGCTTCTGCACCTGCGGCACGTAGGTCGTCAGCGATGTCCACATGTCATCCCAGGTGTCGCCGGGATGCACCAGCGTGGAGTAGGTGAGGTGGCCGAGGCCCTTGCCGAGGTCCATTTTTGGTCTGCTCTCGCTACGAAACTTTTTCGACTTTGCCGCTCGTGGCCGAGCGGATCACTGCTTCGGTCACCGCCGCACCGTGAAGAATCTGCTCGGGCGGGATCGGGAAGGGCGCCTTGCCCTCGATCGCGCGGGCAAATGCGTCGAAGGTGGCGCGCACGATGTCGAGCCGCTCGGCCTCCCAGGTCTCGGCGTTACCCTTCACCGGCTGGAACTTGCAGGCGCCGAACTGCCGGGTGCGGCGCTCCTCGGACGGCGCACCTGCGACATGAGTCACGCCCTCGATCCGGTGCCAGCCCTTGGAGCCGAACACCTGGAAGCTGAAGCCCGCACCGGTCGCGGTCATGGTGCCGAGATAGCCCGACATGCCGCCCTTCAGGCGGAACAGCATCGAGGTCGTGTCGTCGGTGCCGTTCTGCACCGTGCGGGCGAAGCTCTGGCAATAGACCGTGTCGATCTCGCCGCAGAGATAGATCATCGCGTCGACCGCGTGCACGCCCATCGGCGCGAGCCCGCCGAGCGGCGCTTCGTTCTTGTTCGAGCGCCATGCCGTCGGCGGCAGGAACAGCGCATTCGGATAGGTCATGCTGGCTTCGATGTGCTGGATGGTGCCGAGTTCACCCGCTTTGATGCGGTCGTGCAGCTTGATCATCTCCGGATGGAAGCGGCGATTGTAGCCGATGCCGGTCACGCGCTTGGCCCTGGCGAGTGCAGCCAGCGCCTGCTCCGCCTCCTTCCTGGAAAACGTGAAAGGCTTTTCGCAATAGACGTGCTTGCCTGCGGCTGCGGCCGTCTCGATCTGCTGCACGTGGCCGGACACCGGGGTCGCGAGCACCACGGCGTCGATCTTGGGATCAGCCAGAACGTCCTGGTAGCTCTTGGCGATGGTAAGCGAGTGCTGCTTGGCGAAGGCCTCGACGTCGGCGTTTACGGTGCGGGTCTGTAGCGTCGTGAAGCGCATCAGGTCGCTGCCGGCGAGCGACTCCACCATGGTCTTGCCCCAGGTGCCCAGTCCGACAACCGCCGCGTTGATCATGGCTCAGTTCCTCTATTGATTCTGCGTCAGCCGCCCGGTCTTTATTTGGGCCAGGTCAGCAGGGCGAGCGCCAGGCAGGCCAGCATCCAGAATACGC
The DNA here is from genome assembly GCA_019746135.1 of Xanthobacteraceae bacterium. GTDB lineage: Bacteria > Pseudomonadota > Alphaproteobacteria > Rhizobiales > Xanthobacteraceae > Z2-YC6860. The sequence continues at coordinate 41,505 of JAIESI010000086.1, forward strand.
AGTATTCGATGCCGCCGATCACCCAGATCCATTTCTTGGTGACCTTGTACGTCGCCGCGCCCGCGACGAACAGGTGGAACGCGGCGATCAGCGCGACATAGGGCGTGTAGATGTCGAAGAAGAGGAAAAAGGTCAGCACGGTCTCGATCGCGCCGGCGATATACATCCAGGTCGCCGGCGGATTGAATTTCGCGGCCTTGAAGAAGTTCAGCGTCGCGGGCTCGGTGAACTTGCCGACGACATGCGGAATGAAGAACAGCGCGCAGGTGAGGCGCAGCAGCACGACCCCGTTGAGCAGGTTGAATTTATCGGCCCACGACATGCTTTCCCCCGTGACGTGATTTGCGGTTCATTTCAATGGATTGCGTTGGTTGGCGCAAGTGTTGCGGCCTGTGTCCCGGGCGCAGCGCAGCACAAGCGAAGCGCGGTGATGCGCTGCAGACCCGGGACCCCGGTTTCTTTGGATGACAACCGGGGTCCCGGATCAACGGTGCACCGCCATAGCGCGTCGAAGACGCGCGTAAACGCGCTGATGGCGGTGCACCTTGTCCGGGACACATGCGGAGCGAGCTGCGCCTTCACCACCCGATCTTCTTGACGCTGACGCCTTTGAGCCAGTTCGCGCCGAGCGCGTAGAGCGCGTCGGTCGCGGGCCCGTCCACCCCCGGCATGTCCTCCTTCACCTTGTAGCCCACCCTGGTCTGCAGGTAGGCGAGGTGGCGGTAGCCCACCGGAAAGCGGGCAAGGAGCTTCGGATCGAGCTTGGGAGCCTTGGCCGGATCGACCGGGACGATCTGGTCCTTCTCGTAGGTGAGGCGGCGCCAGACCAGGCCCCATTGGCCCTTGCGTTTTTCCATGAAGTCATAGAACCGGCCGATGCAGAGCACGTCGCACTCGACGCCCTCGAGCGGCGCGCGCTGCGAGATCGACATCTTGGTCTGGGCGATGGCGCGCGTGCCCTTCAGCTCGATCGAGGAACCGCCGAGGAAGTGGTAGATGCGCACACCCTTGGCGTAGCCCTGCCGGTTCGCCGCGATGAACTCCTCATATGTGCCCTGGAACCAGGTCGCCCACATCCGACCCTCGGGATGCCAGACGGTGCGGAAGCGGTCCCACTGGAAACTGTCGCGCCACACCGCCCAGTTCTCGATCAGCTCGCGGATCGCGAGCTTGTCCTCCATCCCCTTTTTCATTTTCTTGCCTCCCCGGCCGGTCTGGTGCCGGGCGCAACACTGCCCTAACGTCCCGCCGGACGCCAGCAGGAGAGAAAGCGCAATGGCAAGGCTTCAGGGGCGCACCGCGGTCGTGACCGGCGGGGCGGTCGGCATCGGCCGGCACTATTCGCGGGCGCTCGCCGCCGCGGGCGCGCAGGTGATGATCGCCGACATCAAGGACGGCGCGGGGCTCGCTGCCGAGATCGCCGCCAAGCACGGCCGCAACTCCACCGACAGCATGCAGTTCGACGTCAGCGACGAGGCGCAGTGCAAGGCGCTGGTGGCGCGGACCATCGAGCGCTTCGGCAAGATCGACATCCTGATCAACAACGCCGCGCTCTACGCGCCGCTGCCGACGCTCAAGGTCACCGAGATGGATGTGGAGCTGTGGGACAAGGTGATGGCGGTGAACATCCGCGGGCCGTTTCTGATGGTGAAGCATGTCGCGCCGCACATGATCGCCAAGGGCTACGGCAAGATCGTCAACATCGGCTCGGGCACGGTGGCGCGCGGCATCCCGGACTTCTCGCACTACGTCACGTCGAAGGGCGCGGTGACGGCGTTCACCCGCTGCATGTCGCGCGAGCTCGGCGGGCACGGCATCTGCGTCAACACGCTGGCTCCGGGCTATACACTGTCCGACACCGGCCTCACCAACACGGTGCATGTCGAGCAGTCCAAGGCCGCGGCGATCCAGCGGCGGGCGCTCAAGCGCGACGAATACCCCGAGGACCTTCTGGGGACGCTGATTTTCCTGTGCTCGGCCGACTCCGATTTCATGACCGGCCAGGTTGTCACGGTCGACGGCGGGGCCAACAACACCGCCTGATTTCGCGGCAAATTCGGGTTTTCCGGACGGCAAGCCCCGCTAATGGCGAATACCGCCCGCGGCGGCGCGGGCGCTACCATTTCGTGCCAAAACCACTATGTTCGGGGGCAAATCAGCCCGGTTTTGCCCCTGTCTGCAGGGGAGGAATTCCAAGGAGAGCCGCATGTCCGTCGCCCACGTCGACTCCAAGCACAACGTCACGGGAAACCGTCAGGCCTACTACGACAAGATCAGCAAGAAGGACATGGCTCCGTTGTGGGAGGTGCTCCGCAACGTCGTCACCAAGGAGCCGAAGTCGAAGTGCTCGCCGAACATCTGGAAGTTCGACGAGGTCAAGAAGCTGATGCTCGAGGCCGGTGACGTGATCACCGCCGAGGAGGCCGAGCGCCGCGTGCTGGTGCTGGAGAACCCCTCGCTGCGCGGCCAGTCGCGGATCACCAATTCGCTGTTCGCCGGCATCCAGCTGATCATGCCGGGCGAGATCGCCGAAGCCCATCAGCACGTGTCGTCGGCGATCCGCCTGGTGCTCGACGGCGACGGCGCCTACACCGCGGTCGAGGGCGAGAAGGCGAGCATGTCGCGCGGCGACTTCATCCTCACCCCGAACTGGGCCCCGCACGATCACGGCAACCCCGGCAAGCAGCCGGTGATGTGGCTCGACGTGCTCGACATGCCGACGGTCAACCACTTCGAGACGTCGTTCATGACGCACTTCGACGAGAAGGCGCAGAACACGTCGCGCCAGGACGGCGACTCGCTCGACCGCTACGGCTCCGGCGTGCTGCCGGACGGCACGCTCGACACGTTCAAGAACCGCAGCCCGGTGATCAACTACACCTATGCCCGCACCAAGCCGATCATCGAGCGGATGATGAAGGCCGGCGACGTCGACCCGATCCATGGGGCCCGCGTGCGCTACTCCAACCCGGTGACCGGCGGCCACGTGATGGTGACGATGGGCGCCTACCTCGCGCTGTTCCCGAAGGGCTTCAAGGGCAAGGATTACCAGTCGACCGACGGCACGATCTTCGTCTGCATCGAAGGCCGCGGCTCGACCAAGGTCGGTGACAAGGAGCTGAATTGGGGCCCGAACGACGTGTTCGTGATCCCGCCGTGGCAGCGCTATTCGCACAACGTAGCGGACGAGTCGGTGCTGTTCTCGATCTCCGACAAGCCGGCGCAGGAAGCGCTCGGGATCTGGCGCGAGAAGAAGTAGGCGCAAGAAGCCTGAAAACGAAGCCCCGCCCAAAAGGCGGGGTTTTCGTTTGGCACAGTCATTCCGGGGCGCCGCCACAAGCGCGTTCACGCGCGTCTTCGACGCGCGATGGCGGCGAGCCCGGAAGCCATAACCACGGCTGCGGAGTATGGATTCCGGGTTCGCGCTCACGCGCGCCCCGGAATGACCGCGTGCCTCAAGCCGGCGCTGCTGTTGCTGTCCTGCGCCGCCGCAGGTGATCGAGCACCAGCAGCGCAATGCCGAGCCCGATGCCGATGAAGTTGACGGTGTAGCCACCGTTGAATGACTCCGGCGGCAGCGCGATCGGCAGGGCGAGCAGGCCGTAGACGAAGCGCATCGCTGTCGACAGCGGCGTCAGCGCAAATCCGACAATGCCGGCGGTGCCGACGAACAGCGCGAACAGGATCCGCACGAAGTTCCAGACGATCAGGTAGGTCGGCCCATCCATCAGCAGGCTCGGCGTCAGCACGAACAGGAACGGCAGCACGAAGGTGCTCCAGCCGACCAGGCAGGCGACCCAGCCGGTGGTCCAGCCGTCGGTGCGGGCGATGTTGGCCGCGGCATAGGCCGCGAACGCCACCGGCGGCGTGATCATCGACAGCATGCCGTTGTACATGACGAACATGTGCGCGGCCATCGGCGTGACGCCGAGCTTGACGAGGGCCGGTGCAAGCAGCGTCGCGGTGAGGATGTAGACGCTCACCGTCGGCAGCCCGATGCCGAGCACGAAGGCGAGCACCGCGATCAGGAGCAGCAGCAGGAACACGTTGTCGCCGGACAGCGTCAGCAGTTGCAGCGTCATGCTGAAGGCAAGGCCGGAGATGCTCATGATCCCGACCATGATGCCGGCGGCGGCCCCGATCAGGATGATGTCGAGCGAGACCCGGCCGGTCTCGATCACGGCGATGGTGATCTCCTTCGCCGACGTGCGCTTGCCGCGGTAGCCGAAGATCAGCGCCAGAACGATCAGCAGCGCGGTCGAGGCGACCGCGGCCTTCTCCGGCGTCAGCAGCAGCACCTCCGGATACATCAGCGCCATGACGAGGAAGAAGATCGGCACCAGGAAGTGCCAGCCGGATTTGATGATCGAGGTGAGCGACGGCGCGTCGTCGAGCTCGACACCGCCGATGTTGTGCTTGGCGGCTTCGAGATCGACGTGGATGAACAGGCAGGCGTAGTAGAGAATGGCGGGAATGGCGGCGGCGATGCAGACCGTGCCGTACGAGACCTGCAGGAATTCGGCCATGATGAAGGCGGCAGCGCCCATCACCGGTGGCATCAGCTGGCCGCCGGTCGAGCCGACCGACTCGATCGCGGCCGCCCGATAGGCCGAGAAGCCGGACTTCTTCATCGCCGGGATGGTGACGACGCCGACCGCGAGCACGTTCGACACCGCGCTGCCGGAGATCATGCCGAACAGCGCCGAGCCCACCACCGCGATCTTCGCCGCGCCGCCGCGGAAGCGCCACATCGCCGACATCGCGAGGTCGGAGAAGAAGTCCGCGCCGCCGGTGCGCGCCAGCACCTGGCCGAGAATGGTGAACGGGATGACGACGATGACGGCGACCTGCAGGATCGAGCCGATCATACCGTTCACGTCGAGGCCGACGTAGGCGACCATGCGCTCGGGGCTGACCCAGCGGGTCTGGAAGTCGCCGGCCATGAACGGGCTGATATAGACGTAGACCGCAATGGCCAGGATGATGCCGACGAAGCCCCAGCCGGAGATGCGGCGGCTCGCCTCCAGCACCAGGAACGTCAGGATCGCGCTGCCGACCACGCCTTCGAGCGGCAGCATGGCAAGCTCGTAGGTCAGCGCCTCGTAGCGGACGGTGATGTAGGCGCAGAGCGCGAGCGAGGCCGCCATACAGACCCAGTCGAGCCAGCGCGCAACCACGATCCGCCCCGCGGCAAAGGTCCAGGCGAGCGCCACGGCAAGCCCCACGACGGCGGGCCATACGATCGCGCCGTCCCGCCGATAGCTGTAGATCAGGTAGACGACGATGATGGCCGAGGCTATCGCCCCGGCAAGATCAAAGGGTGTGTCCTTGCGCGACGTCTCGGTGATGAAGGCAAGCGCCAGCGTCAGGCCCAGCGTCACCGCAAGAAGCTGCTCGGTGTAAAGCGAGATGTTGAGAACCTGCCGCGGGACGTCCAGCACCCAGAGCACGACACAGGCGACCAGCAGCGCCTGGAGCGTCATCGTGGCGATGACGGTCGCCCGCGACGACTCTTTGACCAGTTCTTCGGTCGTGGCGATGAAACGCTCCTCCGACGCGGCGGAGATATGGGACGCCGCGCCGGAGGTTGAGGGCTGATCGGTCACTCGATTGCCTTGGCTCGTTCTTAAGCCGTTCGATTCAGTAGGCCTTGGCCTCGATCTTCTTGTCCTGGAAGTATTTCAGCGCGCCGGGGTGATACGTCATCTCGTGCTTGCGATACATCGTCTCCAGAGAGAAGTCGTTCAGCGCGGGCGCGGTCGCGACCATGTCGGCCTTGTTATTCGCCATGGTGTCGATGATCTTGGCGACAACCTCGTCTTTCATCTTCGCATTGGTGAACAGCAGGTAGTCCATCGCATAGACCTTCATCGGCTCGCTCACGCCGACATAGGCCGGGATCGGCCGGATGTCGCTGAAATAGCCGTAGGGGAAGATCTTGCGGCTGGCTTCGAGATTTTCGCCGACCCTCACGGCGCGAACGCCGCCCACCGTGGCGTCGGCTTCGCGAACCTTCGGGCCGCCGAACGAGAACATGAACATGTCGTTGTTGCCGGCCATGAAGTCGTCGCCGCCGCGCAGCACGTTCGGCACCATCACCGGCTTCACGTCGTTGAGCGTGAGGTTGGCGGTGGCGAGCATCGACAGCGTGTTCTTGTCCAGCGTTCGCATGGCCGAGTAGCCCGCCGGAACGCGCTTGCCCCTGACGTCGGCCATGTTGACGATGCCGCTGTCCTTGCGGGTGAAGAAGCCCATGCGCAGCACATAGATCGAGCCGATGATGCGGAGGTCGTTCTGCAGCTTGCCGGTCTCGATGCCTTCGACCACTTCGAGCATGTTGGCCATGCCGAGGTCGATCTCGTTCTTGGCGACCATCGGGAGCAGCACCGACTCGCCCGCGGTCGCCTGCACCAGCGTGTTGAGCCCGCCCTTCTCCTTTAGCGTCTTGGCGATTGCCGACGCCACGGTGTTGGCGAGCGTGCCGGGCTGCATGGTGGCAAGGCCGTAGGTCTGCGCATTGGCGGCCGATCCGCCACCCGCAAGGGCCACGCCCAATGCCGCGACAAGCCATCCGCGCCGCAGCGCCGTCGCAATGCTGCCGTTCATGTCACCACCCTCCCGAAATGTCGCAAAATGGATTGCAGGTTTCCGCCGGTCAGCCGAGCGGCTGCGGCGTCAGGTTCCTTTGCTTGAAGAATTTCTCCGCGCCCGGATGGTACGGCACGCCATATTGCTTGTAGCCAAACGCAGGCGTCCACTCCCGCAGCACCGGCTGTACGGCGACGAGCTCATCCTTGTTCTGTTCCATGATCTCGAGAATTTTCTGGATGAAGGCGTCCGGCACCTTGGACGAAGCGATCATCACGTTGTCGAAGCTGTAGACCTTCATCGGCTTGTCGACGCCGGTGAAGATCGGGCCAGGGCCGATCTGAGTGAGGTAGGCCCAGGGCATGATCTTCTTCGCCGCGTCCCAGCTGTCGCCGAGCTCCAGCGCCCGGATTCCGCCGACCGTGGCATCGGCCTCGCGCACCTTCGGTCCGCCGAACGCAAATGAGAACATGTCGGCGTTGCCGGCCATGAACTCGTCGGCGCTGCGCACCACGTTCGGCACCAGAACCGGCTTGACGTCGGCTTCAGTGAGACCTGCGGTGGCAAGCTGGGCGCGCATGGTCTTGTCGATGTTGCGCATTGCCGAATAGCCAAGCGACACCCGCTTGCCCTTCATGTCGGCCATCTTGACCAGGCCGGCGTCCTTGCGGACGAAGAACGGCGTGCGCAGCGCATGCACCGCGGTGATGATGCGCATGTCCTTGAGTGCGCCGTCGAGGCCGTCTTGGGCCTCCATGATGTTGGTGATGCCGACCTCGACCTCGCCGCGGCCGACCATCGGCACGATCACCTGGTCGCCGGCGGTCGGCTGCACCAGCATGTTGATGCCGCCCTTCTCCTTCAGCACCTTGGAGACCGCAGAGGCGGTGGTGTGGTTGAGCGTGCCGGGCGGCAGCGTGGCGAAGCCGTAGGTCTGTGCCGTGGCGGCCGTGACGGTGAGCGCGAGGCCTGCGACGGCCAACGACACGGCGGAGACGAGCGACAGCGCTGTCGCGCGAACGATCATGAGCATGGGTCTGCTCCCTCCCGAAGGTATGAAGGCCGGTCGGGCCGGCTGTTCTTGTTGGCGATGTCCCGCGCGCCGATCATTGCACAGCGCAACGGGCATTGGCGAGCGCACCGGGTGCGCGTTTTAAGCCCGCGCCCCGATGCCGCGTGGCGGCGCTTCGACCCGGAACCCTCCGCCCGCTTCCGGCACAACCCGGCCTGATGCGGCGACGGCGGCCCAACGCGCGGTTGCTGCAGCGTCGGCGGCGGCAAAGAAATGCGCGGCAGTCCGCCCGAGCGTTCCTTGCGAAGCGGCCTCGGCGAGCGGCCGGATGATGCGGTCCGGGGTGCCGGCCGCAAGCAGATGTTTCGTCAGCCCTGCATGGCGGGTCAGCGACTGCGCCGTGGCGCCGACGCCGCAGCGGCGTGAGAGCCGAACAAGCGATGACAGGTCTGCCGGGCCCGCCATGCCGATGCGGACCGGGTTCTCGATGCCGAGCGCGCGGAGCCGCTTCACCCAGGCCAGAAGCGCGCCGGTGTCGAAGCAAAGCTGCGTGACGATGCTGGCGGACAACCCGGTCTGTCCGGCAGCTTCGATCTTGGCGGCGAGCGTCCGGTCGAGCACGTCCTGCGACAGCCTGGGATGGCCCTCCGGGTAGCCGGCCACGGCGATCTCGCGGATGCCCGCGCGTTGCAGGAGCCCACTCTCGATCAGTTCCAGCGCGCTGCCGAATGGGCCTTTCGCGTGATGGGCATCGCCGCCGACCACCAGCATGCGCCGCACGCCGGCCCAGCGCGCGAGCCGCGTCAGCATGTCCTCGAGCGCGGCGCGGCTTTCGACGTCGCGGGCGGCCAGATGCGGCACCGGCTCGAGCCCCTGCGCCCGCAGCCGCACCGCGGCTTCGATCGTCTCGGAATATGGACGCGCGGCAACCGCCGCGAGATGGACCTTGGCGCGCGGCGGCAGCGCCGATTTCAGCGCCGCGATCTGCTCGAAGCCCGGAGCCACCGCCCCGACCGAGAAGCCGCGCAGGAACCCCGCGATCTGCTGCGCGGCCGGGAGCTTGGCCTCGGACGCCGATGGCCGCGCCTTCGGACGCCCGAGCGCGATGACGGATGCCGTAACGGGCATGGCCGCCGCCTGCCCGCTATTCGCGGCGTCTCGAGATCACGTAGGATTCGTCGATGAACCAGAGTCCGCCGTGCTTCTGCAGCACCTCGGCCGTGGCTTCGAGATAACGGCCGTCGGCGGCCGCTTCCGCCACCCGATGATCCTCGACCTGCGACACGTAGATCGCCGCGTTCCAGGCCGCAAACAGCGTCGAGGTGCCGATCGAGGATTCCTGGGTGATCTCGCTCGGCAGTGTGTGCATGTCGTAGCGGAACAGCGAACGGTTGTCGGCATAGGCGTTGAAGTTGAGGTCGCGGCCCGCAGGTCCAAGCTCGTGCTTCACCGCCTTCATGATCTGGTGGCGGTCGTGCAGGAACGGATTGTCGCCGGGCCAGACCCGCTGCACGACCTCGTGGCCGGGATCGTTGCCGTGCGAATGGATCGCGATCAGCCGGCCGCCCGGCCCGAGCGCGCGGGCGAGCGGGGCGATCACGCGCTTGGCCTTGAAGTCGAGTGAGGCGCGCGCGCGGTACGGCTGCGAGGCGATGACGAGGTCGTAATTGGCGACCGCGCCGCCGGGCCTCGGGATGATCGGATCGAGCAGGAACTTGTGGTCATCGCGGTAGATCACCAGCACCACCGGCCGCTCGTAGACCGGATTGCCGGTCTTGGGGCTCACCCCCGCCTTCCAGTTTTCGTTGAGGAACGGCACCAAGTCCGTGATCTGCTGCTCGAACTGATGCGCCGAGGTGCCGGTCAGCGCCACCTCGTGCCACACCATGCTGGAGGCCGCCGAGAGCGACTTCACATGCAGCCACGGCGCATCGGCATAAGCGAGGTTGGTCAGCACCAGCACTGTCGCCGGGTGTTCGGTGAAGCGGTCCGACATCTTCTGCGTGGCAAGCCGCACGTCCTCGAGGCTGATCTCCTTGCCGACGATATAGAACGGCGTGTGCGGGAAGCGGTCGTGCATCGCCCGCATCGTCCGCAGCAGCACGGTGCCATCGCCGACGCCGGCGTCGAACAGCCGCAGCGCCGGCGGCCGCGGGTGGATGTTGGCAAGTTCCATCGAGACGCGGTGCGCCACCACCCATTTCTCCGAGCAGGTGTTGACGAACAGCAGATACTTCTGGCGGTTGTCGAAGAAGCGGAAGTTGCGCTGCGGATCGGTGCCGCCGTTGCCGTCCTGGGAAAGACCTGAGTTGCCGGCCGGCATAGGCACCGGCATGATCGAAGGCGCGGGGCGGGGAGCGGCGGCCGGCGCGACCGTGCTTTCGAAGCCGCGGTCGAGCGCGCGGGGGATGATCGCCGGCCGCGCCACGACGTTGCGGTTCGTCGCCATGAAGCCGCGGATGCGGTCGAGCGTTTCGGTGGTGATGCGGCCGCCGTGGCGCAGCCGGCTTGCGAGCTTGCCGTCGTTCACCGCGCGGCGGCCGAAGGTGGATTCGGCAAGGCCGGTCTGGCGGCAATATTCGGAAATTTCCTGCAGCAGTTCCTGGGCATTCATGACGCCGCTCCCGTTTCGCTCCGGGCCCGCGCATGCCGGTTGACGCCGGCTTTCGGTTTGCTCCCGTCCGGCCCCAGGCACAAAGCCAGGACCGGCGTGGCTTCTCGCTGGTCGCGAGCACGCGGGCTTCTTCGTGGATGCGACCAATTCCCGCGAAACGGGTCAACCACAAATGAGCCCACTCTTATAGTGGGCAATTATATGGGCGATTGCCCAAAATCGTAACCCGCTGATATAAAATAGACTATCTCAGGTGCTGCATTGCGGTGCGGACTTCGCGGTGCTGTTGGGCTGCCCCGTAGCCTTTGCGAGGCCTCGCTGCCCAACCATGTGGGCAGGATAAAGTCATTTGTAATCAGTGGCTTGGTTTGCCCACTGGGAGATTTCGGGTATCAGGCTGCGGTTTCCATCCGCGATTTCGTCCACCGAATTCGATCGGCCTGTGCAGGTAGCGGACGCCTTGACGGTGCCAGGCCGTCAGCCGATCAAGCGCGATCGCCAAATCCACTATCCTTCATGCCGGATGGATGTCATGCCGCGCTTCGCAGCCAACCTCGCTTATCTCTTCACCGAACGGCCGCTGCTCGAACGCTTCGGAGCGGCAGCCGTTGCGGGCTTCAAGGCGGTCGAATTGCAGTTCCCCTACGACCACGCGCCCTCGGCGGTCAAAGCCGAGCTCGAGCGACACGGGCTCGTGCAGCTCGGCCTCAACACCGCGGTCGGCGGGCGCGACGGCGATTCCGGCTTGGCTGCCGTACCGGGCCGCGAAAGCGAATGGGATGCGGTGTTCCGGCAGGCGCTCGACTACGCGGTGGCGATCGGCGGCAAGGCGATCCACTGCATGACCGGCAAGGTGCCGCCCGAGCAGCGGCCCGCGGCGGAGAAGACCTTCGTCGCCAATCTCACCCGCGCCGCCGACCTTGCGAAAGAGCAGGGCGTCACGCTGCTGATCGAGCCGATCAACACCCGCGACCGGCCGAACTATTTTCTCAGTCGCGTGGAGCAGGCCGCCGACATCATCGCCAAAGTCGGCAAGCCGAACGTGAAGATCCAGTACGATTTCTATCACGTGCAGGTCACGAGCGGCGATCTGATCCGGCGCTTCGAGGCGCATCTGCCGCTGATCGGCCACGTGCAGATTGCGGCTGTGCCCTCGCGCGCCGAGCCCGACGAGGGCGAGATCAACTATCCCGGCGTGTTCGAGGCGCTCGACACGCTCGGCTGGTCGGGCTGGACCGCCTGCGAATACCGGCCGCGGGCGCGCACCGAGGACGGGCTCGCCTGGGGGCGCAAATACGGCATCGGCGCTACCGGGCCGGAGAGACGCGCCCCGGAATGACACAGTTTCCGGGCGTGGCGTTAACCATAAAAGCCCTTGGTTTGCCTTAGTTTGCGGCGGGAAAGACCGCTGCTAAGTTAACCATATGGCGTGGATCAGAAGGCGCCCGAAACCGGAAGAGGCGGCGGTTTCGGACGTGGCGCCGGGATCGCTCAAGGAGGCGGTCCGGCAGACCCGCATCGAAGTGGCCGAGCGGTCGGCGGTGGTGGTCGATCTGCGCGATGCGGAGCTTGCGCGGCTTGAGCTCCTCAACGAGGCACTCGATCCGCTGTTCAAGGACGTGCCGCCGGACGTCGACCTGTTCGACCGCGGCATCAGCCGGGGTGACGTGCCGCGGCTCTGGATCGACGCCATCGCCCATGTGGTGATGGGGCGTGACAAGCGACGCTATCGCTTCGTGCAGGACACCCGCTATGGCCGCAAGGTGCTGGCGGAGTCGAACGAGATCGCCGACATCGTCAAGGCGGCGACGCACTACGTCGCGCTTCGCCTGATCGAGCGCGAGCGGGCGCTCGCCGCCGATACGTCCCCGGCGCTGGAGGCCGATGGCATGGCCGCCGGACGCGGCCGCTGGCGTACGGTGCAGATTTTTCTGCTCGGTCTTATCGTCGGCAGCTGTGCCGTGTTCGCAGTGCTGTGGGCTGCGGCCACGCGCCTGGCGGACTGACCGTATTCAGCCGAACAGCGGCTGCCTGCGCCTCTCGACAATTCGTCCGTCGTCCTTGTCGAAGCCGCGCACCACCAGCGTGCAGCGCCATGCGCCGGGCGCGCCGTCGATTTCATAGAGGTGATAGCCGGCCAGATCGTCGTGGTGCCGCCCCGGCGCAACCGACGCCGACGGCACGCCGGCCACCGGAATGCGAAACTGCGGCCCCGGCAGCCAGGCGAGCGACGAGGTGTGATGGTGGCCATGCAGCACCAGCTCCGCGCCGTGCTGGCGCAGCACCTCGCGCACCGCTGCCGCGTCGCGCAGCCGGCGGAAGTGGTGCGCGCCGTCGACCGGCGGGTGGTGGATCAGCACCGTACGAAACGCCTGCTCGTGCCCGAGCGCCGAGAGCACATCGCCGAGCCGCTCGAGCTGCCCGCCGTGCAGGGCCCCGGTTGCAGCCAGCGGCGGTGTCGGCAGCGAGGTCGAGAGACCTATGATCGCCAGCGGCCCGCGGCGGCGGACGAACGGAAAGCCGCCATGGTCGTCGCCGCACATGTATTCGGCCCAATGCTCGGCCGCGAAAGTTTCGGCCGAGCGCACATAGCAATCATGGTTGCCGGGCACGACCGTGACCTTGTCCGGGCCGCCGAGCGTCTCGATCCAGGCGCGTGCTGCGACAAATTCCTTGGCGAGCGACAGATTGGTGAGGTCGCCGGTCACCGCGATGTGGTCTGGGGTGTGCGCCTTGAGATCGGCGACGACCTTGGTCAGCATCTCCGTGCGATGGATCCTGCGTCGCTTGCGCAGCCAGTTGAGATAGCCGAGCCCTCGCTTGGAGAGGAGCTCCGGCGGAGTCGGCACTGGCAGCGGCGCGAGGTGAACGTCGGAGAGATGCGCCAAGACAAACATTGCGAGCCGAACATTACGAACTGCCGATCAATATCCCGGCGAGGAACACCAGTGCGCCGCCGACCATGACCTGAAACGCGGCGGAGAGAAGCGGCGTGTCCATGTAACGATGGCGTATCCAGGAAATGACGGCAAGCTCGATCACCACCACGGCAATCGCCACCACGGTCGCAGTCCAGAAGGCCGGAATGAGATAGGGCAGGGTGTGGCCGAGCCCGCCGATCGCGGTCATCAGCCCGCAGACCGAGCCGCGCAGCCACGGGGTACCGCGGCCGGTGAGCGAGCCGTCGTCGGACAGCGCCTCGGCAAATCCCATCGAGATGCCGGCACCGACCGAGGCCGCAAGCCCGACCAGGAACGTCTCCCAGGTGTTGTGCGTGGCAAACGCCGCGGCAAACAGCGGCGCAAGCGTCGACACCGAGCCGTCCATCAGGCCGGCAAGCCCCGGCTGCACATACTGCAGCACGAACATGCGGCGCTGGGTTTCGTCCTCCTTGGCGCGCGCGTCCTTGGTGAGGATGGTTTCGCCGAGCTTGTGGGCGAGGCTCTCGTGCTCGGCTTCGATTTCGGCGAGCTCGGTGAGGAGCCTGCGGACGGAGAGGTCGCGGGCGGTTTCGGATGCCTTGCGATAGAAGCGCTCGGCCTCGACCTCCATCGTCTCGGCAAACTTCCGCACCTCATCGAGGCCGAGCGGGCGCATCAGCCAGAGCGGCTTGGGATGCCGGATGAAGCCCTTCACGTCCTGGCGGCGGATCAGCGGCAGGTACTCGCCGAACTTGTCCCGGTACATGTCGAACAGCATGGTCCGGTGGCGGACTTCCTCGGCCGCCATCTCGTCGAACACTTTGGCGGAGGCGGGAAATGTGTCACGCAGGCCTTCGGCGAAGCCGCGGTAGATGCGGCTGTCCTCGTCCTCGCTGGTGATGGCGAGAGCAAGCACTTCCTGCTCGGAAAGATCGGCAAAGCGTTTCACAATGGCCTCGCTGGGGTCTCGCAAGTTTGGGCTTAAGGGCTTGAAATCGTATATTAGAATAATTCCAAAGAAGAAAGGGGCGGCCGGAACATGGCCGCCGCGCGTCGCGACGGGCGGCCATTGCTGGGGCGGCCATTGCTGGGGTGGTCATGTTCGGTGAGCTGCGCCGGCGCGTCTCGTTCAACCGGCTGGTGCACTTCTACTGGCGGTTCTCGCGCGGGCTGACGCTCGGCGTGCGGGCGCTGGTGCTCGATGCCGAGGGCCGGGTGTTCCTGATCAAGCACACCTACACCGGCGGCTGGCAGTTGCCGGGCGGCGGGGTGGAGGCGGGGGAGACCCTGCTCGAAGCCCTGGCGCGCGAGCTGCGCGAGGAGGGCAATATCGAAATCACCGGACCGCCGCAGCTGCACGGCGTGTTCTTTCATCCGCGGTTTTCAGTTCGCGATCATGTCACGATCTACATCGTGCGACAGTTCCGCCAGACCGCGGAGCCTCGGCCCAACCGCGAGATCGCCGCGCACGGCTTCTTCCCGCTCGACGCCTTGCCGCACGACACCACGTCCGGCACACGCGCACGCATCGCCGAGGCGCTCGACGGCAAACCTGTGTCAGAGCGGTGGTGATTGCCGCTCGTGTCCCGGACGCAGTGCAGCGCGAGCGTAGCGGAGCGGTGCACTGCTGATCCGGGCCCCCGGTTCGTTCGTGTGCATAGCGCCCGGGACACAAGCGGCGAGATTTCGCCAAATTTCAACTGACGAACCGGTCGCGGTCGTGCGGCGCGCCGAAGTCGAGCTCCGGGCCGAGCGGCACGATGCCGGTCGGGTTCACTTTGCGCTGGCTGCCGTAGTAGTGCCGCTTGATGTGGTCGAGGCTCACCGTCTCGGCCACGCCCGGCGTCTGGTAGAGGTCGCGCAGGTAGTTCGACAGATTGGGATAATCCTCGATCCGCCGCAGGTTGCACTTGAAGTGGCTGTAGTAGACTGCGTCGAAGCGGACGAGCGTCGGAAACAGCCGCCAGTCGGCTTCGGTCATGCGCGCGCCGGCCGCGTAGCGCCGCCGCCCCAGCCGTCGCTCCATCTCGTCGAGCGCGGCAAAGACATTGCGGAACGCTTCCTCGTAGGCCTGCTGGGTGGTGGCGAAGCCCGTGCGATAGACGCCGTTGTTGATGTTGGCGTAGACCAGCTCGTTGACCGCGTCGATCTCGCTCCGCAACTCCGCCGGACAGTAGTTGGTGCTCTCGTTGGTGAAGGCATCGAACGCCGAATTGAGCATCCGGATGATCTCGGACGACTCGTTGCTGACAATGGTCTTTCGCTTCTTGTCCCACAGCACCGGCACGCTGACCCGGCCGGTGTATTTCGGATCGGCGACCAGATAGATATCCGACATGCGCTGCTTGCCGTTCACCGCATCGCCGCTCGAGCCCTCGGCCATGTCGAAGGTCCAGCCGTTCTCGCCCATGTGCCACGAGGTGACCGACATCGAGACGATGCCAGTGAGCTGCTTGAGCTGGCGGAGGATGATGGTGCGGTGCGCCCAGGGGCAGGCGAGCGAGACATAGAGATGGTAGCGGCCGGCCTCGGCCGGAAAGTCGCCGATGCCGGAGGGGCCCGGGCTGCCGTCGGGGGTGACCCAGTTGCGGAATTTGGTCGTGGGTCGGTTGAAGCGGCCATCCTTCATGCGGGCGGTGTCGAAGCTGTCGTCACGCCATACCCCGTCGACCAGCAGTCCCATCCGTCTCTCCGTGCGTTTGGTCCAATGTACGGCTTTGCCTGGGCGGGCGACAGACATGGACCCGGCGCAAGACTGATGCTAAGCGGCCTTGGCTGGGGGGCATGACAAAACGATGAACGACCTTTCCTTCACCATCCTCTCCGAGAGCCCGGACGATGCGGAGGCCATCGACCGGCTGAACGCGCGCACCTTCGGGCCCGGCCGGTTCGCCAAGTCGGCCTACCGGCTGCGCGAGGAGGTCGCGCATATCCCGGAGCTGTCGTTCACCGCCCGCGTCGGCACGCTGATGGTCGGCTCGGTGCGGCTGTCGCCGATCCTGGTCGGCGAGACCAGGGCGCTGCTGCTCGGGCCGCTGACCATCGAGCCGCCGTTCCGCGGCCGCGGCATCGGCCAGAAGCTGATCGCGCGAGCGCTGGAGGAGGCGAAGCGGAAAGGGCACCGCCTGGTGGTGCTGGTCGGCGACGAGCCCTACTACGGCCGGTCGGGCTTCAAGACGGCCGAGAAGGGCCGGATCACCATGCCCGGTCCGGCCGATCCGGCGCGCATTCTCGTGGCCGAGCTTCAGCCTGGCGCGTTCGACGGCGTCAGCGGTGCGGTCCATCCAGACTGGCCGGCCGCTTAAGAAAAATTTCAGAAATATTTTGCGCGGCGGCGTGGGTTTTGCGCTTGCGCCCGTTGCGCCGGCCCGCCAAGGTTTGGCCGTTCTTTCGAACACTGGGGAATCACAGAAATGAAATCGTCGCTTACGCTGACTGCGGCCGTGCTCGCCGCGGCGCTTTGCGCCGCAACGCCGGCACAGGCGCAGAGACTCGATTTGTCGACCATCAAGTGAAAGGACTTCGTGAGCAGCGCCAAGGAGAACATCGGGCTGATCCTGATGTGGCTCGCCGGCTACTACAGCGATGAGGACGCACCGCCGGTCGTCGACTTCGACAAGATGAAGACCGACGGCCAGAAGCTCGGCGAGTACTGCGCCAAGCATCCGGACGACAGCATCATCACCGCGGCCGAAGAAGTGATCGCGCAGTAAGCTGCTTCAAAATTTCGGTTGGACCAATGAGGGCCGCGCAAGCGGCCCTCATATTTTGAGATCGATCCCTTAGCGGCCTTCCCGGGCCCAGGTCGCGGCCAGCACGCCGACCAGCAGCAGCAGCCCGAGCAGGCCGGCAAACATCGGCAGCACGCCGATGCCGCGCACGACGCTGGCATCGCGCATCTTCAGTCCGATCCAGTCCTCGCCCTTGTAAGTGTCGCCGGAGCGGAGCGCTGCGACGCGCGGCAGCACCGTGTTGCCCGACGTGTCGGCAAGCCGCCGCGCGTCGCCGCCGGTGGCGTTGACGAACGGCGCAAGCGTCTCGGTGGTCGAGGTCACCTCGGCGAACTCGCGCGGATTGGGCGGGCCGACGTTGACCAGCGCGTTGAGCTTGCCGTCGGTGGCGCGCCAGAGGCCCAATTCTGTGGCGCGGATCGCGCCGCGCCACAGGCCGGACTCGCCCTGCTGCAGCGTCACGGTGCGGGTCGCGCCTGAAGGCAAGGTCAGCGTCACGTCGCCGACGCTGTCCGCCATGGTCTGCCGCTCGACCAGCAGATCGCGGCCGCGCACGATCAGGCGCAGCGCCTCTTCCTCGAGATCGGGCTGCTTCATCAGCCAGTGCGACAGCCGCCGCATCAGGTCGAGATGCGGGCCGCCGCCCTCATAGCCGCGCGCCCAGAGCCAGATGTGGTCGGAGAGCAGCAGGCCGACGCGGCCTTCGCCCTCGCGCGACAGCACCAGCAGCGGCTTGTTGTCAGGCCCGTCCATGATGGTGGTGCCGGACGCCGCGCGGGTATCGACCAGGCGGAACCAGCGGCTCCAGTGCGGCGGGCTCGAATCCGAGCCGTTGAGCCCGCGCGTCACCGGGTGACGTTTGCCCGCGTCGGTGAGCCGCGCGTGGAACGGCAGTTCGACGGTGCGGCCGCTCGGTTCGGCCGGCAGGATCTGCTCGAGCGGCGTCCGCCAGATGCTGGTCTGGCTCGCATAGTCGGGGCCGGCGGCGACCAGCACCGCGCCGCCCTCCTGCACATAGCGCGCGATGTTGTCGAAATAGATGATCGGCAGCACGCCCTGCCGCGCATAGCGGTCGAAGATGATCAGGTGGAAGTCCTTGATCTTCTGCTGGAACAGCTCGCGGGTCGGGAATGCGATCAGCGACAGCTCGTTGATCGGCGTGCCGTCCTGCTTCTCCGGCGGCCGCAGGATGGTGAAGTGGACGAGATCGACGCTGGCGTCAGACTTGAGAAGGTTGCGCCAGGTGCGCTCGCCGGCATGCGGCTCGCCGGAAACCAGCAGGACGCGCAGCTTGTCGCGCACGCCGTCGATCGAGACCACGGCGCGGTTGTTGACGGTGGTGAGCTCGTTCTCGAGCGGTGCCGCCTCGATCTCGACGATGTTCGGGCCGGCGTGCGGGATCTGGATCTGGGCGTTGACGGTGTTGCCCGGCGTCACGGTGCGGCGGTCGAGCACCTCGCCGTCGCGGCGGATGGTGACCTCGGCGGGAGCGGGACGCGCGCCCTGATCCTCGACGCGATAGACGATGGTCTGCGACTGGCCGACGATGCCGAAGCGCGGCGCGGTCACCAGCACGACACGGCGGTCGCGCTCGTCGCGCCGCCCGGTGATGAGCGCATGCACCGGCGCGTTGAAGCCCAGCGCCGCCACTTCGGCGGGAATGTCATGGACCCGGCCGTCGGTGATCATGATCGCGCCGGCGACGCGGTCCGGCGGCACGTCGGCGAGCGCGGCGCTCAGCGCCGAGAACAGCCGGGTGCCGTCGGTCTCGCCGTCGGCTTCGCCGGCTTCGACGAAGCGCACGTCGAGACCCTGGATGCGACCGAGACGCTCGGCGAGCTGCGCGCGCGCATCCTCGGTTTGCTTCAGCCGGTCGCCAAAACTCTGGCTCGGGCTCTTGTCGACCACCACCGCAACAACGGAGGTCAGAGGCTCGCGGTCCTCGCGGGTGAACGAAGGATTGGCCAGCGCCAGCACCATCATGGCGAGCGCCAGCGCCCGGACGGCCCAGCCGCGGCTTCGCACGAAGACGAGCAGCAGCGCGAGGAACACCGCGACCGCCACCGCGCCCCACAGGACGTAGGGCGGAACCAGCGGCGCGAATGTGATGCCGTAACCCATGCGGTTACTGTCCCAGCCGTTCGAGCAGCGCCGGCACGTGCACCTGGTCGGCCTTGTAATTGCCGGTCAGCGTGTACATCACGATGTTGACGCCGGCGCGGAACGCGAACTCGCGCTGCCGCGGCTCGCCGGGCACCATCGGCAGCATCGCCTGGCCGTCGGTGCGTGTCGCCCATGCGCCGGCGAGATCGTTCGAGGTGATGAGGATCGAGGAGACGCCGTCGCCGGCGCGCGCCGGCCGCTTGGTCTCGTCATCGGCGTCCTTGCCGCTCGGCAGCGCCTCGACCCAGAGCTGACCGGAGTTGAAGCGCCCGGGGAAGTCGCGCAGCAGGAAGAAGGTCTTGGTCAGCACGTGATCGCGCGACACCGGCTCGAGCTCGGGGATGTCGAGCGAGCCCAGGATGTTGCGCAGCGCCATCATGCCGGGCGCGCGGCTCGCGCCGCCGGGACCGGGCGGGGCCATGATTGCGTCGCGGGTGTCGAACAGCACGGTGCCGCCGTTCTTCATGTAGGCGTCGATGCGGGCGAGCGCCGCGGGCGAGGGCCGCGCCGCGTTCGGCACCACCGGCCAGTAGATCAGCGGGAAGAACGACAGCTCGTCACGTGCAATGTCGAGGCCGACCGGCTCGCCGCCTTCGAGCGCGGTGCGCTGCGCGAGATAGAGGGTGAGGCCCTGCAGCCCGGACTTGCTGATGTTGTCGACCTCGGCGTCGCCGGTGATCACGTAAGCAAGGCGCGTCTCGTTCGTGACCTTCTGGGCGAACTCGGTGGCCTGCGGCGAGGTGTCGGTGGAGCCGCGGCCCGTCTGAGCGAAGGCGGAGCCTGCGGTCAGCATCGCGCCGACGAACAGGCCGATCGCGAGCACGGTTGCGGCCGCACGCGGACGCCGCCGCATGATCTGGCCGATCCCGCCGGCGAGCAGGAACACCACCAGCGCGTCGAGCGCGAGCAAACCGAGCGCTGCCATCAGCACCGGGCCGCGCAGGTCCTGCGGCTCGCCGACCTGATAGGCTTCGAGGCGCGCACGCAATGGCGCGTAGTCGATCGCGGCAAGGCGATCCGTCGGGGCAAGTGTGTTCACGGCAAGCAATCCTTCAGGCGGGCCGTAAAAGCCCGGCGGGTGGTCGGCGGTGGCACGCGCAACAAAGCCTGCGGGCACCGGCCGGGTCGTCGCGGTCGGCGGACCGAATGCGCCGAAGCCGTCGAGAATACGCGTGGGCGGCACCACCTCGCGCTCGGCCTTGTTCTTGTCGGAGGCCTCGTTGGTGGTGGTCGTGCCGGCGAGGCCGACGAGCCGCCGCAGCATGTCGACGAAGCTGCCGGACAGCGGCAGGTCCGACCAGCGCGTGTCGGCGGTGACGTGGAACAGCACGATCATGCCTTTGCCGCGCTTGACCGCGGTGACGAGCGGCGTGCCGTCGGCGAGCGTCGCCCAGGTGCGCTCGACCAGGCCAGCCTCGGGCTCCGCCAGAACCTGGCGCGTGACGGTGACGTCCTTGGGCACCGCCATGTTGCCGAAAGGCCCTTCGCGCGAAAATGCCGCGAGCGGCTGCGGCTGGTCCCAGGTGAGACTGCCGCCCAGCGTGCGGCCGCCGCGCCGGAGCTTGACCGGCACAAGATCGTCCTCGGAGGCGGCAAGCCGCGGACCGGCAAAGCGCACCAGCATGCCGCCGTCGTCGATCCAGGCGGCGAGGCGGTCGCGCGCCTCGCCCGCGACATTGCCGACGTCGGCCAGCATGATCATCGGCACGTTCTGCTCGATGAAGCGGCGCACCGCTTCGGCGGGCGCGCCGGCTTCGGCAAGCCGCACGTCGGCGAACGGATTGAGCGCGCGGGAGAGATAGTAGGTCGAAGCGAGCAGCGGCTGCGCCGTGTCGGAGGTCGCGCCGGAGACCACGCCGATGGTGCGGCGACGCCAGCGCTTGTCGAGCAACTGCACGGTGCCGGCGGAGCGCTCGGCGGGAATTTCCAGCCGCGCGATGTCGTTTCTGATCTCGACCGGCAGGTTGATCTCGGCGTCGGTCTCGGTCTCGCCCTGCTTGAAGGCGAAGCGCGATTCGCCGAGCGGCAGGCCTTTCAGATCGAGCGCGCGGATGATGCCGCCTTCGCTGCCGTCGGTGGTGGCGCGCAGCACCTTCACCGTGAGCGCGCCGGCCGCGTTGTCGGCGGCGGCAAGCGCGTGCGCGGTGGGCAGGCCGCCGGTGATGACCGATACGGTCCGGCCTTCGGTCAGGCGACCGAGCCCCGCCACGAACTCCGACCCGCGGCCGAGATCGACCCCGTCCGACAGCCAGATCACTTCCATGTTGGGCGTCGCCGCAAGCAGCCGGCTGATCGCGGGCAGCGCATCGGTGCGCTCGATCGCATAGGGCTTGGGCTTGAGCTGCGTGAGCCTGACGCGGGCCGCGGCCGGCGGCTGCAGCGAGATGTCGCGCGTGGCGTCGCCGAGCGTCACCAGCGCGACGCCGCGGTTGTCGGCCTCGGCGCGGCCGAGAATGTCGTCGGCGGTGCGCAGCCGCAGATCCCAGCTTGCCGCGGCGCTGAAGCCGTCGTCGATCAAAAGCGCGATCGGCGTGGCACCGCTCGTGGTCGCGACCGGCGGATTCCACAATGGTCCCGCGGCGGCGAGGATCACCAGGGTGGCGAGCAGGAGCCGCAGCAAAGTGAGCCACCACGGTGTCCTCGAGGGCGTGTCTTCCTTGGGCTTGATGTCGAACAGCAGCCGCGTCGGCGGGAATTCGACACGCAACGGCCGCGGCGGAATGAGCCGCAGCAGCCACCACAGGACCGGCAGGCTGAGCAGGCCCAGAAGAATGAGCGGCTGCGCGAAGCCGAGCGGCAGGCCCATCATGCCGGCCTCCCGAACTGCATGTTCTTAAGCGCCAGCCCGCCGCGCGGACGGCGGTTGCTGACCGCGGCTTCGTTGCCTTCGCCGATACGGCCATGCAGCGCGATCAGCAACTCGTTCGCCGGGCGGTCGGTGCGGTGGATGGTGAAGCTCCAGGCGAGCCGCTTCGCCTCGGCCGCAAGCTCCTCGCGGTGGCGCTTCAGCCGCGCCTCATAGTCGGCGCGCCAGTTCTCGGCGCGGCCCGCGGTAATCATCTGCCCGGTCTCGGGCTCGGAGAATTCGACCCGGCCGGAATAGGGGAAGGTTTCCTCCGCCGGATCGACGATCTGCACCAGATGCCCCTGCGAGCCGTTGCCGGAAATCTGGGTCAGCGTCGCGCGGGTCTCCTCGATCGGGCTCCACAGGTCGGAGAGCAGCACCACCTCCGACAGCATCGGCGGCGCGAAGTCTTTCGGCAGGCTCGGACGCTCGCGCGGATCGTGGATGATCGCCTCGGCCATGCGGTCGATCACGGCACGGCTGCCGGTCGGCCGCATCAGGCCGGGAAGGCCGACGCGTTCGCCGGCCTCGACCATGACCTCGGCCAGCGCAAAGGCGATCGTCAGCGTGCGGTCGAGCTTGCTCTCGCGCGCGAGCTTGGAGGCAAACGTCATCGACGGCGAACGGTCGGGCCAGAGCCAGATGGTGTGTGCGGCCTCCCACTCCTGCTCGCGGACGTAAAGATGGTCGTCGCGGGCCGAGCGCCGCCAGTCGATGCGGCGCGCCTCCTCGCCGGACACGTAGCGGCGGAATTGCCAGAAGTTCTCGCCGGAGCCGGCGCGCCTCCGGCCATGGAGCCCGTGGATCACGGTCGCCGCGATCTTGCGCGATTCCAGGATCAGCCGGGGCATGGAGGCAGCGAGCGTGCGGCCTGCGCCGCTCGCCAGTCGTGTCGCCCGCAGTTCGTCCCGCCCCGCGCTTCCTTCAGCCATTCCCTATCCGATGCGAGACGTGAGCTTGCGAATGACGCCGCCGATGGTTTCGCCTTCGGCGCGAGCCGCGAAGGTCAGCGCCATGCGGTGTTTCAGAACCGGCTCGGCCATCGCGATCACGTCGTCGATCGACGGCACCAGGCGGCCGCCGAGCAGCGCGCGGGCGCGCGCAACCAGCATCAGCGACTGCGAGGCGCGCGGGCTCGGGCCCCAGGCGATCAGCTTGCCGAGATCGCCGGCGTCGGGGCCGGGGCGGGCGGAGCGAACGAGCGTGAGGATCGCGTTGACGACGGATTCGCCGACCGGCAGCCGGCGCACGAGCCGTTGTGCGGCGATCAGCTCTTCGGCGGTCATCGCCGGCTGCGCCTTGGCCTCCTCGACACCGGTGGTGGCGAAGACGATTTTGCGCTCGGCGTCGCGGTCGGGATAGTCGACGTCGATCTGCATCAGGAAGCGGTCGAGCTGGGCTTCGGGCAGCGGATAGGTGCCCTCCTGCTCGATCGGGTTCTGCGTTGCCAGCACATGGAACGGCTTCGGCACGTCGTGGCGCACGCCGGCAACGGTGACGTGCTGCTCCTGCATCGCCTGAAGCAGCGCCGACTGGGTGCGCGGGCTCGCGCGGTTGATCTCGTCGGCCATCAGGAGCTGGCCGAAGATCGGACCGGGGATGAAGCGGAAGGCCCGCTTGCCGTTCGCACCTTCCTCCAGCACCTCGCTGCCGACGATGTCGGAGGGCATCAGGTCCGGGGTGAACTGGATGCGCCGGGCGTCGAGGCCGAGCACGGTTCCGAGCGCCTCGACGAGCTTGGTCTTGGCGAGGCCGGGAACGCCGACCAGCATGCCGTGCCCGCCGCAGAGCACGGTGATCAGCGTCTGCTCGACCACCTGATCCTGGCCGAAGATCACGGTTCCGATGGCGTTTTTGGCCGCGGCAACGTGCTGCGAGGTCGCTTCCGCCGCCCGGACGATCATGTCCTCGAGCTTCTCGACCCCTTCTCCTGCTGCTGCAGCCATGCTGATCGCTCCTTCAGATCTAAGTTCACGTCCAAGTTCACAACCGGGTGATGACCGCCCGTCCGGCGGCACTTGCCGCACAAACAATAATCATGCCAGCCGATACTAGCGCTGATTCCCGACGCCGTGCCCCCACATTCGATGCAAAACCCCGCAATTTTTCTGCATTCCGAGCGGGTTGTGGGCGGCGGGACCGGCCCTGCGCGGGAGGGCTCCGGGACTGCTAAGGTAGGGTCAAGAATGGCGAACGAAAGGCAGGCCAACAACCGGACTGGGCTCGACGGGCTCGCCAGCAATGCGCGAAGCGCAAGCGGCAAGGGCCCGCCGCCGGTGCATCTATGGAACCCGCCGTTCTGCGGCGATCTCGACATGCGGGTCGGCTCGGACGGCACTTGGTATTACCTGAAAACCCCGATCGGCCGGCCGGCGCTGGTCAAACTGTTCGCCTCCGTGCTCAAGCGCGAGGGCGAGAAGTACTTCCTGGTCACGCCGGTCGAGAAGGTCGGGATCACGGTCGACGATGCCGCGTTCATGGCGGTGGAGCTGCGGGTGGGAGAGGGTGCGGGTGGCCGGGTGCTGCATTTCCGGACCAACGTCGACGACTGGGTGGCCTGCGGGCCGGGCCACGCGTTGCGGTTTGAGCCGGAACCGGGTACCGGCGGCCTCAAGCCCTATCTCCACGTCCGCCGCGACCTGTGGGCCAAGGTCTCGCGGGCCCTGTTCTACGACCTGGTCGACATGGGCGAGGAGCGTGAGCTCGAGGGCGAGCCGATGTTCGGAATTGTTTCGGGCGGAGAGTTCTATCCCATGGCTCCCGCCGACAGCTTGAGGGAATTCGCCTGATGCAGCAGCCAGCAGGGATGCAACCGGGCGCGCCGCTCGACGAGGTGCAAGCGCCGACGCAAGAGTTCTTCGCGCGCGCCCGCGCCCGCCTGACGCAAGACGTGCCACCGGGGCTGACCGACCTCGAAGCCAACGTCCGCATCCGCGGCGACCTCGATCTCGACCCCGAGCTCTGGGCGAAGGCCGGCGTCAAGGCGACCAAGCCCGCGGCGGTGCTGGTGCCGGTGGTGGCGCGCGCGGAGCCCATGGTGCTGCTCACCCAGCGCACGCCGGAGCTCAAGAGCCATTCCGGGCAGGTGGCGTTTCCGGGCGGCCGGATCGATCCGACCGATGCGAGCCCCTTGGCCGCGGCGCTGCGCGAGGCGCACGAGGAGATCGGGCTTGATGCCAAGTGCATCGATCCGATCGGCTACCTCGATCTCTACCTGACCTTCTCCGGCTTCCGCATCCTGCCGCTGGTCGCCCGCGTCGACCCGGGCTACGCGATGACGATCAACCCGAGCGAAGTCGCCGACGCCTTCGAGGTGCCGCTCGAGTTCCTGATGACGCCCGGCAACCACCAACGCCTCAAGCGCGAGTGGCAGGGCATCGAACGGCAGTACTACGCCATGCCGTTCGGCGACCGCTACATCTGGGGCGTCACCGCGGGTATCCTGCGGAATCTGTACGAGCGGATCTACGCCGGATGATACGCCCCGTTCTCACCGAGATCGCGCTGTTCGCCGCGCCGTTCGTGATCTATGCGCTGTTCCTCTGGGTCACGAAAACCTCGATGCTCGACCGCGCCTGGTGGTCGGTGAGGACGGTGCTCACGCTCACCATCATCGCACTGCTCCTGATGATCGGCAGCTTCATCTACCTCGGGCACTTCACCGGCATGCCGCAGGGAACCTACGTGCCTGCGCATGTCGAGGACGGAAAGTTGGTTCCCGGGCGGGTGGTGCAGTGAGCGACGCGCCGCGGCTCCTGAAGGATGCGGCCTGGCTGCGCGAGGGCGCGCTGGCGCGGCTCGTGGCCGCGCTCACCGCCGACGGCGAAGAGGCGCGGGTGGTCGGCGGCGCGGTGCGCAATGCGCTGCTCGGCGAGCCGATCGGCGACATTGATCTCGCCACCACCGCCGTTCCCGACGAGGTGATGCGCCGCGCCGCGGCCGCAGGCTTCAAGCCGGTGCCGACCGGCATCGAGCACGGCACGGTGACGGTGGTGATCGACAGCCGGCCGTACGAGGTGACGACCTTGCGCCAGGACGTCGAGACCTTCGGCCGCCATGCCAGCGTGCGCTTCGGCCGCGACTGGCGGAAAGATGCCGAGCGGCGCGACTTCACCATCAACGCGCTGTCGGCGGCAGGCGACGGCTCGGTGTACGACTATGTCGGCGGGCTTGATGATCTCAAGGTTCGGCGCGTGCGCTTCATCGGCGAGCCTTCGGCGCGCATTGCCGAGGACTATCTCCGCATTCTCCGGTTCTTCCGCTTCCATGCCGCTTACGGCCATGGCGCGCCGGACCGCGACGGCGTCAAGGCCTGCATCGCCGGCCGGGCGGGGCTGGCGCAATTGTCGCGCGAGCGGGTGCGGATGGAGTTGCTCAAGCTGCTGCTTGCCAAATACGCGACCGCCGCACTCACAACCATGTCGGAGGCCGGCCTCCTGCAGCAGGTGCTCGGCGGCGTCGCCGATCTCGCGGCCTTCGATCGCATGACGATGATCGAGCAGGCGCAGCGCCGCTCGCCCGACCCGGTGCGCCGGCTTGGCGCGCTTGCGGTGCGCATCCCCGAGGACGCCGAGCGCCTGCAGCAGCGGCTGCGCCTCTCCAACGCCGAGTTCGAGCGGCTCCGTTCCATGGGCGAAAGCTGGTGGCGGATCTCGCCCGCGAGCGAGCGCGATGCGCGGGTGCAGCTCTATCGCATCGGCCCGGAGCGCTATCTCGACCGCGTGCTGCTGGCCTTCGCGCATTCGCAGGACGACGCGCGGGACACGACCTGGGCCGCGCTTTGCACGCTGCCGGAGCGCTGGATCGCCCCGGTGTTTCCAATCAAGGCCGCCGAGTTCATCACCCGCGGCGTGCCGCACGGACCGAAGCTCGGCGTGGCGCTGCGGCTCGCGGAAGAGGCGTGGATCGAGGCGGATTTTCCGAGCGATCCGACGGCGGTGGCGGGGATAGCGGCGCAGGCGGCGGTGCAGGCGAAGGCGTAGCGGCTATGCCGCGAATAGCAGCGCCCAGTTCAAAATGGGTTTGTTTGTTCTGTCTACAAGTTAAAATTGTAGATGTAAGTTTACGCACGCAAAATGGCATACGCCGCTATCGATCGAGCCACCTCTTGTTGATCCGATCCCACGTGCCGTCGGCGCGGATGTCCTGCACGACACGGATGCAGGCGGCCTTGGGATAGTGGAGGTCGACAAGTTCGCGCATGCAGTGAGCGTAGTCC
>JAIESI010000072.1 GCA_019746135.1 Xanthobacteraceae bacterium
CGGCCCTCCTCAGGTCGACCGCCCATGAATCACTCAATTGCTGATTTGGGAATCCCCTAACTGAAGACAGGCCCTAGGCTGAGACGTCATAATCCTTGCTCCAGCGCGACTTCCCGAATGCCCGTCTCCAGAAGAGAAAAACCGAATCCTCTACTAGCCGGCTGCCCGCCGGAAAGCGGCAGATGCCGGTCATTCTGGACCAATCCTTGGTCAAGAAAATCAAGTTTGCCGCCTTGGAGGACGGCATGAAGATGTCGGATCTGGCGGCGGCACGGGAATGGCTGGCCAAGCGGAAGGCCCGTCGCTCCGAATAAAGACCGATACCCGCGCTTTCGCGGGCGATGGATAGGGTCCGAGCGCTCTCTGGAGTCAGACCCAATTCGTGGCCCTGTGCTGGGGCAGCTCGACCCCTAAATCATTGGCGGGCGGTCTTACATGAGGCTCCTCGTCGGGTGTTCCGATTCCGGTCGTACAAACCCGCTGGCGGGTCTCGACATTCCGCCGAAGCACACATAAAGCGCCGGCAAAACCAACAGCGTCAGCGCAGTCGCGCTGATCAGGCCGCCAACCACGACTGTGGCGAGCGGGCGTTGCACCTCAGCGCCGGTTCCAGTCGCCAGCGCCATCGGTACGAAGCCGAGCGACGCCACGAGGGCTGTGATGAGCACCGGCCGCAACCGCACCAGCGCACCCTGGGTGATCGCGTCATGCACCGGCATGCCTTCATCGATACGGCGGCGTATTGCACCCATCATCACGAGGCCATTCAGCACCGCCACGCCGGACAGGGCGATGAAGCCCACCGCGGCCGATACCGAAAAGGTCATGTCGCGAAGCCATAACGCCGCGATGCCGCCGGTCAGGGCAAGTGGGACCGCGCTGAACACCAGCAGCGCATCGCGCGCTATCCCAAGCGCGGCCAGCAGCAACAGAAAGATCAAACCAAAACAGAGTGGGACGACGATCAAGAGCCGCTGGCGCGCGGCTTCGAAATTCTCGAACTGGCCGCCCCAGCCGAGCCAGTATCCGGCTGGCAAGGTCACCTGTGCGACGATCTTGTCCTGCGCTTCCCGGACAAGCGAGCCAATATCGCGGCCGCGAACCTCAGCGGTAACTACCACACGCCGCTTGCCGTTCTCTCGGCTGATTTGGTTTGGTCCTTCGTCGAACGTGAACGAAGCGAGCTGACGCAGCGGGACGGTCGCAGAAACGGAGCCGACCTGCGGCAGCACCACTGGCAGGTTCTCCAGCGTCTCCAGGTCGCCGCGCGCCGCATCCGACAAGCGGACCAGAATGGGAAAGCGCCGGTCGCCTTCGAACACCAAGCCGGCGGCCCTACCGCCGATCGCGGTGGCGATGACGTCCTGGACATCTGACAGGCTCAAGCCCCGGCGTCCGATCTCAGCCTTATCGATCTTGATGTTCAGGAACGGAAGCCCCGTGACCTCCTCGATCTTCACGTTTTGCGCGCCTTCGATACCCCGCAAGATGCGGGCGATCTGGCCAGCGCTCTGCAGCATCGGGCCGAATTCGTCGCCGAACACCTTGATGGCCAGATCCTCGCGGACACCTGCGATCAGCTCGTTGAAGCGCATTTCGATGGGCTGGGAAAAGCCAACTTTGTTGCCCGGCAGCTTGCCGGCCGCAGCGTCAATCTGATTGACCAGATCGAGCTTGGTCAGGCTCGGGTCGGGCCAGTCTTCGCGCGGTTTCAGGATGATGTAGGTATCTGAGGCGCTGGGTGGCATCGGGTCCGCGGCAAGGTCCGGGGTGCCGGTGCGAGAGAAGACAAACGCAACCTGCGGGAAACGCGACGCCATCCGCTCGTTGTCGAGCTGCATTTTCTGCGACTGCGACAGCGCCGTGCTCGGAATGCGCTTGACCTCCATGACGATGTTCTTCTCGTCGAGCGTCGGAGTGAACTCCTGCCCAAGCTGGGCGAACATGAGTGTCCCAAGCACCAAAACGCCGACGGCGCCGGCAATCACGCGGCCGGGCCTCCGCAACACCGTTAGAAGCAACGGCTCATAGAGCGCGCTCAGGCGACGCAGAATCCAATTTTCCTTTTCCTCGACACGGCCGGTCACGGCAATTGCGATCATGGCCGGCACGAAGGTCAGCGACAATACGAAAGCCGTGGCCAGCGCGATGATCACGGTCATCGCCATGGGCATGAATGTCTTACCTTCGACGCCGGTGAAGGTGAGTAGCGGAACATAGACCAGAATGATGATTGCCTGGCCGAACACGGTGGGCTGAATCATCTCCTTGGCCGACGCGATGACGGTTGCCAGCCGTTCATCGCGCAAGAGCGCCCGTCCAAGCTCCTTTTGTCGTTCCCCGAGATGACGCAGAGAATTCTCTGCAATAATAACGGCACCATCGACGATCAGCCCGAAATCGAGCGCGCCAAGGCTCATCAGATTGGCGCTGAGCTTTGCTCCCAGCATGCCGGTCGCAGTCATCAGCATGGTCAGTGGAATAACGGCCGCGGTGATCAACGCAGCGCGGATGTTGCCGAGCAGCAGAAACAGCACGAGGATCACCAGCAGCGCGCCCTCGGCGAGGTTCTTGGCCACCGTCTCTATCGTAGCCTCGACCAGATCGGTGCGGTTGAGGACGGCGTGCGCTTTAATGCCGGGCGGCAGGCTCTTGCTGATCTCCTTGAGCTTGGCGTCTGCCGCCGCCGCGACTGTGCGGCTGTTGCCGCCGATCAGCATCAACGCGGTGCCGAGCACGACCTCGCGCCCGTCCACACTGGCGCTACCGGTCCGCAATTCGCGCCCCAGCGTCACGTCGGCCACATCCTTGATCCGGATGGGAACACCGTCACGCGTTGCGACCGCAATTTCCTCGATCTCTGACAGCGCCTCGACGCGGCCACTCGCCCTGACCACATAGCTCTCGCCATTGCGCTCGATGTAGTTCGCGCCGACGCTACGGTTGTTAGCCTCGATGGCACGGGCAAGATCGTTGAACGACAGCCGGTAGGCGATCAATCGGGCGGGGTCCGGCTGCACCTGGTACTGCTTGACGTAGCCGCCGATTGCGTCCGCACCAGCAACGCCCAGAACGCTGCGCATCTGCGGCCGGATAATCCAGTCCTGCACCGTGCGCAGATACACCGTACGCTGAAAATCATCGGTCAGCCGCTCGCCTTCGGGAGTCAGATAGGAGCCATCGCTTTGCCAACCTGGCTTGCCGTCGCGGACCGCCACACCAGCTCCAGGCCGTACGTACTCGACCGACCACCAGTAGATTTCGCCGAGCCCCGTCGAGATCGGGCCCATTTTCACTTCGACATTGGGCGGCAGGTTCGACTTGGCTTCAGTCAACCGCTCGCTGACCTGTTGACGCGCGAAGTAGATGTCGGTTCGGTCCGTAAAGACCGCCGTGACCTGCGAGAAACCGTTGCGTGAGAACGAGCGAGTCGCCTCCAAGCCGGGCGTACCCGCCAGCGCTGTTTCGATCGGGAATGTCACCTGCTTCTCGATCTCCAGCGGAGATAGAGCCGGCGCGACGGCATTGATCTGAACCTGAACGTTGGTGACGTCCGGCACTGCATCGATGGGAAGCTTGGTCAGCGCCCAGCCGCCCAGCGCCGCGGCGCCAAGCGTTACAAGCAGAACCAGCCAGCGGCGATGAACCGAGAAGGCGAGGATGCGCTCCATTGGCCGTCAGTCCTCGGCCTGACCTTTGAGAGCTTCGGCCTTCAGCAGATAAGTGTTCGTGGCTGCAATCTGCTCGCCCTGCTTAAGTCCACTCACGATTTCGATGGTCCGGGCATCGGAGCGGCCGAGCGCGACTGGGCGTTTTTCGAAGCCTTCCGGCTGCCGGACGAACACAAACTTCTCAGTGCCACTGGCCATGACGGCGGCGCTCGGCACAGCCAAAGCGACCAGTTGCTGTTCGACCGCGACGGACGCCGTGACAAACGATCCCGGACGCCATTGGCCCTCCTTGTTGTCGATTTGCGCGACCACGCGGGCTGCGCGGGAATCTTTGTCGAGCACTGGGCTGATGAAGACAATCTTGCCTTCGGCGCTCTGGCCGGTGCGTGCACTGATGGTGACTGGCTGGCCCTCCTTCACTGAAGGCAACTCAGATGGGCTCACAGCAAGCTCGACCCACAACACACTGAGATCGGCGACCACGAAAAGCTCGGTCTCCAGATTGTCGCGACCCAACGCCGCGCCAAGGTCCACCTTGCGCTCCACCACTCGTCCCGCGATCGGCGACCGTATCGCCTGCCGGCGCAGCAGCGCTTCGGGTTCTTTGGGTAAGCTCGCGATCTCGGTCTCCGAAACGCCAAGCGCTAGGAGCTTCTGGCGCGCGATGTCGAACCGAACCTGCGACTGGGCAGCCGTGTTGCGCGACCGCAGGTAGGTCTGCTCGGGCGTGTAGTTCTTTTCCCACAAAGCCTTGTCGCGCTGGAACAGGTCCTGCTGAAGCTCGTTGGTGAGCCTGGCGGCAAGATATTCACTCTTGGCATCGGCAACCTCGCGGCTTTCAAGCACCGCGACGATCTCGTCTTTCTCGACGGGATCGCCGAGCCGCTTTCGCAGTTCGGCCACGGTCGCCACCAGCCGGACCGATACGTGGGCGATCTTGTCCGCATTGGGCACCACTGTTCCTGGCACGATCACCCGCTTCGCCAGTGTTCCCGTGTCGACCACGACCAGCGAAATCTGTGCCGCTGCAAACTGCTCATCCGACAGCTTGACGATCTGCCGATCATCCTCAGGTTTGGCTGCCGCCGGTTCGCTTTTGGCGAGCTCCGCGGCAGGTTTCAGACCGAACGCCCCCCGAAGCGACGCACTCACACCCGGTACCAAGCTGGCGGTAGCCAGCCCCAGGACGAAGACAAAAGCCGGAATCGCGATGCGGCGGAGCTTTCCGTTGCCCGGTCGAAACCAGTTGCTCGGCGGGGAGACCATCACATCTCCCTAGAGATATTTCGCAATCGCTTTGAACTCTGCGACGACTTGTTTGGTCGAAGGACCGCGGCCATTGGCGGCGGTGTTGAGGCAGTGATCCACATGGTCATGGATCAGCGTTTTCTTGGCTTCGCTGATCGCCTTCTCAACAGCGTGAAGCTGTTGCGCGAGATCCAGGCAGGGCCGGCCCTCCTCGATCATCGAAATGACGCGCTTTAGGTGGCCTTCGGCCCGCCTGAGGCGTTTCGCAATGTCTGGATGAGTGTGGTGCAGATGGTCGTTTGACATGGGGCCTATCCTATCCCCCACCAGGGGATATGCCAATGCGGCATCATGGACTATATTGACGGCTTGGAGGCAAGCCCGTGTTGAAAGTGCTTCTCAACCGCACGTACCGGCATCTGTTCCTGGCCCAGGTCATCGCCCTGGTCGGGACCGGACTTGCCACGGTGGCGCTTGGCCTTTTGGCCTACGACCTCGCCGGTGCCGACGCAGGTGCCGTCTTGGGCACGGCGCTGGCTATCAAGATGATCGCCTATGTCGGCGTCGCACCGGTGGCGGCCGCGTTTGCGGAAAGGCTGCCGCGGCGCGCGATGCTCGTCAGCCTCGATCTGGTCCGTGCTGCGGTGGCCGTTCTGCTGCCCTTCGTGTCCCAGATATGGGAAGTGTATGTCCTGATTTTCGTGCTGCAGTCAGCGTCAGCCGCCTTCACGCCGACATTTCAAGCGACCATTCCCGACGTGCTCCCCGACGAGCAGGAATATACCCGGGCACTGTCGCTGTCGCGGCTGGCCTATGACCTGGAAAGCGTCGTGAGCCCGATGCTCGCCGCAGCGCTTCTCACGGTCATCAGCTTCCATAGCCTGTTCGCGGGCACTGTCGTTGGTTTTCTCGGCTCGGCGGCACTCGTCGTTTCAGTGTCACTCCCAATCGCAAATGCTCCGGAGCCGCGCGGCATCTACGATCGAACCACCCGCGGCATTCGCATTTATCT
This sequence comes from Xanthobacteraceae bacterium, assembly GCA_019746135.1. GTDB lineage: Bacteria > Pseudomonadota > Alphaproteobacteria > Rhizobiales > Xanthobacteraceae > Z2-YC6860. The sequence continues at coordinate 5,932 of JAIESI010000072.1, forward strand.
GGCCACCCCCCGGCTGCGGGGCCTGCTGGCGCTCAACCTCGCCGTATCAGCCGCCGGCGCCATGGTGATCGTGAATACCGTGGTCCTGGTGCAATCACGTTTCGGCTTGGATCAGCGTGCGACGGCCCTGGCGCTCGCCGCCTTCGGCGGCGGTTCGATGCTCGCTGCTTTGGTACTCCCGAAGCTGCTTGAGCAGATACCAGACCGGCGTGCGATGCTGGCAGGTGCCGTGCTGCTGGTTGCGGGGCTCGTCGTCGGCCCGGCTGTTTCGAACTACACGCTGCTGCTGCCGCTCTGGTTTCTGCTAGGGCTCGGCTATTCTGTGACCCAGACTCCGTCGGGACGGCTGCTTCGCCGTTCATCACATTCCGAAGACAGGCCTGCATTGTTCGCGGCGCAATTCGCGCTTTCGCACGCTTGCTGGCTGCTAACCTATCCGCTGGCAGGCTGGCTCGGGGCGAAGGCCGGATTGCCGCTCACCTTCATCGCCTTGGCTGCGATAGCCGTTATCGCGACGCTGATTGCTGATTGGGTGTGGCCGGCGCACGATCCGGAAGAAATCGAGCATACGCACATCGGAATGAAAGCGACCGACCCGCACGCGACAGGCGCCGTACCGGTTGGCAGTGGCGTGCGCCACCGCCACGTCTACGTCATTGATAACCACCATACTGACTGGCCACGCTCGTTCTGACTTGCCGTCACGCGACGCTAGGTGCCATCACACGAATGATCGCTTCGACGCAGGGATTTAGCTCGATGAGCCCTCGATGCCGACGATCTCGGCCACCCGGCTCGTTCGCGGCCGTTGAAGCACTCGTCTCGGCGGCTCGTCCTGAAGGATGGCGCCCGCGTCGATGATAGCGCAGCGGCTACACAGAGCAGTCGCCTCTGCAAAATCATGGGACACAAACACGGTTGCCATGCGCCGTCCGCGCAAGAGTTCGGCAAACTCTCGCACGAGGCGCCGCCGCGTAGGCTGGTCGAGCGCGGCGAAAGGCTCATCTAGAAAAAGTACCTCGGGGTCGAGCACTAGCGCCCGCGCCAGGCTCGTCCGTTGGGCCTCCCCTCCAGAGATCATGCCGACGGAATGATCAGCAAGATGATCGATCTTGAGTTGTTCCAGCACTGGTCGGATCCGTGCTTTGCGTTCGGCTCTGCCGACCCCACGAAGTGCGAGTCCCAGAGCTACGTTATAAGAAACCGTGCCGCGCAGAAGTAACGGCTCTTGGAACACGGCCGCGATGCGGCGGTGATAAGTAAAAGGGCTCAGGTCCCGCCCGAGCACCTGGCCGCGTACCGTGATCGTTCCGGACGACAGCGGCAGGAGCCCCGCCAATGCCTGGAGCAGCGTGCTCTTGCCAGCTCCGTTCGGACCATAGACTCCGACGATCTCGCCTTCACTCACTGTGAAATCGGTCGGCTGAAGCGTCGTCCGCCCATTGCGGCGAACGCCAATCCCTGAAGCTTGCAGGAGCGCGCCGTTCACCGATGACCATCGCTCTGCTGGGCCCACGTGAGCAGGCCGACGACGATCGCCACGAGCAACAGCAACACGATGCCGTAAGCCATGGCACGGTCGTAGTGACCCATGCCCGTCTCCATGACGATGGCGGTGGTCAGCACGCGAGTCGATCCCGGCAGGTTGCCGCCAAGCATCTGGCTTGCCCCCACCTCCGACACGACCGCGCCAAAGCCCGCCATGTAGGCCACAAGCAACGGCAAGCGGATTTCGCGGCAAAGCAGCCAGAGCGTCTGCGAGCGCGAGGCGCCAAGCACCATCATTTGAAGTCGCAGCTTCGGATTGAGCTGCTGGAGGGCGACGACGGTCAGGCCAATGATGATCGGCAGACTGAGAATGAACTGTCCGATAATCATCGCGCCCGGAGTGAAACGCAGGTTGAGGGCGCCGAGCGGTCCGTGCCGCAGAAGCAAGATCGACAGGATCAGGCCGATGACGACCGGAGGCAGCCCAAAACCTGTGTTGCAGATCGCCAGCAGAAACCCTCGTCCGCGAAACTTTGCGTTGGCGAGCCAAACGCCGAGAGGCACGCCGAGCGCGGTGCTCAGAAGCGTGGCGGAGACTGAAATGAGAAGAGACTGCCGGATGATTGCCCACGTCTCGGGGTCGCCGAAGACGAGCAACGTTACCGCGTCGATCAACCCTTGGCCGATCTCGGCCCAGTAATCCCAGGAGCCGGCCCCCATGCCGTCATCTCACAAGCGCTAATTTACGAGAAGCTCCTCCTCGCGCATGCTTGCAGCAGGCACAAACAACGAGCGGCCATACTCAGCTTTGCCGAATTCTGCGATCACAGCTTGTCCTTCAGGCGCGACCACCCAATCTCCGAAAGCTTGCCCAGCCGACGCATTGACCTTCGGAAACTTGGCCGGATTGACCGGCATCACGTGATAGATGTTGTAGAGAGCGGGATCGCCCTCGACCAGTATCGGCAGGCCAATGCGCTTGGCGTGAACGAGGTAGGTGCCCCGGTCGGTAAAAGCATAGCCCTGGAACTGCGCGGCGACGTCCATGGTAAGGCCCTGACCCTGGCCGGTCTCGCGATACCAGGATTGACCTTTCGGATCGATCGCAGCCCGCTTCCACATCGCCAGCTCGCGCACGTGCGTGCCAGACTGGTCCCCGCGGGAGACGAACGGCACCTTGGCCTCGCCGATGCGCCGCAGCGCATCGGCGGCTTTAAGCCCCTTGATCTTCGCGGGATCGGCCTCGGGACCGATAATAACGAAATCGTTGTACATCACGAGCCGGCGCGAGGTGCCATTTCCGCCTGCCATCCATTCCTTTTCGGCCGCAGGCGAGTGCGTCAGCAGCACGTCGCCTTCGCCGCGGGCGCCCTGCTTCAGAATGTCACCGCTTCCGGCAACGATAGGCTTGACGGCCAAGCCAGACTTCTTGGCAAACGCATCGGTCAGGATGCGCAGGATCCCGCTATCCTGTGTGGTCGTGGTGGTCAGAATGATGATTTCCTTGGAATTGGATGGCTGGGCCGTAGCCGGCGCGGGAACACCGACGAAGGCAGCCAAGGCTGCGGCGACAAGCAAGCGGGTCAAGCGAATCATTCGGCAGACTCCTGCGGTCCGCGGCCCAAGGGCGCGATTTAGGTTGTCGGAAGGTTATCGGAACCGCCGTTCCGGGAACGCAGCAGGCTCGCCAGCGTGCTGCAAACGGACTTTTAGACTAGCGCCAAAGCGCCTCTATGCACAGGGGCGTGCGACATCTGGACGACGCCGGATTCTGATGACCTTCGTCAGATATCCACCAGGCCAGCTGTGCTCACTTTGAGTTTGTCGCTCATAACCCGAAGCGGACATGAGAGCGGGGAAATCCAGCGCAATCCATGGCGGGCTTGCATGCTGTCGTCATATAGGGTACCCCCCTATGCTATGAGCCATCTTGCCAAGGACAAGGCCAAGCTGATCGCGCGGGTCCGTCGCCTGAAGGGGCAGATGGAGGCCATCGAGACAGCCATCGGCACGGCACCCTGCGCGGAAATTTTGAACCTCGTCGCCTCCGTCCGGGGAGCGGTGAACGGCCTGATGGCGGAGCTGATCGAGGATCACATCCGCGAGCATGTTCTCCATGCCGAAAACGGCTCCAAACGGACCGAAGGGGCGAACGAACTCATCGATGTGGTGAAGGCGTATCTCAAATGACCGACCAAGTATCTCGGCTCACGGCCATTGACCACGATCACGTGTTCCTGGGCGACCGCCACGACCGTAACGAACGCCGGACGCGGTTCGTCATCGCGCTGACCGGCACGATGATGATGCTCGAAATCGTCTCCGGCACAGTGTTCGGCTCCATGGCACTCGTCGCCGACGGCTGGCATATGGCCACTCACATGACGGCGATGCTGATTACCGCTCTGGCCTACTTCTACGCGCGTCGGCACGCTCAGAATCCACGCTTCACCTTTGGCACCGGAAAGATGGGCGACCTGGCCGGTTTCGCGAGCGCGATAGTGCTCGCTCTCATCGCGTTGATGATTGGATGGGAGAGCGTATTGCGCTTGGCCGCGCCAGTGCCCATCGACTTCCCGCAGGCCATAGCGGTCGCGGTGCTCGGACTCATCGTCAATATCGTCAGTGCATGGCTGCTGAAGGACGACCACCATCACGGCCATCACCACGATCACCACCACGCTCATGACAACAACCTACGCGCGGCCTACGTTCACGTCCTGGCCGATGCGCTGACGTCGATTTTCGCCATCGTGGCACTCGTCACAGGCAGCATCTACGGCTGGCTCTGGCCGGACCCCGTGATGGGCGTCGTCGGCGCGTTGGTGATCGCTCGGTGGTCATTCGGTCTGATGCGGGACGCTGGGGGCGTGCTGGTAGACTACATCCCGGTTGGCGAGGACCTTCCTGATGAAATTCGGGCGGCGGTTGAGACGCCGTCCGACCGCATCACCGATCTGCACGTGTGGCAGCTCGGCCCCGGCCACCACGGCGCAATAGTCTGCATCGAGTCGGATGCACCGAAGAACCCGTTATTTTATCGCCAGAAGCTTGCCACCATACACGACCTCTCGCACGTCACCGTGGAAGTCCAGCCACGTGCTGCCTGAATTTAGCTCTGACAATCGCGCAAACCTGCGGGCTTAGCTGCTCGGAGAAATCCGCTATCTGCTTCTGGCACATCACCGACATCAGACGATGCCTGCCATTCAGTCGCTATCGGCAGCAAAGCGGACATCGCAAATCTATGGGTAGCCACCTTTTATGGGAATCGGCGGTTACACGGCCATTCGTCTGTGAAGGCATTCTGGACAGAGACAGCCCTGTCGACCCCCAATTTGTCGGCATTTTTCTCGACCCATTGGATGAACACCGATCGGAGCCCCGATTGGTCGTACACCGCCCCACAAATGCCGCCAGGCATATTGCTATTTCCCAATGCAATCAGGACATCCGCCATTCCTGACAAATAGCCATCGCACCAGTTTACTTTGAGCTCTGTCTCAGATTTGCAATACTGATAGAGAAGCCACGTGCTTCTCGACACGAGTTGATCCACGTCCCGCTCTCCCGCCCCCGTTTTGTCGGGATGTGCGACCAGCGCGAGCCAGGCAGCCATGGCGACGAGAAAAGCCACTCGCTTCCGGTGGAATCCCGTTGTTCTGAAAAATCTCATCCGCACCAACTCGAAAAATCGAACGCGCAGAATTTGGACGCAGCAAGTCTGACAGCCAGTCTGCAAATCCCCGCATGGCCAGATAATTCTGCGCCGTAGCGGTTGGCCGTCAGGCGATCCACCTCGCCGCCAAAAGATCCCTAGCTTGACCGAACAGAAGGTAGTCACTTTGGAGTTCCTCAATTGTGGCGGAACGTCCGGCCTGCCTAGTTTCGCAAGAACATGGTCATGCGCAGCACATAAACCCCTTTTCGATCCTCATCAGTGCTGACCGTCATAGTTGCGAGCCCGACCGGGTGGTGCAGCACGACATAGAGCGGGGAAGTCCGCAGCTCGTCCTGCGACCACCAACCCTGTCCGAAGCACGCCTTCACCTGCCGCACGACGGCTGTGACTTTCTCCCGGGCAGCATTGGCCGTCCGGATGTCGTGCGAATTGCACGAGTAGGTCCGCTCGCCATAGATGGTGCAGTCCTTCCACCCGGTGAGCGGCCGCGACGTCTCGTAAAAGCTTCCCTCACGCACTTTCCCGGTGATCGATGCAAACTTGTCGGCGCCGGCCGCCAGGCGAACGACGTGAGTCAGATCGGAGCAGAAAGGCTCCGCCTTTCCCCGCGCTAGACCGACGCTGGCAGAGAGCACCACTGCTCCGGCGGTGAGCGCGAGGCGCCTGATCATGCTCGGCCCTCCGGGACTCGCCGTCTCAGTACGAAGGCGTAGCCACATAGCCTTCGAAATAGACGTAGCTGTCCGCCTTCGACCACAGCCCGATGCGCCCAGAGACCGGTTCGGCGAGCGTGTGCTCAAGATAGAGCTTGCCGTCGAGATAGCCTTCGATCTTCGTATCGGCGATGCGGACCTTGAGATCATGCCACACGCGGCTCGGTGTCGGCGTGTTGCGTATCCACTTCACCGAGGAACGCTTGCCCTTCTCGAACTTCCAGAGCACGAGATTGTTTTCCAACGGGTTGGCGCGTAGCGTCAGATAGTCGCCGTTGGTTTTCAAGTTGAACAGGATGCCGGCGCCCTGGTCGATGCGACCGGAAATCCCTTCGAACCGGACGCTGATCTCACCGGATTTGAAATCCGGGATGTCCTTGGCCACGGCATAGGGAAAGTATGCGTAGGCCTGGACACGATCCAGAAACTCGGCATAGCGCTCGCCATAGAGCGCGCGGGCCTTGTCGGCGACACCGGCAGACGATTGTCCCTCTTTCCACTGCCGGCCATCGACGGCGAGCACTTTCTTGTTGCCTTCCTGCTCGACCCGCCAGATGCCGACAACGCTCAAGAAAGACTTTGGCTCGGCGCCAACCGCCTCGTTCGAAAGATCGACCCTGACGGACTGTTGCGCGAGCAACGGAACGACAACTGCGACGAGCGCGAAGAGCGACAGTCCAGCAGTGATAAAGTTTCTAGGATTGGGCATGAACATCCTCCGTTTTGGATAGAGTGCGGATATCGAAGGGGCGGCGGCTCCACCACCAACCAAGGAGAATCAGCAGCGGCAAACCGCCAAAGAACCAAACCCACACAGGCTCGGCTTTGACGACGAGCGGATAGCCCGAATAATCAGGCGCGGAGAGCTGGGCCGGCGGTGCAAACCCTGCCAGCACATAGATCAGGGGAAGGATTTCGCGGGGACTGGTGGATCGGCTGGTATCGCTCCGATTGCCGTAGACGTAAGTCACCTCGCCGTAGCGCTCATCATTCATGTGCGAGCTGAACAAACCCTCGGCGACCTGAACGGTCAGATCCGGCACCGCGCGTTCGAGCTTTGCCAGCACGCTGCGCCGGAGATCGACATACCGTGGGTCTTCCACGGCTAGATGTACGGTGATCTGTAGAGGCTCGCTTAGTTTGGCCAAGGCCTGCCGATCCGCCAGGGAGAAAGAGTTGCGTTGATCCTCGGTGACGTCGAACGTCATCCGCACAGTGGCTGAGATCGTCAACGCGATGCCAGCAGCCACAACGCATATCGCTGAACGCCAAAGGTTGCTGCGTGTCGGAACACCGGTCGGCAGCCAAATGGCCGCCAATGTGCAAAAAACGCCAATCGCCACGATCATGCCGGCGACAAGCCCAAGCGATAGCAACCCGCCTTCGAATGTTCGCAAGGCGGGCGTCAGTGACAGGTGCGCAAGCAGACCCGGAAAGCCAGAGCTGCCAGCCGTCGTGAAATCAAGAACCCAGGACCCTATCGTGAAGGCCAATGTGAGGATTGCTGCCGTCGCGGAGGAATCGGAAATGGACGCTGCGAACAGCGCCATTGAGCCAATCAGCAAGGCATAAAGGGCGTGCCCGAGCAGGAGGTTGAAAAGCTCGGGACCCGCGAGATGTCCGCCGACGAGGCGCCAGATCAAGAGAGCCGACCCGCAAGCAGCCGCAGCGGCAATCAGCCAAGCTACCCAAATCGCGGCAAGCTTGATGCCGATCAAGGTTGAAAGCCGGTAAGGCAGTTGAAGCAACAGCCGTATCGCCCCGGTTTCCTTCTCGTTGCCCAGAACTCGGATCGCGACGAATGGAAACAACAAGGTCACCGCGACATAGAAACCGCCAAAAGTCGGCACCAGGACGCCGTCAAGCGGCGAAAGACCGCTTGCCATGACCGGAGAATCAACTGCCGCTGCGCTGGCCTCACTGTAAAGGCGCAACGCTTCCGCGAAGCTGAAACCGACGAGTGGACAAAGCAACAGCAACATGGTCCACAGCGCGCGTCCGCCAAGGATCTCCCACAGCTCCTTGACGAGCAGCGGCGCGAGCGGTGCCCGCGCGTGGGCTCTAGGCGAGCGCAAGGAACACCTCTTCAAGCCGAGCGTGCGGTGCGTCGATGCGCGCCCGAAGCTCGTCGAGCGTCCCTACGCCTCGCACCTCGCCTGCGGACAGCAAGACGAACCGGTCGCACATACGTTCGGCGTCGGCCAGTTGGTGAATGGAGAGGAGGAGCGTTCGGCCCTGCGCGGCCTCATGACGAAGCACCGCCATCATCTCGCGGGTCTGCTTCAAGTCGAAACCATCGAATGGCTCATCCATTAGAAGCAATGGATGAGGTGCAAGGAAGCCGAGCGCCAGCATCAGCCGGCGGTTGAAGCCTTTGGAGAGCGAATATACGCGTTTCGCCAACACCGCGTTCAGCCCAACACGCACCACCACACTCGCCACGAAATCCTGCGACCGGCCATAGACCTCCGCCACGAATGACAGCACCCGCGCCACGGGTTGATCCGCATAGGGCCTGATGCTATCCGGAACGTAGAACATGGCCTCGCGGCGCCGCGCTGGCGCGACGGGAACGTTCCGCCAGGCAACAGTGCCCTGATCAATCGGAAGCAGTCCCGCCAGCGCTTCCAGGAGAGTCGTCTTACCGGCCCCGTTCGGGCCGATCAGGCCGAGCACTTCGCCCTCACGGATGTCGAAGCCAACTTTGCTCAGGACGATCTGCTCGCCATACCGTTTCGTCAGCGACGTGACTTCGAAAAGCGGTGCGCATTGCGAAACCATGTTCGACATGCAGCGACTGCCGGTTTTTGCATCAAAACTAGCTAGTTCTGTTTTAGAAACTGCAGAACTGCAGCGGTGTCGCGTTTGACAGCATCCTGATCGCTTTTCTCGAAGGGACATAGCGCTGCCCACTGAACAGCCTCAGCGTCCTTGCCTTCCTTGGCTTTCTGCTTCGCCGTCCTGACCAGAGCCGCGGCGCTGTCGCTGCCGCGACTTTCACCGTTAGGCATGATCGTCAGCCGCTGGAAGTCCTCTGGAGCGCTGGTGTCAGTTTCGCATTCTTTGACGGCGGAGACACCGTCGGCGGCCGCGCCATGAGACGCGAGAAAAACGCTGATAAGCGCCGCCGCAACAAGGACGCTCTTTGCTTTTTGAATCATTGATTGCTCCCTATGCATTGTTTTTTTGCGTTAACGTCAACCGGCGTGCCCCGTAATGGCGTAGAATACCAATCCGAGGGTCGAACAGGCGCCCAACACAGCAATCATGTTCGCCTTGAACCGGAACACGGCCAACATCGCGCCGATGGTCAGGAGCAGCGACGGGATATTCACAGAACTCAGCACGGGAACGTCGACGGTCATTCCGAACCTACGAACCTCGTGCAGCTCTCCGAACAGCACGTGGAGCGCAAACCAGACCGAGAGATTCAGGATGACGCCCACGACCGCCGCAGTGATCGTCGACAGTGCTGCTGAGAGAGCTTTGTTGCTGCGCATCGTCTCCATGAATGGCGCACCGAGCAATATCCAGAGGAAACAGGGGACGAAGGTCACCCAGGTCGTGAGCAGACCCCCGAGCGTGCCGGCAACGAGCGGGTGAAGCGAACCAGGCGCCCGGTAGGCCCCCATGAAGCCAACGAATTGGGTGACCATGATCAAGGGCCCGGGTGTGGTCTCGGCCATGCCGAGCCCGTCCAGCATTTCGCCGGGCTTCAGCCAGCCGTAGTGATCGACGGCCTGCTGCGCGACATAGGCGAGCACCGCATAAGCGCCCCCGAAGGTGACCATCGCCATCTTGGAGAAGAAGATCGCAATGTCCGTGAAGACATTGCCTTCCCCAAACAGTGCCATCAGCCCCAGGACCGGCACGAACCATAGGAGCAGACCCACCACCGCGACTTTAAGCGACCAACTAACCGGCGGGCGCGCGTGAGCAGGCACACCTTCGCCAAGTGCCGAGTCGGCGTCGGCGACCTGCTTGCCGCCGACCTTGCCATGTCCATTGCCCGAGAGGAATGAGGCCCAGCCCGCTCTCCCTCCGACGAACCCGATCAGGCCTGCCGCTAAGATGACCAGCGGGAATGGCGCCTGGAAGAAGAATAGAGCGACGAAGGCCGCCGCGGCGAGCCCAACCATGACCCTGTTCTTGAGCGCGCGCCGGCCGATCCGTAAGACCGCTTCGAGCACAATGGCAAGCACCGCCGCCTTCAGGCCGAAGAACAGCGCCTGCACGAACTCAACATTGCCGAAGATCGCATAGATCCAGCTTAGCACCATGATGGCAACAGCGCCTGGAAGCACGAACAGTGTCCCCGCCACCAGCCCGCCTTTGGTCTTGTGCAGAAGCCAGCCGATATAAATCGCGAGTTGCTGCGCCTCTGGTCCCGGTAGCAACGTGCAATAGTTGAGCGCATGCAAGAATCGCGTTTCACCTATCCAGCGCTTCTCCTCAACAATGATCCGATGCATCACGGCGATCTGTCCGGCCGGTCCGCCGAAGCTCAACGCCGCAACCATGGCCCAGACCAGCACCGCCTCCCGGAATGAAACGCCATGCGCCGGTAGGTCGGGCGCATTTCCTGTAAGGCTTTCGACTTTCGACATTGGTGTCCTCTAGGATCCTGTTCTGAACTTACTCAGCTGCCACGGAAGCTGGCTGACGGATTGTATTGGGCAGAGGCTGGGGGTGCTCGAACCATCCGACCAAAGGAAGGATGACCAGGAAGTGCAGGAAATAGTACGCAGCGCCGACACGGCTCAAAATGAGCCACGCGCCCTCGGGCGGTTGTCCGCCCGCATGCGTGAGCAAGACGCAGTCGATCAGAAACACCCAGAAGAATTGGCGGAAGACCGGTCGGAATCGCGCAGAGCGCACGGGGCTCGTGTCCAGCCATGGCAGGAGGAACAACACGAAGATAGATCCGAACATGGCTGTAACACCAAGGAGCTTGTTCGGGATGGCGCGTAGAATTGCGTAAAACGGCAGCAGGTACCACTCCGGCACGATGTGCGACGGCGTGACAGCAGGATTAGCCGGAATTGAGTTATCCGGGTTCAGCAATGCATTCGGCTCGTAGAATACAAACCAAGCAAAGACGATCAGAAAGATCGCCACGCCGAACAGGTCTTTGATCGTGTAGTAGGGATGGAACGGGACCGTATCTTGCGGGTCCTTGCTGTCGACCCCAAGCGGATTGTTGGAGCCAAATCGGTGCAGCGCGATCAAATGCAAGCCGACAACAGCAACGATGATGAACGGCAACAGGTAGTGCAGGGCAAAGAAACGATTGAGGGTGGGATTGCCGACTGAATAGCCACCCCACAGCCACGTGACGATGCTGTCGCCGACGATCGGAATTGCGGAAAACAAATTGGTGATGACGGTAGCGCCCCAGAAACTCATCTGACCCCAGGGCAGCGTGTAACCGAAGAACGCGGTCGCCATCATCAGCAACAAAATGACGATGCCGAGCCACCAGAGCAGCTCGCGAGGCGCCTTGTACGATCCGTAGTAGAATCCTCGAAAGATATGAATGTAGACCACCGCAAAGAACATCGACGCGCCGGTGGTGTGCACATAACGGATGAGCCATCCATAATTCACATCTCGCATTATGTGCTCGACGGAATTGAAAGCACCATCAACGGTTGGGGTGTAGTGCATCGCGAGAATGATGCCGGTCACGATCATGATGATCAGCGCGAGCCCCGCGAGAGAGCCGAAATTCCACAGATAGTTGAGGTTTCGCGGCGCGGGATATTCATTCAGCTCGTGCCGCAAGAACGTAAAAACCGGCAAGCGATAATCGACCCAGGCGACCACGCGATTTTGTTGTTTTGGTTCTTTCACAGCAGGAACTCCATACAGTGCAGCGTCGCCCCTATCGACGGTTTGCAGATTTCCCCAAGACACCTTCGAGAGAACTTTTCCGGCTACCAAGCATCCGCATTTCGATCTTTCGGCCGACCCATGATCGCTTCAGTTGCCTCCGACTGGCCTTCGTAGAATTCCTTCGAGAACAGCATCATCCATGCCGGATTGCCTGAATTGAACGTTCGCTCCGGAGATCCAAACCTGATAGCAGCCGCTCGAATCGCGCCCGATGTCGATGCAGAGCTCGTTGTTCTCGACATGCCACTTTCCTGTGCGCTTTCGGCCCATGGAATAACTGAGGACTGTTCCGTCTCGTCCAAACGCATCGCGCCAATGCACATTGTCGCTGAGCTCCATCCCGGCAAAGCGCGCCTGGATTTGTGACCCGAGCACGCGTTTGAAAGCATCCGCGTGCACCGGGTCACCTTTGGCGAACAGACAGACAACCACCGCCGCAACAATTGAAGTGCCAACGCGCTGGATCATCGCTGCCGACAATGCTTCAGGCAGATGTCGTAGTTTGCTTTGCATGCGCCCTGCGAATGGGCCTTCACACAAGCCTGATAATCCTCGCGGCAGAGCTTGCAATCGTCTGATTGAGCTGGCGCGGCATTGGTCAGCAAGACGTAACCAAGCAGCGCCAGCACAGCGGCGGAGGTTCTCATGTCAGCCATCCCTTTCATCAAGTGCCGCCTCGCGCGGTCTTATCGAGCGCAGCTCGCAGGCCGCGGGCGAGCTTGAGCGCGTCGTCATTGGCCCAGAAGTGCATGAAGTAGAGACGTGGCTGCTCCGTCAGCATATGGCTGTGAAGCGCCGTGATCTCGATGCCGTTTGCGCGAAGTGCCTTGATCACCGGATTGACCTCCTCTCCGATCATCACGAAGTCGCCGGTGATCGCGGCCTTGCCGCCACCAGTCGGCTGGAAGCCAATAGCGGTCGCAACGCCCATCGGACCAACCGGCTCAAGCTTCATGCCGCCTTCGGTGATCGGGTCGCGCCGCGGCACGCCGAACTGATAGACACCGCCATTGGCCTGGCCCTTGACACCGATGATCTGATCGAGCTGGGCGGTGTCGAGATCGATCGCGGGCGGCGGCGACGCTGGCGCAGCCGGCGCGGCTAGCGGCGTCTTGCTTTCGCCAAGCGCCGCGTGGATCGCGGTCGCGATTTTGACTGGGTCACCATGGCCGCCGACGTGCATATAGAACGTTGCCGGATTGCCGCGCAGCACGTGATTGTGGATGGCGGTGATCTCAAGGCCGCCATCGATCAGCTTGGTCAGCACCGGGTTGATCTCGGTCTCCAACAGCACGAGATCGCCCATGGCCATCACGCCGCCATGCGCGGGCTTCAGCGCGACCCAACCGCCGAGCGCGAGCGCAGGCTTGATGGTCACGCCATCGACCGTGACGTTGAGGTCAGTGCGCGGAAAGCCGTAGCGGTGAACATCGCCGGCAACCGCCGCAGGTTTACGCCCGAATGCAGCATCGACTTTGTCCCAATCGATTTGCTGAGCGTGTGCGGTCACAGAAAGTGATCCAAACAGGATCGTCATTGCGAGAGTGCCAAAAGCGCGTTTCATATTGCCTCCGTTTGATTGGGTCGCCGCCCTGTAGCTCGCTAGCTCGTTAAGATGTCAGCGTCTTGAACAGTCCTTCGGCGTTAGACCATCTGACCGCCGCCATGAATGTGTCTACGTAGCCGCCGGCCTTGGCGCCGAAATCTATGTGATAGGAATGCTCATACATATCGAGGGCCAGGATCGGCGTGCCTCCGGCGAGCGTATGGCAATGGTCGGAAGCCCACTGGTTGACCAGCTTGCGGTCGCGAGGCGACCAGGACAGCAAGACCCAACCCGATCCGCCGCCAAGTGCCTTGCCCATGGCGACAAACTCGGAGCGCCAGCGCTCATACGATCCGAAATCTTTCGCAAGCGCTTCGCGGAGTGCCGAGTTCGGCTCGCTTTGCTCGCCTAGACCATCGAAAAACAATTCGTGCAGGATCATCGAGTTCATAGCAATGAGCTGCTCGCGTTTGAGCCCGTTGACCTGAAAAACGGGGGCTTTTTCGAAATCGAGCCCGGCGAGCTGCTCCTCGATCAGGTTGAGACGCTTCACCGCGCCGCCGTAGTTGTTCTCGTAGTGGCTGACAATCAGCCGTTCGGACATGCCGTTGATCCGGGCGGGGTCGCAGGACAGCGGTTTCATGGAGTACGGCATGGCTAGTGTCCTTCACTCGGTCCGAGCGGCACGATAGAGATGTCATCAAAGCGCGTGACGTTGTTCTCTTCGGTCCATAAAGCGACTTGTCCTTCACGCATGAGCGCTGTCGTAGGCGTCAAAGAGCGGCATGCCATCAAGCGAGACGGTGAATCGATTCTCATTTGCCGTTATTTGCAGAGTTTGCCATCGCCGCTTAGCGACGGTTGCCTCTACCCCGGCGATGCGCTGACGGCGCCCGTCGGCGAAGCGAAACAGATCAACGCGGCCTTCCAGCGCATTCGCAACGGCGACGTAATAGTCGCCTGCTGTAACCAGGCGCACGGCGAGACCCGCGCTACGAGTGGTGTCGAGCAGCTTGAATCTTGCGGTCGCTACCAGATTTCTGAAAGGACCGCCCCGGTAGATTGCCAGCGGCAGGCGCCCTTCATGAACGTCGGTGCTGTACTGCTCGACGGCAGCGCCTAGCACGGCGTCAGGATCGCGAACGACCGCCCATTTGCCATCGGGACCACCGCCCGTCTGCCCGAAATGGAAGCCGCCAGGGACCACGCCGATCCCGTTCCGCATAAAGTCGACCTCGATATACGAACCGGCAAGCAGCGGCAGAGCAACAGCCAACACCAGTACGCCGGCCAAAACAGCCGTGCACGCATCGATTATGCGGCGTCTGTTAAGCATCCGCGAACACCAGCGCTGTACCCGCCACGGGCGAAAACACGTAAAGGCAATCAGGCGCAACCAACGCAGTGGTATGGGCGCCGGGCTCTGTATCGGTTCGACTCACAGTCCCCTTGCGCGGGTCGATCGATTGCACGAGCCCGGGTTCGCCTATTGCCACATGCACAAGACCGGTTGCCGGGTTGACGAACGTGACATCTGGCGGCCCGCCGATCGACCACTGATTGGTGACTCGTCCGGAGTTGCTGTCGACTTCGACGACGGCGGCATCATCGCACGCCACGTAGACCCGCCCTCGCGCATGGTCGATGTCGAGCCCATGCGCACCGCCTGAGGGAATTCGCCATTGCTGCACGTCCTGCAAATCGGGCAGACTCGCGACCAGGATCATTGAGGGCTCGCGGATTGCGAGAAACACGCGCTCCCCTGCGGCATCGGTCACGCACCAGCGAGGACGGCCAGGCAAAGTAAGCGAATAGCGCTGTCCGCCATTGAGACCCATGACCTCAAGCGTCGGCTCATGCGTATCGTCGCCGATACAGGCGGCGATGGCGAGGTCGCGCGACGCGACAATGGCAACCCCGTTCGGCTTGGGCCCAACCGGGAAGACCTGTTTGGTCTTCAAGCTTGCGGCATCGACCCAGGCCAGGCTCGCCGCGCCGCGATTGGTGACCAGGACGGTCCCTTCATCCGCAACGACACCCGCGGCTTCCGGAAATCCCGGTAAAGTCGCGACATGCTTTTGGCTGTCGTGATCGATCACGTCGACACTATCGTGCGCAGTATGCGCGACGAAGACGCGGCGGGTCTTCGCATCGAAGGCACTGTGATCGAACGAACTGCCCGCCGAGCCTGGGATTTCAATGCGGCCGTTGGTCTTAAGCGGCATATTAAACTCGTTACTTGGTTTTGATCTGCAACCGGCACCAGGTGTAGAGCGCGTCGTACATGACCATGCCGTGTTTCAGCATCTCGTGATCGTCGGGGAAGTTGGCCGATAGCCCGTAAGAGATCGCGAGCAGACCTTCGCACTGTGGAGTGAGATCGGGCCGCGAGGTGTCAGCACCCCGTACGATGGTCGCAAGGTGATCGAGGGCGGCATCGTGTATGTCGTAGACGCCAACGATCGCGTCGAACGAGCAACGGTCACCCACATGACCGAACTCGACGTTCTTGATATCGTAGGGCGAGCCGCCGACCCGGCCTGCCACTGTGGCCACCTCGTTCGCCGGAACATAGAGGAATTCAGCGTCCGGATTGACGAAACGGCTGATCAGCCACGGGCAAGCGATGCGGTCGATCTTCGGATGCTCGCGAGTGACCCACTTGTTCTCTTCAGGGCCACGCTTGCGGCGAGTCGGCAGCTTACGGTCGTCCCAAGTTTCAAAACCGCCTTCGAGATACGCCGCATCTACGCCCGCGCTCCGCAGCGACGCCGCCACGCCCTGACTGACCTCATGGCCGTGCGCACAATAGGCAATGACGGAACGGCCGGCCGGCAAAGCCTTGCTCCAGCGGGAGACCTCATCAGGCAAGCGCCGCGCCGCCCCAGCGATTAGCCGGTCGGCGGCATCGAACGCCGGAGCGCGCCGCACGTCGATCAGCAGCGGCGATTTCGCCGTGCCAAGACGCGGATAGAGAGTTTCGGTCGAAATTGAGAGCCTTGTTCCGTCGTCCATGCGCAATCCCCTCGAAAAGCTTCGAGTGTTGCGCAGAGCTTGGACGTGGGAGCTCGTCTGACGGGGAGCCTGCGTATCCCCGCTCTCTCTTTAGCTCTAGACACGGCAGATGACAACTGGTCCCGATCGCTCTCGCGACAGATCGATATCGAATGCAACGGTTGGGCTGCCTGTGCGGCCAACAAATATTTGAAAGCTAGGCGCTCGGGCACGCGGAACGTTTCTTTTCTCTGCCTGATTGATGGGCCGGGAACAGCACCCGGAGTAGATCGTGAACTTGAAGACAATGTTTGCCGCTGCACTCCTGATCGGTACGACACCGTCATGGTCGTTGGCACAGTCCAAGGAACCGACGACCAACTCAGATCCGCGGGGAAGCAGCGATCGCTATCAACCCGTGTCGACCGCCACCCACTGCCGTACTTCGAACGGCGAGGTGAAACTGAGATCGGAATTCGCCGGCATGGCTTCGGGCGGATCATCTGCCGCTTCGGGCACTGGATTGGAGAACGTGGACCAGGGTTCGAACGGATCGGCAACCGCCGTAAAAAAGGACTCGTCTGCAACTGTCACAGATTTACCGAGGTGTTGATCTCTACGCCGCAACGCCTTTCGCAGGAAAAGCAAAGCCTGTGGCAGAACGAGACTTCTGTCGGAAGGCGAACCTAAGTCATTCTTCTCAGTTCTCGCGTTGCCATTCGCGTCGGCCTCGTTGAAGCGGTCGGGGAATTCCTGACGTGCATTACGTTCACGGTATGGTGACGACGTTCGCGTTGAGCCAACTTGTTTCTTGTGGTTCGGCGCCTATTATCCCGGACGCCCGGGGATGGCAGGCTCCCCGTCAGATGTAGGTCCGTCCAAGTTCTGCGCAACACTCGGTCGTCGAGGCGATTGCGCATGGATGGAGTTCACCTTTCCGCACATATGAAATTTTGCGAAGCGGCGGCAATCTCGGCTGTCATGCGCTGCCGCGTTGATACACGACAGCAATTCGCTCTCAGCCGTCGCCGCCGCACGGATTTTATCACAGCACCCGGAGCTTCGCGCGCAAGCGTGAAGGAAGTTGTGCTCGTGCGGGACCAAGGTCTGCATCCGGAAATGCCGTCAGCAAGCGATGTGCCCGAATCTCAGGACCGATGGTGGAGCACTGAGCTGAGAAGAAAGGAAACAAGGAGGCAATCATGAACAGATCGTTGATGTGGACTTTGGGCGGCGTGTTCCTGGTGTTGGTAACGATCGCGGCCGTGGTGACGGCAGTGCCAAGCCGGGGACCTGTATTCATCGCCGGCGATCAGCCGGTGACCGAGGATCAGGTTCGGCAAAAACTGGCATCTGACGGCTGGTCAAATGTTCAGATCGTTCGTGATGGCCGGTATTTTGAAGCCATTGCCAGCAAGGACGGGCAAAACAACAAAATCGTCGTTGATTCGCAGACGGGACGCCTCCGCGGAACTGATGATGACGATGACTAGGACGCGGTTCGCGCCCGGTGAATGTCCCAATAACGGTGTGAGGTGAATCATGACAAAGAGGCAGACGATATTCGCGGTCATTTGTCTCATATTGACGCCCATCGAAACGCGCAGCGCTCACACCCAAGACAAACTCCCCCTGCAGCGCGTCCAAACGATCCCCATGTCCGGCGTCTCTGGAAGGCTGGATCATCTCGGCGTGGACGTTGAGGGTGGGCGACTATTTGCTGCCGCACTCGGCGACAGTCAAAATACCGTCGAGGTGATCGACCTCAAAGCGGGCAAGCGAATATCCAGCATCCGCGGACAGAGCATGCCGCAAGGTGTGTTCTACTCCGCCGACTTTAAAAAGCTGTTTGTCGCGAACGGCAAGGATGGGACTGTCAAAATTTTCCGTGGTGACAATTTGGGGCTTGTTGGCAGCTTGCCGGTCGGCACAGGTGCAGATCATGTGGGCTACGATCAGGCAACCAAGGATCTTTATGTCGGAGTTAGCATTCCCAACTCTCGTGTGGGGGAATTGGCCATTGTCGACACTCGCACGAATAAGAAAATTGGAGCCATTCAGACCGATAGCCGCCCCGGGGGCATCAAGATCGAGACAGCGAGCCCGCGTATTTTCGTGACGCTCGGTGGCCTGCCAAGGGTGGGTGTCGTTGATCGGGAAAAGCAGAAACAGATCGCAACATGGCCCCTGACGGGGGTTCCGAGCGTTGTCGCGTTGGCGCTCGACGAGACCAATCACAGGCTTTTCGGTGCCAGTCGCAACCCACCGATGTTGACTGTCTTGGACACCGAGTCAGGCAAGCAAATTACACAACTCGACGGTGTCGAAGGCATCGATGACCTCTGGTACGACGCAGAACATCATCGGATTTACGCCTCAGGGGGCAGAGGGGCCGCGGCCGGTTTTGTTTACGTCTATCAGCAAAGAGATGCAGACCATTACGAGTTAACGGCGAAAATACCGACGAGAGCTGATGCGCAAACCTCAATCTGGGTGCCGCAACTCAATCGGCTTTACGTCTCGGCTTCCGCCAATGGCAACGAGAATGCCGCGATCTTGGTATTCGAACCTCAGCCATGAAGAGTTGGAAGGAGAAAACTATGATGAAGCCGCAGTCAATGCTTTGTGTCGCGGTTGCTGCGCTCGCGATTTCTTCAACGCCGGGCATCTCGCAACAGGCGCCCCAGGCGTCACCCCGGGAAGGTCCGACGCTGTTGCTCACCTCGAAGGTGCCCTTGACGGGTGTTTCGGGCCGAATCGATCACTTCACTTCTGACACTAAACGCCGACTGACAATTTTTTCCGGCCTGGGCAACAACACCGTGGAAATTGTAAACAACTTCGAGGGAAAGCACGTAAAAACCATTACGGGGCTGCAGGAGCCGCAGGGCCCCCTTTACGTTCCGGAATTCGACAAGCTGTTCGTCGCCAACGCCGGCAACGGCGTGGTCAACGTTTATGACGCGAAGACGTGGGAGCTTCGCAAGAGCATTTCCCTTGGCGACGACTCCGATGCCGACAATCTCCGGTATGACGAAGCTACAAAGCGGGTCTTTGTCGGCGTGGTGGGTGGTATTGCGATGATTGATGCGGCGACGGAGGCCCGTGTCGGGGACCTCAAGGGCAGCGGCGGTCACACCGAGTCCTTCCAGTTGGAAAAGAACGGGCCGCGGATTTTCGCCAACGTTCCGGATGACGACAGTGTGGTCAATGTGATTGACCGCGGGACCGGCGCGCTCGCCAAGTGGGCCCTCAACGGGGCCAAAGCAAACTTTCCAATGACACTCGATGAAAGCAGTCACCGACTTTTCGTTATCGCGCGCACACCACCCATGGTGGTCGTTCTCGATACGGACACAGGTAAGGAGGTTGCGCGAATCCGAGTGAAGGCAGCAAGCGACGACGCATATTTCGATCCGGTCCGCAAACGCATCTACGTCATTTGCGGCGAGGGTTATATCAGCGTGATCCAGCAGAAGGATCCGGATCACTATGCGCTCATGGAGAACATCCCGACAATTGCCGGCGCGCGCACCGGTGGTCTGCTCGGGGCGAACCTGTATGTTGGGGTGCCATCCGGAGCAACCGGAGCGACGGACCCGGCCCAATTGTGGGTTTATCAAGCACAGGAATAGGCCGCAAGGTGCGGACGTCAAGACGACAGTGACAGAAACCGCCTTACCCGGAGTTTGATGAACAAATCTACGGCCTGGCCGTTGATCTTCAAATGCAGTGGGGTCAAGCAGTCTCCCCGTCAGACGGCTGAGCCGTCCAAGCACTGCGCAATGGCTCGATTCGTCGAGGAGATTGCGCATGGACGGTTTCGCGACGGCTTCGTTTACTTCATCCACCCTTCGGCTGGACTCGTGCGCACATTCGAACCGGCGCCCAGCAGCTTCAAGGACTCATACCGCAAAGCCCCTTCTGGCAGCAGTCACTGCGCTCTTGTTTGCAAGCGGTGTGGCGACAGCTCAATCCAATGAAGTGCGCGTGCAGGGAAACTGGGCGTACACGGAGCGCGGCAGGCCTAATGCCGAAGAGCATCTTGCCACGACGTCAGCGGTGGAAGGGAACGTGTGGCTCATTCTCGCATGCAGCGGCGACGAGAAACTGACTGTCTCTCTCATACACGACACACAATTCGATTTTCCGCTACAGGCTTCTTCGCCAATTGAATTGCGATCGAAAGACATACCCGCCGTCCCCGTTGAGGGGAGAAGCGCCGAACCGAACCAGATCATTCTTGATCCCCGCCTCATGCGGCATGTCATACCGTCAATAATCGAAGAGGACCAACTCGTGATCTCGGTGCCCGAAGCTGCGGGCCCAATCCACGACTACACATTTGCCATGCAGCCAAATGACGTCGCTTTGCGCGCGATCCGCTCCCATTGCTTCAATGACTAAGCAACGCTCAGGCGATAAAGGCCTGCGAGGATGGTTGATCACATGACTTCGGGCACGGTTGTCATTCACGATTCACTGTTGGGCACGCCCATGTATGAACATGAAAAAGCGGCGCTCAGTCACGTGGCCTCGGCCATCGCACGTATCAAGAAATACGACTTGGCGTATTCTTATATCGACGCGCAGCGCAGGTCAGGAATTATTTTCTTCGTTCCAGATGAAGCGCTGCTGTGCGACGAGGCGGCCGAGCTTGGCATCCGATCTGCCAACGACATCTTCGGCGCGGTGGTCCCTTATCCATTCGTCATGACGAAAGCCATCACGCATCGATTGGTAGACCGCGAAGCCGAGAGGCCGGAAGGCTGGTCCACCGCATTTCCGGAGCGGATACGAGACGCAGTGTTGGCGGGTTTCACCGCGTTCAGTCCTCGGGACGTCGTCATGGCCGCAAGAACGCTGCTGAACATCGGACCGATTCGTCTGAAGCCTCCGCTGTCGTGTGGCAGCGGGGGACAACTGGTGGTGACCGAAGAGCGTGCGGTGGAGGAGTTTCTCGATCGGTGCCCCAGGGACGAACTCGCGGCTTATGGCCTGGTGCTTGAGACGGACTTGTCTCAAGTCGAAACCATCAGCATCGGTAGGATTTCAATCGATGAAATGATCATGACGTACTTTGGGGTGCAGAGGACCACCGCGAACAACAGGGGAGATGCGGTCTATGGTGGCTCGGACCTCGTCTGTGTGCGCGGCGACTGGAACGCGCTCGAAGCGATGCCGATGGAGCGCAAGTTTCGGGCGGCGATCGCCCAAGCTAGGCGATATGACGCAGCAGCTGCAGAGTTTCCTGGGTTTTTGGCGACACGCCGAAACTACGATGTCGGACACGGGTTTGACACCGCTGGAGAGAGGAGGATCGGCGTTTTCGAGGCATCGTGGCGCGTTGGAGGAGCCAGTACCGCCGAGCTTGCGGCGATGACCGCTTTCCGAGAGGACCCGACCTTGCATGTCGTCGTCGCGTCTTCCGTGAAGATCTTTGGGCGCGACTGCAAGCCCCCTTCGGATGCGAGCGTATATTATCGGAACGATGATCCGCGGGACGGCCCCCTCGTCCGATACACCACCGTAAAGAGGGTACAGTCGTACGGTAGTAATTCGCACGTCGCTTTACGTCCGAGCGAATTGAGACCACAACCATAACCGCCATCTCGGCCCTGCTTCTCGCCCCGGCGCCGCGTACCTCTATGTCAGAGCACCACACCCGTTCCGCGCTACTGTCTGTTCAATCGCTCTCGCGTCTGCACGTTAGAGCGTCATTTAATCTCGCGAACGGCGAGTGCATCGCCCTTCAAGGCGCGTCAGGGTCCGGCAAAACCGTGCTGATGCGGGCGATCGCTGACCTCGACCCGAACGAAGGCATCATCAAGCTTGATGGTATCTTACGAGAGAGCATGCCGGCCCCGCAGTGGCGAAAACAGGTCACTTATCTCGCGGCTGAACCTGGCTGGTGGGCGGACACGGTGCAAGCTCATTTCGCGAGTTGGGACGACGCTCGATCACTGATTGAGGAGCTGCGCCTGTCGCCGGATTGCGGCAGTTGGAATGTCGGGAGACTCTCGACCGGTGAGAAGCAACGCTTGAGCTTTGCTCGCGCATTGATGCTTCAGTCGCGCGTCCTTCTCCTTGATGAGCCCACCTCGGGCCTGGACGCCAAGTCGACGGCAGCTGTCGAATCGATCCTTGCGAAACGTCGGTCGAGCGGCACCGCCATGATCTGGTGCACACACGACCAAGCCCAGGCGAAGCGCGTCGCATCGCGCGTTCTCGTCGCGGAGCATGGACAGATCGAGGAGCATGCGCTTTGAGCTATATTCAGCTGACGTATGGCGATCTCGCGCTCCCAGCATTGCTCGTGCTTATGAACGGAGTGCTCTCGCTCGTGCTCCATCTGCGGCTGGAGCGGAACCTTCTTATCGCCACGGTTCGCATGTGCGTCCAGCTCGTACTGGTTGGATATGTTCTGACGATCCTGTTTGCCACGGTCTCGCCGCTCTGGACCACCGTTGCTGCAGTTGCCATGGTTCTGTTTGCGTCGCGAGAAGTCGCCGCCCGTCAAAAACGGAAACTTAGTGGTCTGTGGCCGTACGGCCTAGGTGCGGCGTGTACGTTGCTCGCGGGAGGCACCATTACGATCTTTGCTCTGCTCACGCAGCTCCGGCCCGAACCTTGGTATCATCCGCGTTACGCCCTCCCCCTGCTGGGCATGATCCTTGGCAACACGATGACTGGCATCAGTCTTGGGCTCGATGTGCTCACCAACGGCTTGGTGCAGAACCGCGCAGCCGTGGAAGCCCGTCTCGCGCTGGGCTCACATCGGTACACCGCCTTGCTTCCCGTTATCCGCGATTCGCTGCGTAGCGGCTTCATGCCGACCATCAACGCGATGGCGGCAATGGGACTCGTCGCCCTACCGGGCATGATGACCGGTCAGATTTTGGCAGGTGCGGATCCGGTGGACGCCGTCAAATACCAGCTGCTGATAATGTTCTTGATCAGCGGCGGAACCGGCCTTGGGACGCTCGCCGCTGTGCTTGCTGGCGCGTACCGCCTGACCGATGACCGACATCGATTGCGGCTGGATCGGCTCGGCCCGGAAACAGGCGGCTGAGCCTTTGGACACTAGCCAGTGCGCCGCCACGCTGCGGCCGGTCATCGTTTAGCTCGGCCAGCTGGCGCAATACTGCGGGAATGCTGCGCTCGCGCTCGAACAGAACGATAATTTCGTCGGCCGGCAGGTGCCCTGTCTCCAACCCTGATAAAATCTCGCGCGGCGTCCGACACCCACCTTGTGATGCGGCGCTCTCGATCTATGCAATAATTCCTCACGGCACTATGCTGGCGGCGCGGACGCACGTTTGGCCTCTGTGCAAGAACGGGTGAATGGTCGCTCTCTAGCTGGGGGAGTAGCTGATGGGCCTGGTACCTGACTTCATCCTCGACTGGATTGACGTCAGCACGTTCTGGACAATCCTGATGATCATGCATGGCCTCCTGGCCGTGGCGTTGCTCGGCGCCATCACGCATCAGGCCGTCTCCGTGCTGGCGCCCGTGCGTCAAACCGCGAATGCCAGCTTCGTCACGCGCTATCGCGCTGTACACGGCGCGGGATATGCCGCCGCGGTCTGTGTGTTGTGGATTGTGACCTTCATCTTCGGCGCTTGGATCTACACGAAATACCGGATGTATGTTCGCATCCCGATCGAGGCGCAGGGCTACTGGAAGACGCTGGGCGTGTTTGATCTTAAGGAACACGTCGCCACGCTGGGTCTCTTCCTGCTCCCGATCTATTGGTACTTCTGGAAGAACGAGCGGAACGCCGAATACGATAGCCCGCGGCGCTGGCTAGCCGCGTTCGACGTAGTCGTCGAAGCTGAGGCTGTCGCCGTGGATGTCGATCCATCCGGCGACGCGCTTCGACCACCGCGCGAGATCGTCGAGCTCGGCTTCGCTGTAGACCGTCGTCTTCACGGTGGCGACGAACTCGGCGAGCTGGCTGATGTCGACGCCGATGCTGTGACGCCCGAGCGCGCGCGCTTCGACGAGGGTCGTGCCGCCGCCGACATGGGGATCCAGGACCAGCTGGCCGCGCCGCGTGAACGTCTCGATTGCTGAGCGGACGAACTGCGGACTGAAACGGGCGGGATATTTGTAGTAGCCGTGGGTCAGGCCCTTCACCGGCTCGGCGTCGCGCGCGCCGTTGATCAGCGCCGCCTGCTTAGCGACGGACAGTCTCAGATACCGATGTCGGCGCGTGGAACTCATGGTTAACGGATGCGACCGATTTGGTTATCGGGCCCTTAAGATCGGCAGCGCCGTGCCACCAAAGGCCTCGGCCAGGCTTACCCCCTTCCGGTCCTGCCGTCCTGGCCCAACCTGGCCGATGGTTAATCTATGCGGTGGACAACCTGGCACTGGGCCAGCGGACGACCCGCCAGACCGTCCTGCGTTCGCGCCCTGGCCGATCTCGGGCTTCCGGGGGTCAGATCACTGACCCCACCCCTCGGCGGCCGCTGGCGGGGCTCCCAGGGCGTGGAAACGCCGGCGCGTTTCCGGCAACCGTTTCCACCTCGGAAAGCCTCGGCAGAATCGGGATTCGCGAATGGTGCAATCCGGCGAGCGTGCCGGCCGGAAACCGGGTTTCCCTTCGGATTTCGGAAACTAGTTGCTACGTGCCCGATTTTGCTGATGATCGGGCCGCCCGGCTCCGGCAAGTCGATGCTCGCCGCGCGACTGCCGACCATCCTGCCGACGCTGTCGCCGCAGGAATTGCTCGAACTGTCGATGATCGCCTCGGTCGCGGGCGAAATCGAGAACGGCACGCTCACCGACCGGCGGCCGTTCCGCGCGCCGCATCATTCGGCGTCGATGCCCGCGCTGGTGGGCGGCGGGCTGCGCGCCAAACCGGGCGAGATTTCGCTCGCGCATCACGGCGTGCTGTTCCTCGACGAGCTCCCGGAATTCCAGCCCTCGGTGCTCGACGCGCTGCGCCAGCCGCTCGAAACCGGCGTGGTCGCCATCGCCCGCGCCAACCACCGCGTCACCTATCCGGCGCGCTTCATGCTGGTCGCGGCGATGAACCCCTGCCGCTGCGGCCACGCCAGCGATCCGGGCTATGCCTGCCGGCGCGGCCCGAGCACGCGCTGCACCGCAGACTACCAGACGCGGATCTCCGGGCCGCTGCTCGACCGCATCGACCTCAACATCGAGGTGCCGGCCGTCACCGCCGCCGACCTGATCCTGCCGCCGCCGGCGGAAGGCAGCAAAGAGGTCGCAGCCCGCGTCGCGCAGGCGCGCGCCGTGCAGGCCGAGCGCTATGCGAAGCTCGGCCTCGATGGCGTGCTCACCAACGCCGCAGCGCCGTCCGCCGTGCTGGAGGATGTCGCGCGTCCCGACAGCGCCGGGCTTGCGCTCCTGCGCGACGCGTCCGATGCCATGCGGCTGTCGGCGCGCGGCTATCATCGCGTGTTGCGGGTGGCGCGCACGCTCGCAGACCTCGACGGCGCGGAGAAAATCGGCCGTGTGCATCTCGCCGAGGCGCTGTCATACCGGGCGCTGGCGGACAACGTGCAGCGCGCCGCTTAGCCGGATTCGGCCGGCCGCTCGCGAAACCTAATTCCTGACGGCCAACAGTACGCCACGTTCAGTGGTCCCGAAACGATAGCCGGAAGCGCAGGTGGGAGACTGAAATGGATGATCGAACCGTGCGGCTGGCGCTGGAGCGCCATTGGGATGCCTCGGACGCGGGCGATTTCAAGGTCGAACATGAAATCTACCACGAGGATGCTGTGCTTGTTTATCCGCAGTCGGGCGAGCGGATCCGCGGCCGGCACGACATTCAAGAGAGCCGATTCGTTCAGCCGAACAAGAAGCGTTTTACGGTCCGGCGAATTATCGGCAGCGGCGATCTCTGGGTCAGTGAATTCGTGCTCACCTATGACGGCATGCCATCTTACGCGGTGAGCATCATGGAATTCCGCGACGGACTGGTGGCCAACGAAACACAATATTTCGCCGACCGGTTTGACCCTGCACCCTCGCGGGCACATCTTGTCGAGCGAACAGACGACATCACGCCGCCGAGATAAGCCGCTGCATTCTCGTTCGATGCCCCGCAACTCCAGCAAACCCCACCTGCTGACCAAGGCCCAAGCCAGACGCATCTGGCTTCACGCCCAGCGGCTCGACGTCTCCACGCCCTTCGGTGACGGGCCGGAGGCGACGCGCGCGGCGATCGAACACCTGGGCTACGTGCAGATCGACACCATCAACGTCATTGAGCGGTGCCACCATCACATCCTCTGGACGCGCATTCCCGCTTATCGACGCGAGCATCTGCATCGGGCCCAGAGCGTCGACAAGAGCGTATTCGAATACTGGACCCACGCCTTGTCCTACGTGCCGGCGAAGGATCTGCGCTTTTTCATCGGTGCCATGAAGAAGCACCGGAAGGAGGGTCACAGGTGGGTCGGCTCGGTCAGCAAGGCCGATCTACAAAAGGTCCTGACGCTCATCAGGAAGGACGGCGCCCTGACGATCCGCGACATCGACGACGACGTGCTGGTGGAAAAGCAGCATCCCTGGGCCAGCCGCAAACCGTCGAAGCGGGCGCTGCAGCTCGCCTTCTACACCGGCGTGCTGACGATCAGCGAACGCGACGGCATGCTCAAGACTTATGAAGTCATGGATCGTCACTTCGGTTGGGACAAGCCGCCCAGGCCGGCTTCGGCGAAGGAGATGTCCGGCTATCTGCTCGACCGCGCGCTCCGCTCACAGGGAATCGTCAGCCTCGATTCCGTCTGCTATGGCGATGCCAAGAGCAAGCCGGCCGTCCGGCAACTGATCGAATCCCGGGTGCGCCGCGGAGAGCTCGTGCCGGTCGAGCTTGCGGGCGCAGGCAAGCAGGGGCACTGGGCGCATCCCGATGTGATCGAGGCCGGCGGCCCCGGCTCGGAGCTGGTCCACATCCTCTCGCCGTTCGACCCTCTCATCATCCAGCGCAAACGCGCTCACCTCTTCTTCGACTACGAGCATCGCTTCGAGGCTTACGTACCCAAGGAGAAGCGGCTGTTTGGCTATTTCGCCCTGCCTGTCCTTGTCGGCGACGACATTGCCGCCGCCATCGATCTCAAGACGGACCGCAAGAAGCGGGAATTGCTGGTTCAGAAATGGACATGGATCGGCAACGGCCGACGGAAAGGATTAAAGAATCGCATCGAGGACGAGTTGCACCGCTTCGAGCGCTTTCAACTCGCGGTGTAAGAGCGGCTTCCGATTCGCCGCAAATACGCGCCGCCCAAGTCATTTCACATAAGCGTCGGTGTAGAGCCCATCGTAGGACTTCAGCTTCTCGTCCGGCTTCATCAGCCTCGCTTCGACATTGAAATTGTCGGCATTCTCCAGCGCCGCGACCGGCACCGCCGCGGTCTGCGGCGTCGAGCGGCGGATGATGTCGACCGACGCAGTCAGAACCGCATCGTCGAAATTGGAAAACTGCTTCTTCAGCAGCGCAAACAGGCCCTGCGGGTTGTCGCGGATATAGGTCATCGCCTCGCTGAAGGTGCGGCCCATCTTCTCGCACAGCGATTTTCGCTTCTCGCAGGTCTCGGGCTTCGTCGCCAGCACGTTGAAGGCAAGCGGCACGAGATGCGGCGGGTCGTTACGGCTGCCGCTTGCGACCAGCACGGCAGTGCCCTCCACCACAGGCTTGCGCGGCCAGGGCAGCACCGTCGAGATGCCGTCGATCGCCTTGGTCTGCATCGCCGCCAGCATGTTGTCGCCGGCCATTGCGGTGACGCGGATGGTCTCGGGATCGAGCCCGCCGATGATCGCGATGACCCGCAGATAGGCATGCACCACCGAGTTGATGCCGCCCACCGCGAAGGTATGGCCCTTGAGTATCTGCGCGCGCTTGGCGAGCGGCGCGTTCGGATCGAAGCCTGCGGCTTCGGCGATCTCCTTGCGGATCGACATTTCGACGAACGGCTTGTCGAAGGTGTTGACCAGCGCCAGGAGCCGCTGGCCCTTGGCCGCCGCACGCGTCAGCGACAGGCCGGAAATCTGACCGAAGTCGGCGCTGCCCGAGATCACCGCATTGGTCGAGCCGACGCCGGCGACGACGATGCTCTTGACCTTGAGCCCGTTCTTTTCCCAGAGGCCGAGACCGTCGGCGACATAGCCCGCGGTGAACGGAAATCCCACCGCGGGCAGCGCCATGGTCACGTCTTCGAGCGGCTGCGCGGAAAGCGGCGCCGCCGCCGCACTGAGCGCAACGGCGAACGCCGCGAGCGCGCGCCGCATCATCCCACCTGCTCGCGGAAGTAACCGAGCGCCTCCTGCCCGGCGCGGTCGGAATAGCTGAACAGCTCGAGCTCGCTCGTCGCCGCAAAGCAGTACGGCTGCCACGGCGGCGCGACGAACACGTCGTGCGGGCCGATGCCGAATTCCTGCTCGCCGACCCTGGCAACGCCCTCGCCGCGATGCACGGCGAACACCGCGCTTCCGGTCGAACGATAGGTCTGCCCGGAAAATCCCGGAGGCAGCCGTTGCATCGACACCGCCATGGTCGGAAACGGATGCTTGCCGGTGGCGGGATTGGCGTAACGCAGCTTGAAGCCGTGCGCCGGATGCGGCTTGCCGGCGCGCGCGAGACTGTCGAGCGCGGTGCGCGTGCGCTCGTAAGGATAGATCAGCACCGGTGTCGAGTGTCCGTCGGAATGAAATTCATCCGGGATGAGACTCATGCCGTACACCGAGATCGACTCGCCCTCGGGCCGGTCGAGCGGCTGCTTCTCCTCCGGGTAAGGCTCGTAGAACGCAGCACCAAAGAAGCGCGCGAACGGCGTGTCGAGCCCGTCGAGCCACACCACCGGCGCGGTGCCGTGATTGCCGTGATCATGCCAGGCCCAGGCCGGCGTCACCACGAAGTCGCCGGGCCGCATCGGCAGCTTCTCGCCCGCGACCGCGGTGTAGGCGCCCTCGCCTTCGACGATGAAGCGCAGCGCGCTCGGCGTGTGGCGATGCGACGGCGCGACCTCGCCGGGCAGAATGATCTGCAAGCCCGCGAACAGGGAGTCGCAGATAAACGTGGTGCCGCGCAGAGTTGGATTTTCCAGACACAGCACGCGGCGCGAGGCCTCCTTCTTGGTGACCATCTCGCAGGCGCGGATGAGCTGCGGCCGCACCTCGGCGTAGCTCCAGTGCGCCGGCACACATTGGGTGCCGGGCTTGAGTCCGCCGACCCGCTCCCAGAGCGGGAACAGGCTCATGTCCTTCACCTCGTCGACGAAGCGCCCGTAGTCGGAATTGGCTCGGCTGACGACTGCCATGAAAGGCTCCCGGGGACTTGTTTTGGAACGGCAAGCAACTGTCCCGCGCCGACCGCGGGAGCGTCAACCGGTATTAAGCGACCGGTAACCTTAACGGGATACTGTCATGCCCGTGAACAGCGTGAGCAGTATGCGCAAAGTCGTCATCCTCGTCGCCGCACTCGCCGTCCCCGCCGCCGCCTATGCCATGAAGGCAGCACCGAAGCAGCCGCTCTGCTTCGCCAGCGGCGCCTCCACATACCAGATCGTCGCGAGCGCCACGGCGCCCGACTATCGCATCCGAATCGACGCGGAAGCAGCCCGGCCCGACCTGCGCATGCAGCTTGTCGACCGCGCCGAGAACGCCGATTTCGTCCTGGTCGACGACTTCAGCGGCAACGAGCCCAGCACCTGCAAGTCCGCGACGCCGATCCGCACCGTCACGCTGGACGCGGCCGCCGGCACGCCCGACGTCACGGTGCACCTGTCCGCCGACGCCAAGGGCGCGGACTATCGGCTCTACGTCCATTCCGCCCGCTTTTCGCAGCGGGACGCAGCCGCGCTGCTCGCCGCCATGTGGAAGGCCGACCAGAGCCGCCAGGTCGCTTGGTCGTCAGGTCGCCCGGACCCCGCGCTGAAGCGCTGACAATAACGCGCCTGGTGTCGCGGCCGGCGGCGTTAACTCCCGGTCAACCAGCATCATCATTCTGACTGCCGCATAACGGGGATTTACAAATTCCCCGCCCATCATCCCCCGGGACAAGGTTCAGGGGCCGTTCGAAACGCGCGCAAGAATTCGCGACGCCGGACGTGCGGGGGCAAGGGCAGGCTTTCGATGCAGGTTCGTCCGATCACGGGCATGCCACGCCCGGCCTATCGCGTCGTCTGGCGCTTATCGCTCGCCGTGCTGCGCTGGACCTTCATCGCCATCGGCGCGGTCGCCGCCGCATCGATCACGTTCGTGTCGATATTTCAGGCCAACCAGGGCTTCTACGATCCCTATTCGTATGCGATCGGGGTCGCCGGGCTGTTTTCGATGGCCTGCGGCGTCATCCTCATGCTGCTGACCCGCAACGGCCGGCTGCGGATGGAGTTGCGCAGCGCCAAGGCGCGTTGCGAAGCCCTGGCCGACAGCACCTGGGAGCTCAAGGAAGCCGAAGCTAGGGCGACGAGTCTCCTTGAAGCCCAAGGCGATGTGATCGTCCGCCGCGACAAGGACGGCCGCATCACCTACGCCAACGACGCCTATTGCGCGCTCGCGCGGCAGTCGCGCGAAGCGCTGCTCGGCACGACCGCGGGCCTGCCGTCGATCCGGCACGGCCGCGACAGCGTGCTGGCCGACGGCACGCACCTGCACGACCAGCAGATCCAGACGCCTGCGGGCCCGCGCTGGCTCGCCTGGCGCGATGTCGTGGTCTGGGCCGAGCCGGCGGACTGCGCCGAGGTGCAGAGCGTCGGCCGCGACGTCACCGACCGGATGGAGGCGGAGCAGGCGCTGGCCGAAGCGCGCGACGCCGCCGAAGCCGCAAGCCGCGCCAAGTCGCGCTTTCTGGCGATGGTGTCGCACGAGATCCGCACGCCGCTGAACGGCATCCTCGGCATGGCGCAGCTGCTGCGCGACACGCAGCTCACGCCGGAGCAGACAACCTATGTCAAGGCGACGACGACATCCGGTGAGGCGCTGCTGTCGCTGATCGAGGAGATTCTCGACTTCTCCAAGATCGAGGCCGGCAAGCTCGAGCTTGCCGCCGAACCGCTGGCGCTCACCGCGCTGATCGAGGACGTGGTCGAGCTGATGAGCCCGCGCGCGCAGGCCAAGGGCCTCGAAATCGCCGCCGACGTCGACGAGCGCCTGCCCGAGCGGGTGCTGGGCGACGCCACGCGCCTGCGGCAGGTGCTGCTCAATCTCACCGGCAACGCCATCAAGTTCACCGAGACCGGCGGCGTCAGCGTCACCGTCGAGGCCGGCACCCGGGAGGAGGAGATCGCGTTCGCCGTGCGCGACACCGGCATCGGCATCGCCGCGGACCAATTGGCGCGGATCTTCCACGAGTTCGAGCAGGCCGAGGGCGGCGCGAACCGGAAGTTCGGCGGCACGGGCCTGGGCCTCGCCATCTCGCGCCGCATCGTCGAGCGCATGGGCGGGCGCATCGAGGTCGAAAGCGTGCTCGGCCGCGGCTCGACGTTCCGTGCGTTCATTCCCTTGCCGGAAACCGAAGGCTCGGATGTGCTGCGGTTCGTCCCGCCGGCGCTCGAAGGCCATGCCGCGCTGATGATTTCGCCGCCGACGGTCGAGGCCTGCATGATCAAGCGGCGGCTGACGCGCTGGGGAGCGAAGGTGGACCGCGCGGCGGCAAGCCTCGCCGCCGATATCATCGCGGAGCAGCGCTGGGACGCGGTGCTGGTCGATCATTCGGTCGGCGCGGACGCCGCCGCGGCGATCGCCAGGGCTGCGCGGGACAATGTCGCGCGGCGGATCGTGCTGATCACGCCCGGCGAACGCTCCCGCCTGCCGGCGCTCAAGGAGGCGGGCTTCAGCGGCTATCTGGTCAAGCCGGTGCGGTCCTCGTCGCTCAAGTCGCAGCTTTCCACAGCGCCCGACTTCGACAGCACGCCGCAGGCGCCGGAGCCTGAAACCACAGGCGCCGCGGAAGCACCGGCGGTCCCCGCCAATCCTTCCGTTGCCAATCCTTCCGCTACCAACCCTTCGCTTGCGGTGCTGGTCGCCGAGGACAACGACATCAACGCGTTGCTGACGCGCTCGCTGCTGACCCGGCTCGACCACCATCCGGAGATCGCCGCCGACGGCGCGGCCGCCATCGACTGCTGGCAGGCCGCGCGCGACGCCGGCAAGCCCTACGACCTCATCCTGATGGATGTGCACATGCCGGGCATCGACGGCCTCGAAGCCGCCCGCCGCATCCGCGCCATCGAAGCCGAAAGCGGCAGCCCGCGCACGCGCATCATCGCGCTCACCGCCAATGCTTTTGATGAGGACCGCGAAGCCTGTCTTGCCGCCGGCATGGATGGCTTCCTGGTGAAGCCGCTCGGTCGCGAGCGGCTTGCCGCGGTTCTGGCGGAGCAGACTGGCAAGGCGTCGGCTGCGGCTTAGCAGCATTTCCCGCTAGCACGGAATCAATCGCCGTCATGCCCGCGCTTGTCGCGGGCATCCACGCCTTGGCTACGAGGCAAGGCGTGGATGGCCGGGACAAGCCCGGCCATGACGTTGATAGGTTGGTGCGGTCCAACGGGAAGGTGCTTTAGAGCCTGCGCAGCGCCACGCCCTCGATCATGTGGTTGGCGCTCTTCTTCAGGATCAGATCGGCGCGCGGCCGGGTCGGCAGGATGTTCTCGTGCAGGTTGACGAGATTGATGCGCTCCCAGATCGAGGTCGCGGTCGCCGCCGCCTCTTCATCGCTGAGCTTGGAATAGCGATGGAAGTAGGACTTGGGGTCGCGGAACGCGGTCCCGCGCAGCGTCAGGAAACGGTCGACGTACCAGTGCTTGAGCACGTCCTCGTCGGCGTCGAGATAGACCGAGAAATCGAAGAAGTCGGAGACATAGGGGATCGCCTTGCCGTCGCGCGGCAGGCGGCCGGTCTGCAGCACGTTGAGCCCTTCGACGATCAGGATGTCCGGATGATCGACCTCGATCCACTGGTTCGGCATCACGTCATAGACGAGGTGCGAATAGATCGGCGCCCGCACCGGGCGGCGCCCGGCCTTCACGTCGGAGAGAAACAACAGCAGCGCCGGCAGGTCGTAGCTTTCCGGGAAGCCCTTCTTCTCCATCAGCCCTTCGCGCTCCAGCACCGCGTTGGGCAGCAGGAAGCCATCGGTGGTGACGAGATCGACCTTGGGCACATTGGTCCAGCGTGCCAGCAGCGCCTGAAGCACGCGCGCGGTGGTCGACTTGCCGACCGCGACCGAACCCGCGACGCCGATGATGTAGGGCATCTTCGCGTCCTCGCCGCCGAGGAAGCGCTGCTGCGCGCGATGCAACCGCTGCGTCGCCGCGACGTAGAGCGACAGCAGCCGCGACAGCGGCAGGTAGATGTCCTCGACCTCCAGCATGTCGAGCCGGTCGTGCAGCGAGCGCAGCCGGTTCACCTCGTCGGACGACAGCGTCATCGGCATGTCGGCGCGCAGCGCCGCCCACTCCGACCGCGTGTAGGTCAGGTAAGGCGACAGTCCGTCGTCGACGCGCTGTTCCATTCGAGCCTACTCGCGCAGACGCGACGCCTTCTCTTCAAGTCCCGATTTCTTGGTGCGCGTCTCGAGCAGCGCCTCGACCTCGGCAAGCGGGACGCCGCGGGCATGCAGCATGACCAGAAGATGGTAGAGCACGTCGGCCGCCTCGCCGATCACGCGGTCGCGATCCTCACTGGTCACGGCGATCACCGCCTCGACCGCCTCCTCGCCGAACTTCTTGGCACAATGCGACAGCCCCTTGTCGAGCAGCTTGCGGGTGTAGGACAGATCGGCCGGCGCGGAGGCGCGGTCGTTGATGCGTTGTTCGAGATCGGCCAGGGTGAACTTGCTCATAGGCCTGAAATAGCACCTCTTCCCGCAAGCCGGGAGTCATGTTCGCAAAGCAGAAGTCTTGCCCCGGCACTTGGTTGACGCGCCGGACGCAGCCCTGCAGTTGCCCGGCCGGTGCTGAACGCCTCGACGATTGCCGCTAGCATAGCCGGATGCCGCCAGTCCTCGACTTCTGGTTCGACTTCGCCTCGACCTACTCCTACCCGGCCGCGGTCCGCATCGGGCGGCTCGCCACCGAGGCCGGCGTGCAGGTCCGGTTCCGGCCGTTCCTGCTCGGACCGATCTTCAAGGCACAGGGCTGGGACACCTCACCGTTCAACCTCTATCCGGCCAAGGGCCGCCACATGTGGCGCGACCTGGAGCGGCTGTGCGAGGACTTAGGGTTGCCGTTTTGCAGGCCGGAGCCGTTTCCTCAGAACAGCCTGCTGGCGGCACGCGTCGCGCTGGCGGGCATGGGCCAAGGCTTGGGCCAGGGCTTGGGCCAGGGCTTGGGCCAGGGCTGGGGCCAGGGCTGGGGCGAAGCGTTCTCCGTTGCGGTCTATCGCGCGCAGTTCGCGGAAGGCCGCAGGATCGATGAGCCGGCGACGCTTGTCGCGATCCTGTCGGGCCTGAATGTCGACGCGAAGGCCGCACTCGACCGGGCCCAGTCGGACGACAACAAGCTGCGGCTTCGCGCCGAGACCGAGGAAGCGCAGCGGCTCGGCGTGTTCGGCGCGCCGACCTTCACCACCGCGGGCGGCGAGCTGTTCTGGGGCAACGACCGGCTGGAGCAGGCGCTGCGCTGGGCGAAGCGGGGATCGTAGATGTCGTGTCCCGGGCGCTCTGCAGCACCATAAGCGCGTTAACGCGCGTCTTCGACGCACTATGGTGATGCAGTGCAGACCCGGGACACGTGGCGCACCGTCGGCACAATCCCTCAAGGATCGAGCCGCATCGGCAGCCCGGCCTTCGCCATATACTGCTTGGCCTCGCGCACCGTGTGCTCGCCGAAGTGAAAGATCGACGCCGCCAGCACCGCGGTGGCATGGCCGTCGCGGATGCCGGCGACCAGATGATCGAGATTGCCGACGCCGCCCGAGGCGATCACCGGCACCGGCACGGCGTCCGCGACCGCCCGGGTGAGCGCAATGTCGAAGCCCGACCTGGTGCCGTCGCGGTCCATCGACGTGAGCAGGATCTCGCCTGCGCCGAGCGACACCACCTCGCGGGCATAGTCGATGGCGTCAAGACCGGTCGGCTTGCGGCCGCCGTGGGTAAAAATCTCCCACCGGTCGTTCTCGCCCGGCCGCGAGACCTTCTTGGCGTCGATCGCCACCACAATGCACTGGTCGCCGAACTTCTCCGCCGCCTCCTTGACGAAGGCGCGGCGGGTCACCGCCGCGGTGTTGATCGACACCTTGTCGGCACCGCAGGTCAAAAGCTTGCGGATGTCGTCGGTGGTCCGCACGCCGCCGCCGACCGTCAGCGGCATGAAGCAGGCCTCGGCCGTGCGCTGCACCACGTCGAAGATGGTGTCGCGGTTCTCATGGCTCGCGGTGATGTCGAGAAAGCACAATTCGTCCGCGCCGGCCGCGTCGTAGGCGATCGCGGCTTCGACCGGATCGCCGGCGTCGCGCAGGTTGACGAAATTGACGCCCTTGACCACGCGGCCGTCTTTCACGTCGAGACAGGGAATGACGCGGACCTTGAACATGCCGCCGGACCTATGCCAATGAAAGCGCAGGAATATTCGGTTCGCGCGCAGGAACTTCCGGCGCGGTATACACGGTGCGCGCCGCGGCGGCCAGTGTCGATGCCGGCGGCCCATCACAGGTCAAGGGTTCGGGCGTGCTGTCCACGATCAAGAACATCAAGAGCACCGTCCCCTACATCACCTTCCGCCGCTACAACAAGGCGCTGCGGCGGCTGATCAAGCTGCCGGGCTATCTCGGCACGAGCCATGTCTGCCCGATCTGCGGCGTCGGCCTCCGCGCCTTCAAGCCGATGTGGAAGTCCTACGGCCGCAACATCGAGCGTTTCGGCTATGTCCACCGCCATCGCGAGATGGAGACGTTCAACCTCGCGGCCATGACCTGCCCGAAATGCGACGCCACCGACCGCGAGCGGCTGATGGCGGTCTATCTCGACGAGGCCTGGCCGTCGTTTCCGCCCGGCAAGGCCGTGCGGCTGTTCGATTTCGCGCCGGCCTATCCGCTCAGCCAGAAGCTCAACCGCTATCCGTCGATCGCCTATCGCAGCGCCGACCTGTCCCGCCGCGACGTGCAGGACCATATCGACCTGACCAACATCGCCTATGCCGACGAGTCGGCCGACATCTTCATCTGCTCGCACATCCTCGAGCATATCCCGGACGACCGGAAGGCGATGCGCGAGCTGCGCCGCATTCTGCATCGCGAAGGCTTCGGCCTGATGCTGGTGCCGCTGGTGATCGGCGTCGACGAGACCACCGAGGAGCAGGGCGAGACCTCAGTGGAATACCGCTGGAAGCATTTCGGCATGGGCGACCACGTCCGCCAATACGGCCGGCGCGATTTCGTCGACCGCCTCACCCAGGCCGGCTTCAAGGTCGAGCAGCTCGGCATCGCCCATTTCGGCGCCGAGAAATTCCGGCGGCACGGCATCGCGGAGAATTCGATTTTGTACGTCGTGCGGCGCTAGCTATAGCTAGACGTCGGCCCGCGCGACCGCCGCAGCGCCATTGCGAGCGAGGCTCTGGCCCTCGTGGGGCAAAGCTCGTTCAACCGATTCGGCGAAGCGGTCACACAGCATGTTCAGGTGCGGGGGCTGCAAGATCGATTCGTGAGTTCCGCCGATGGGAACGATGGTCAATGCATCACATACCCGCCGCCACCCAAAGTCGGGCGACCACTCACGATGGTCGTCGGATCGGAAAAGTGTCGCGGAAACATCGAGCGGTGCGACTTTCCATTTGTGGATCGCCTGCAACCGCATTTGCCCCGTCAGATGCCGCTGGAATGTGAGTGCCAATTTCGTCGACATCAACGCGATGGTCTTTTCCATGACGTTGAGTGTCGGCAACTTTGAACGTCTCAGCAGAGCTTTCGTGATCGGATCGATCAATGCCTCCATGCCGGGCGACGAACGTGCCTGACGCATGAACCGGCCGGCTCTGGCACTCATGGCTATCCGCGGATGCAGCAGACCATCCAAAGCCGTGTCGATCAGACCGACAAATGCGACGTCGTGCCCACGATGCATCAAACGCCTTGCGATTTCCGCGGCGACAATCCCGCCGAATGAATATCCGGCCAACGCGCAGGCGCGGCCATCAATCTGCGGCAAAATCTGCCTGAGCACGGCATCGACGATCGGCTCGAACCGCCCTTCGGACTTCATCATTTCTTTCCAGCCAGGATAGTGCACCACGGAAAAGCGAATCCGGTCTTCCAGGGCCGCGCGAAACCGAACCAGCAAGGGAAGATCGCCGTCATAGGGCGGCATGAAAAAGACGAGTGGTGTCGGGCTTGATTCGACGTCACGGACCACGGCGCTCCGCTGCAAGCGGCCGGCGATCGCCTGAACCAGAGCGCTCGGGCTCATTTGCGGCCGAAACATATCCAAGGGCAAAGGACCCAGCGCCTGCTCGATACCAAACCAGAGATTGAGGGTTGCGAGCGAGTCTCCGCCAGCGTCGTCCCATGGCTGCTCCGGTTCAATGGAGGATCGATCGAGCGCAATCCGCCAGGCGCGTTCGACGACGTCCCGCACCGCCCGGTGGGACTCCACGTTCGTCGCGACGACGGCCGGCGCCGCGGATGTTCTCCGCCTTTCATCGGCGAGCTCTTGCCGATCGATGTCCGACAATTTCTGCAGATCAGGCTTCATGCCGGCCAGCTTGGGGATTTCGTGCAGCACGCGGAACTGTATCGGCCGCATGTACGACGGCAGATGCTTCTCGATTTCCTCCTTGAGCTCAGGCGCATCCGCCTTGTCCGCGGGCGCCGACGGTACAACGAATGCCACCAGCGCAGAGACGTCCTCGCCTGCCTTGCGCGCGATCACGGCTGCGTCGGCTATTCGAGGCGAGTCGCGAAGCACCGCTTCAACCTCGTTGAGATTGACGCGGTATCCCCGCAACTTGACCTGCCGATCCTTGCGTCCGAGCATCTCCACGAGCGCATCAGAGCGCACCCGAACGACGTCCCCGGTGTGCAGGATGCGCATCGACGGGTCCTGGTCACACCGGACGAACGGCCCCTCGGTCAGCCGTCCGCCCTGCCAGTAGCCGAGCGCAAGATATCGGCTGCGCACGATGAGCTCGCCGGCCATCTCAACGGACAGGTCGTCGGCCGGGATATCCAACCGGCATTCAAATCCGGGCTGCAGGTAACCGATCGGAAGCCGCGACCGCTCCGGTTGCCAACCGTCCGGCACAAACCACTGAAACGCCGTCGGCATCTCCGTCGAGCTGAAGGCGATGAGAATGGACGTGCGCGGTGCAACGCTTCGAATGCCATCGAGATCGCTTTTCAGCGGATTGTCACCGCCCGTCCGCAGAATCCGAAACGTCGAGAACGCCTCCCTGGCGGACGGAGCCGACAGCAACGAGCGCAAGAGCACGGGGACCAAGTAGCCGATGGTGATCCTCGACTCCCGCATCAGCTTGAGAAGCCCCGAGATTCCCAACCGCGTCGGGTCCATGACATGCAGCGTCGCGCCATTCAGCAAGGCGGAAAAACATTCCCTCACGCCCGCGATGGTGCAGAACGAGCTGAACAGCGCGAGCCGGTCTTCGGAGGAAATGCGGCAGGAGTTGGTGGCGTGGAAGACGCGCTGCAACAGCGCGCGTTGCGAATTGCAGATTCCCTTCGGATCGCCCGTGGTGCCGGACGTGAAAAGTATGAGCGACGGAGCATCCGGATCCGAGGGATACGGCTGCTGGTCTGCGGCCGCGGTCAACGAGCTTGCGATATCGATGCAGGGCAAGCCGGCATCGGCATCATGGGCATCGGCGGCGTGACCGACAATGACCGCTGCAGCGGCCAATTCCCGCATCGCCTTGCGGTTTCTGAGCCGCGGATAGCTTCGGTCGATCGGAGCAAATGGCCTGCCCGCAGCCAGACAGGCCAACGCAGCGACGGGGAAGAAGGCTCCCTGCGACAACACGAGAGCAACCGGACGCGTCGAGGGTCCGCATTGGTTGAGGCGATGCGCGAGGTCGAGCGCGCTTCGGTACAGCTGGTCATAGGTCAGGGACAATGCGCCGTCGACAACGGCAATCTTCGGCCCATGGCGCAGCGCCATCTCACGAAATCGGTTGAAGATCGGCTGATCGAGGCAGGCTGCATCAAAGGGAATGAACGCGTCCCGGAACTCCAACCGATCGACGCCATCAACCCGGGGGTCTTCGGCTGACAGCCAACCGTCGGCAGGGATCTGCGACACGGCACGCCCCATTCATGCAATCGGTTTGCAAGAACTTCGTCTGTCGATCTGGCCTCGGTTCCGTTTGCGCTGCAATCATCATTCGGAAGTAATCATCCCGTGACCCGGCAGGCAGCAAGGTACCTCGAAGGGAGACTGAAGCCGGCCCCCGATGCGCCATTGCGCTCGCGCGTGACGCGCCACAAAAATCGACACTCCCTTTCAAGTCCGGGGCAGATACATCGTCAGGAGCGCGTCTTGGGCGCGCAGGGTTGCGGCCGAGCATTCCGCCCCGGAGGCAAGACGCATGCTTACAGGCCGGCCGATCGGTGTCTGGGTTTGGCGCATTGCCTCTGCAAAACCAAACCTGACGATCGCGGATCAAGCGATCGTCAGCGGCACCAACTTCCTGACGACCGTCCTGATCGGCCGCTTCGCAGCCACGAGCGAGCTCGGGCTTTACATCCTCGGCATGTCAATCCTGATCGCAATTCAGTGCCTTCAGGAATCGCTGATCACGCAGCCATACACGATCAATCGGCACAAGGACGTCATGACTCCGGCCCAGCACACCGGTGCGGCCCTGGGCCTCGGCGCTGCGTTCTCCGTGACGAGCGTTCTTGTCATCGTCGCAGTCGCCTCGGGGGCGTCGAGGCTTGACGGAAACCCGGAGTTCATCGGGCTCATCTGGGCCCTCGCAGGAACTGCGCCGTTTGTGCTCGTGCGCGAGTTCGGCAGACAAATGGAATTCGGGCACCTGAACCCCACCAAGGCACTCATGATGGATTTTGCTGCGGCCACCACTCAGATTGCTGCGCTGGCGTGGCTCGGGTGGAGCGGACATATGTCTGCGGTCACCGCGCTTGCTGCGTCGGCCGCGGGGTGCGCTGTCGCCGTCGCGATCTGGTGTTCGCTGTTCCGGCGAGCGGCTGCATTCGACAAGAGCCGATTGCCGACCGCCACGAAGCAAAGCTGGAATTTGGGAAAGTGGTTTCTTGCCAACCAGATGGTTGTCGTGGCTCAAGCCAACGTCAGCATCTGGATGCTCGCGGCAATTGCCGGGACAACGGACACAGGCATTTATGCTGCATGTGTGAGCGTGGTCTCACTTGCAAATCCGATTATTCTGGGACTCGGCAATCTTTTGCTGGCGAAAGCTGCGGCCTCGTTCAAGGAGGGGGGCCGCACGCGGTTGCGTCGCGACACGCGCAACGACACGCTGATGCTCGGCGCAATCATGACGTTGTTTGCCGTGCCCGTGTCGATTTTCGGGAACGACATCATGCGGCTGGTTTATCCGGCTCAACATTACCAGAACTCCAGCCTTATTATCGCGATTCTGGCCACAGCTCAGCTGGTCACCGCGATCGCTACACCCGCGTTCAATGCGCTCTCAGCAATGGACCAGGTCCGCCTGAACTTCTGGATCGGTCTGACCGCGACCGTCCTCACGACGATTTTGCTCGGGATGCTGGTGGCAAAATGGGGCGCGGTCGGCGCCGCCTGGGCTCTCCTGGCAGGCGCCGTGATGCGCTGTTCCGCGCGATGGTGTGCCTTTCTCGTGCTTTCCGCTCAGCCACGCCCGTGTCAGGGGCGTGCTAGCCGCGCGCGCCACGCAGCATCTTGAGCGCTTCGACAGCATCCAGCCGGCCGTCGTAGAGCGCGCGTCCGGCAATGGCACCTTCGAGCTTTTTGGCGCGCGGCTCGGTCAGCACCCTCACGTCTTCGATCGAGGCAAGCCCGCCGGAGGCGATCACCGGAATCGAGATCGCGTCGGCGAGCCCGATCGTCGCCTCCCAGTTGATGCCCTGCAGCATCCCGTCGCGCGACACGTCGGTGTAGATGATCGCCGACACGCCCGCGTCCTCGAAGCGTTTGGCAAGCTCGAGCGCGGAAAGCTCCGACGTCTCGGCCCAGCCTTCGACCGCGACCTTGCCGTCCTTGGCATCGAGGCCGACCGCGACCTGCCGGGGAAATTTTTTCGCCGCTTCCTTCACCAGCGCCGGATTGCGCACCGCCGCGGTGCCGATGATCACCCGGTCCACGCCCTTGCCGAGCCAGCCCTCGACCGTCGCCATGTCGCGGATGCCGCCGCCAAGCTGCACGCACAGACCGACCGTCTCGAGAATGCGGTCCACCGCGGCCCCGTTCATCGGCTTGCCGGCGAACGCGCCGTCGAGGTCGACGACGTGCAGATGCCGGAAGCCCTGGGTCTCGAAGATGTGCGCCTGCGCCGCAGGGTCGCGGTTGAACACGGTGGCGCGGTCCATGTCGCCCTGCTGCAGGCGCACGGCGAGGCCGTCCTTCAGATCGATGGCGGGAAACAGGATCACGGGCTACTCGCGGGCGGGACGGTGTTCGGCCTGGTCAGCCGGCAAGAAGGCGCCGGTTCACGGCTTCCATTTCAGGAAATTTGCGATCAGCGCAAGCCCAAGTTTCTGGCTCTTTTCCGGGTGGAATTGCGTTCCCGCCATATTGCCGCGGGCGACGACGGCGGTGACCGGCCCGCCATAGTCGGCCTCGGCCACCGCATCGGCGCGGTCCACCGGCCGAAGCTGGTAGGAGTGCACAAAATAGGCGTGCAAGCCGTCCGGCCCGACCGGAATGCCCTCGAGCAGCTTGTGCGGCGCGCGCGCCGACAGCGTATTCCAGCCCATGTGGGGGATTTTCAGCGACGGATCGGCGGGCGTGATCCGGTCGACCTCGCCGTGGATCCAGCCGAGACCGTCGGTCACCACGTATTCACGGCCGCGATCGGCCATCAACTGCATGCCGACGCAGATGCCGAGGAACGGCCGGCCCTTGCCGCGCACCGTCTCCTCCAGCGCCGCAACCATGCCCGGCACGGCGTCGAGGCCGTGGCGGCAATCGGCGAAGGCACCCACGCCCGGCAGCACCACGCGGTCGGCTTTGCGCACCACGTCAGGATCGCGCGTCACGGCGATCGGCTGATCGTGGCCGCTCTCGCGCGCCGAACGCTCGAACGCCTTCGCCGCCGAGTGCAGGTTGCCGGAGCCGTAATCGACGATCGCGACGCTCATGCTGACTCAGGATCTCGGGCGCGGTTCGGGTTGCGGAAACAGCCCGAGCACGTCGGGCTGGGCCTTCGCCATCGGCGAAACCGGTGGCGGCGGAACGTAGGACGACATCCTGGCCGCCGGCGGCAATGCATCGCCGGTCCATTCCTCGAAGAAGCGGCGCTCGGCCTCTTCGAGATCGCGCGCCGCGACCACGCCGACCTGGGTAAAGCGCCGGCGCAGGCTCCAGCGCCGCAAGGAGCCTGCTTCGCAGCCGATCAGCAGTGCAATCAGGAAGCCGACCGCGAATTTCACCACGCCCGACACGCCGAGCGCGAACAGGCCCCATTGAATGGCGGTGGTGCCGACGAGATAGATCACGAACACCAGCCACAACCGGTGCCACAGCATCCAAGCCGGCCCGAGCAGAAACGCCCAGAAATAGAACCCGTCGCGGATGAAGCGGATCCGGTCCGGATCGGACGCAACTTCGTCCTTGCGCGGATCGGGCTCGTGAACCGTGTAGATCTTCATGTCACTCTCCGGCCGCGAATCGCGGCCAAACAGCACCGGTTGCCGGCCGCT
This sequence comes from Xanthobacteraceae bacterium, assembly GCA_019746135.1. Lineage (GTDB taxonomy): Bacteria > Pseudomonadota > Alphaproteobacteria > Rhizobiales > Xanthobacteraceae > Z2-YC6860. The sequence continues at coordinate 49,046 of JAIESI010000072.1, forward strand.
CAGTTGCCCAATGTGCCTTTGGTCGACGGCACCTCGCCCGCGGCGCGCGGGTCGATGGCGAAGGCCGCGCGCAACGCCCGCGCCAAGCCCTTGAAGCAAGACTCGGCAATGTGGTGATCGTTTGTCCCGTACAGCGTCTCGACATGCAGCGTGACGCCGGCGTTCATGGCGAACGCCTGGAACCACTCGCGCACCAGCTCGGTGTCGAAGGCGCCGACCTTGTCGCGGCTGAACTCCGCCTTGAACACCAGGAACGGCCGGCCCGACACGTCGATGGCGACGCGCGTCAGCGTCTCGTCCATCGGCATGTGCACGCTGGCGTAGCGGCCGATGCCCTTCATGTCGCCGAGCGCCTGCTTCACCGCCTGGCCGAGCGCAATGCCGACGTCCTCGGTGGTGTGGTGGTGGTCGATGTGCAGGTCGCCTTTGGCCTTCACGGTGATGTCGATGCGCGAATGCCGCGCCAGGAGATCGAGCATGTGGTCGAAGAAGCCGATGCCGGTCGAGATGCGCGACGTGCCCTTGCCGTCGAGATCAACCACGACCTCGATGTCGGTTTCCTTGGTGGTGCGCTTGACCACAGCGGTGCGGCCTTTGGCCTTCACGGCCAGCGCCCGTCCGGGTTTCTTCGCGGTCACTTTGCGGGCGCGCGCCATTGGGATCGCTTTCCGGTTCGATTTCGCGCCCTTTTATCAGGTTTTCGGGATTCGCCACAACGCAGCGCTTCGCCGGGCGCTGCGGCAACAGCGCCCGGCGAAGCATCAGACGGCGGCGGGCATAGCCGTCTAAGGGACGGCGTCGCTTCGCTCGCCTATGACCCGCAGAACCGTCAGCGACCGCCAGCCGCCGGCCGGCGTCTGCCATTCGATCGACTGGCCGACCGACAGACCGATCAGCGCAGCTCCGATCGGCGTGAGCACCGAAATTTTTCCGGCCGCCAGGTCCGCTTCGTCGGGATAGACGAGCGTCACGGTGCGCAGTTGGTCGCTGGCATCGTCCCTGAACTCAACCGTCGAGCCCATGGTCACCAGCCCCGGCAGGGCGTGAGCCGAAGGCACGATTTCCGCGCGGGCAATCTCGCGCGCGAGGAAATCGGCGGTGCGTGGAAACTTCTCCGCGGCAGCGGACGCCAGCCGCTCAAGCCGCTCGAAATCCGGGGTGCTCAAGGTGATGGGCGGCAGCTCTGCCCGTGCGTAGCTCATGATGCGTATCCTGTGGTGAGTTGACCGTGGAGCCGCTGGTCAAGCGGCACGCCTACGGCGCTGGGTTTGGCGGTTAACGAGAACGAGGTTTTGAGGAAGTCGGACGAATCCCGGACGGCAGACGGCGCTCGCCCGGGCTACCTGCCTGTGTGCAGGTGACCCGCGCGGCAAAACCGACCGGTCGAATGGCGCGATGACGTCCTCATGTGCCTACAGTTAGGTACGGGCGCAACGCTGTCAACCTCGCGATCCACCCTGCGGCGCGATGGCGCGACAGTCGTCACCAGCCGGTCATCATTGCATTCGGTTCGGAGATCGTTAGATGATGGCCTGAGTTCCCCATGCAATTTGGGCCGCGTGGCGTCGATTTCATGCAGCAACCGCAATCCGATCTCTGGCACGGCACGACCATCCTGACGGTCCGCAAGGGCGGCGTGGTCGCCATCGGCGGCGATGGCCAGGTGTCGATCGGCCAGACCATCATCAAGGGCAACGCCAAGAAGGTGCGCCGCCTCGCCAAGGGCGACGTGATCGGCGGCTTCGCCGGCGCCACCGCCGATGCCTTCACGCTGTTCGAGCGGCTCGAAGCCAAGCTCGAGCAGTATCCCGGCCAGCTCACCCGCGCCGCGGTCGAGCTCGCCAAGGACTGGCGCACCGACCGCTATCTGCGCCGTCTCGAGGCGATGATGATCGTCGCCGACAAGGACGTCTCGCTGGTGCTGACCGGCACCGGCGACGTACTCGAGCCGGAAGCCGGCGTCATCGGCATCGGCTCCGGCGGCAACTATGCCCTCGCCGCGGCGCGGGCGCTGGTCGACGGCCCGCTCGATGCCGAGGCGATCGTGCGGAAGTCACTCGACATCGCCGCCGACATCTGCGTCTACACCAACCGCAACGTCACCATCGAGACGTTGAAGACCTGACCGTCGCGCTCGCAAGTAGAGCTGGTCGCAAGCACGACGGGCCACACGTTAGACGGGCCGCATGTGAGATTGGCAGCATGTACGAGTTTCGCCCCATGACTGCCGCCGACCTGCCGCTGATCAAGCGCTGGCTCAGGATGCCGCACGTCATGGAATGGTGGGGCGAACCCGACGAGCAGCTCGACCTGGTGAGCGGCGACCTCACGCACCCGGCGATAGACCAGTATGTCGTTAAGACCGGCCAACGAGAGTTCGCCTACATCCAGTGCTACCGGATGACCGAGTGGAACTTGGGCTTCGGTCCGCAGCCCGACGGCGCCCGCGGCATCGACCAGATGATCGGCGAGCCGGACATGATCGAGCGCGGCCACGGCTCGGCCTTCATCCGGTCGGTCCTCGAAGGCCTGCTCGCGGCCGGTGTGCCGCGTGTCGTGACCGATCCCAATCCGACAAACGGGCGCGCGATCCGCTGCTATGAAAAGGCCGGCTTTGCCAGAGATCGTCTGGTCGACACCCCGGATGGAACAGCCCTGCTGATGATCCGAAACGCGAGCGCGCCATGATCGCCGAAGTGCCCGCCGAAGGCTCGATCCCGTTCGCCAGCGTCACCGACCTCGCCGTGCTCAAGGGCGCGGAACTGACCCATGTTTCGGTCTGGAAATACGGCGTGACGCTCGGCTTCAACGACGAGCCGCTCACCATCACGGTCGAGAACAACGCCGAATTCCAGTCGCAGGGCCGGACCGAAATTTTCAATCAGGAGATCATCATCGGCTTCGGCGCGCGGATGCTGTCGCTGGTCGGGCGCCGCGTGTCCGACATGCAGGCAACCGAGGGCAAGACCGTCGCGCTGAGCTTCGACGACGGCGCAAGGCTCGTGCTGCGCCCCGATGACTCCGGCTACGAAAGCTACACCGTCAATCTGCCGAACGGATCGATCTTCATCGGCTGACCCGCTTATGGACCATCAATGACCGACTTCTCGCCCCGCGAAATCGTTTCCGAGCTCGACCGCTTCATCATCGGTCAGGCCGACGCCAAGCGCGCGGTTGCCATCGCGCTGCGCAACCGCTGGCGGCGGCTGCAGCTCGACGACAAGCTGCGTGAAGAGGTGCTGCCGAAGAACATCCTGATGATCGGACCGACCGGCGTCGGCAAGACCGAGATTTCGCGCCGCCTGGCGCGGCTTGCCGGTGCGCCGTTCATCAAGGTCGAGGCGACGAAGTTCACGGAGGTCGGCTATGTCGGCCGCGACGTCGAGCAGATCGTCCGCGACCTGGTCGAGGTCGGCATTGCGCTGACACGCGAGCGAAAACGCAAGGACGTGCAGGTTCGCGCCGAGCAGGCCGCCGAGATGCGCGTGGTCGATGCGCTGGTCGGCCCAAACGCCAGCGCGTCCACCAAGGAGGCGTTCCGCAAGAAGCTGCGGACGGGCGAAATGAACGACAAGGAAATCGAAATCGAGGTGCAGGCGGCGGGCGGCGGCCTGCCGATGTTCGAAATTCCCGGCATGCCCGGCGCGCAGATGGGCGCGATCAATATCGGCGACATTTTCGGCAAGCTCGGCGGCGGCCGCACCAAGACGCGGCGCGTCACGGTCGAGGAGTCGCACGAGATTCTCGTCGCCGAGGAATCCGACAAGCTGCTCGATCAGGAAATGCTGGTGCAGGACGCGATCAAGGCGGTGGAGCAGAACGGCATCGTGTTCCTCGACGAGATCGACAAGATCGCCGGCCGCGAGGGCCGCACCGGCGCGGACGTGTCGCGCGAAGGCGTGCAGCGCGACCTGCTGCCGCTGATCGAAGGCACCACGGTCTCGACCAAGCACGGCGCGGTGAAGACCGACCACATCCTGTTCATCGCCTCAGGCGCGTTTCATCTGTCGAAGCCGTCGGACCTCCTGCCCGAGCTGCAAGGCCGCCTGCCGATCCGCGTGGAGCTCAAGCCGCTCACCCGCGACGACTTCCGGCGCATTCTCACCGAGACCGAGGCTTCGCTGATCAAGCAGTACATCGCGCTGATGGGCACCGAGGGCGTGACGCTCGATTTCACCGCGGACGCCATCGACGCCATCGCCGACGTGGCGGTGGCGGTCAATTCCAGCGTCGAGAACATCGGCGCACGGCGGCTTCAAACCGTCATGGAGCGCATCCTCGACGAGATTTCGTTCAGCGCCACCGACCGCTCCGGCGAGACGGTGAAGATCGACGCGGCCTACGTGCAGGCGCACATCGGCGATCTGGCGAAGAACGCGGACTTGAGCCGGTTTATCCTCTAGCGCCGTCTTTTCTTTAGGGCTCACGCCAGCCTATCCTTCGTCATTCCGGGACGCGCCGAAGGCGCGGGCCCGGAATCCATACTCCGCAGCAGTGGTTATGGATTCCGGGTTCGCTGCTTCGCAGCGCCCCGGAATGACGGCGGTGGAGACGGCAATGTCCGAGAAGAAATCAAAAGCCGGCAACCCGCTCGGGCCGATCGGCACCAAGGTGCTGTTCGAGAACGAGCACGTTCGCGTCTGGAGCGTGGAGCTCGGGCCCAGGGGCCATCAGCCGCTGCACGAGCACGAATACCCGTACGTCGTCGTGCCGGTGAGCGAGGGCAAGGCGCTGATGCGCTGGGAGGACGGCCGCGAGCGCGAGATCAACGACGTGCTCGGCAATGCGCTCTGGCGCGAAGCCGGCGGCGGCCCGCACGAGCTGTTCAATCTCGAAGCAAACAGCAAGATGCATACGGTTCTGGTGGAGATCAAAGGCTTAAGCATGAAAGCCTTGGGCATGAAAGCCTTGGGCACGACCACGTAAACGCGGCGACGAAAATTTCGGGGAGGGGCGCATGCGTCTCGGAATGTTCATGATGCCGGTGCATCCGCCGGACCGCACGTTCTGGAGCACGCTCGACGAGGACACGGAAAAGTCGCTGCTTGCCGACCAGCTCGGCTTCGATGAGCTGTGGCTTGGCGAGCATTTTTCGGCCTCGACCGAGCCGATTCCCTCGCCCCTGATGTTCTTCGCCAATCTTCTGCACCGCACCCGGCACATCACGTTCGGCACCGCGGTGATCAACATTCCGAATCATCATCCGGCGATCGTCGCGGCCGAATGCGCGCAGTTCGACCACATGAGCCGCGGCCGCTTCATGCTGGGCGTCGGACCGGGCGGACTGATCTCGGACTTCGAGCTGTTCAAGCTGACCGACCACGCCGCCCGCAACCGCATGGTCGTCGAGGCCGTGGACATGATCCAGCGCATCTGGGCGCAGGATCCGCCTTATGCGCTGAAGGGCGAGTTCTGGGACATCTCCATCGAGGACGGCATCAACGCGAAGCTCGGCGTGGGCTTCATGCCGAAGCCGTACCGCCAGCCCGGTCCGCCGGTGTTCATCTCGCTCGCCAGCCCGAGCTCGGCGTCGGCGAAAACCGCGGCAGAGAAGGGCTGGGGCATGATCTCCGCCAACATCATTCCCACCTATTCAGTGGCGTCGCACTGGACCGTGTACAGCGACGCCTGCCGCGCGCTCGGCAAGAAGCCATCCGGCGACAACTGGCGTGTCGCGCGCAACGTCATGGTGGCGGCATCCGATGCCGAGGCCGAAGACCGCGTGTTCGGGGCGCAGGCCTCGAACAATTATTTCTACGCCTACATGCGCGAGGTGCTGAACAGCGTCGGCCTCTTGGTGATTCTCAAGCCCAGGCCGGACATGCCCGATGCCGAGGCCACGGTGGAGGCCATCACCGCCGAATGCGTGCTGCACGGCTCGCCCAGGACCATGCTCGACAAGCTCGTGGCGTTCCGCGAGCAGGTCGGGCCGTTCGGCGGACTATTGATGACCGGCCTCGACTGGGGCGGGCCGAACGCGGACTGGGAGCGCGCGTCGATGCGGCTCCTGGCGCAGGAGGTGATGCCGAAGTTTCGCCAGCACGCGCTGGCGCAGGCGGCGGAGTAACGGCCCCTGGGCTGGTCGCATTCTAACGGCGAACCGCTTTACACCCCGGATCAAGTCCGGGGCAGGCTTTCGCCGGAAATGCTCAGTCCGCTTCCACCCGCCGCCACAGGATGCGCCGCACCTGCCCCTGCGCATCCGGCCGCGCCGACAGCGTGAGATTCGGCCCGTCGAACCGCACCCGGCGGATCATGGTCTGGCCGATCATGTTCGGATTGAGCGCCATCTCGACGTGATGGTGCACCTCGCCGTCCTTCACCTCATAGCGCCCCGCATAGCAGGTCACCGCGCGCGTCGCGTCGACGAGCTCGTCGGGCGTCGCACCGGACAGATCGGTGCGGCCCGCCGGCGCCGAGGTCTTGTTGCGGCCCGCAGGCGTGCTGACGACGCCGATATAGCCGTCCGGGCTGTACATGATCTGCGAGCTTCGGTTGTTGTCGGAATGGATCACCTTGCCCTGCGCGTCCACCACCTCTTCGCCGGTCTGGCGATAGACCCCGACCATATCTTGTTTCGTCACCATCGAATTCCTCTCCCCGACCAGCACCACGGTCATGCCCGAGTTCGGATCGACGCGGATGAAAAATCAACTAGAATATTGCCGACGGAACAGGACAGATGGCATGCGTCTCGGAATGTTCATGATGCCGGTGCATCCGCCCGGCCGGTCGCTCACCGAAACGCTCGCCGAGGACACCGCCAAATCCATCCTGGCCGACAAGCTCGGCTATGACGAGCTCTGGATGGGCGAGCACTTCTCCGCCACCACCGAGCCATTCCCTGCGCCGCTGATGTTCCTCGCCGGCCTCGTGCCGCAGACCAAGAACCTCACCTTCGGCACCGCGGTCATCAACCTGCCCAATCACCATCCGGCCATCGTCGCCGGCGAATGCGCGCAGTTCGACCACATGAGCGGCGGCCGCTTCCTGATGGGCGTCGGCTCCGGTGGCCTCGCTTCGGACTTCGAGCTGTTCAACATCGATCCGGCGGCGCGGCAGCGCCAGTTCATGGAATCGATCGACATGATCCTGCGCATCTGGGCGCAGGATCCGCCCTACGACATCCAGGGCGAATTCTGGAATGTGCAGATCAAGAAGGCGATCATGCCCGAGCTCGGCGTGGGCTTCATGCCGAAGCCCCTGCAGAAGCCGCATCCGCCGATCCACATCTCGATCGCGAGCCCCGATTCGGCGTCGGCGAAGCTCGCAGGCTCGAAGGGCTGGGGCGTGATCTCCGGTCCGGTTGCTCCGCTCTATGCCGTCGCCAACCACTGGCAGGCCTACAGCGAGGCGCGGCGCGAGGCGGGATCGCGCGCCCGCAGCGAGGACTGGCGGGTGTCGCGGCTGATCATCGTGGCACCGACCGACGCGGAGGCGGAGGAGCGCGTCTACGGCGAGCACGCCTCGAACCGCTATTATTGCAGCTACATGCGCAAGGCGATCGCCGCGGCCAAGCGCCTCTGGATGATCAAACCGCAGCCCGAGATGACCGACGAGACCTGCACGCCCGAAGCGATCATGAAGGAGTGCGTGATCCACGGCTCGCCGCGCACCGTGCTCGATCGCCTCGTGGCGCTGCGCGACCGCGTCGGTCCGTTCGGCACGCTGCTGCAGATCGGCCTCGACTGGGGCGGCGCGAACGAGGCCTGGGAGCGCGACGGCATGCGGCTGCTTGCGCAAGAGGTGATGCCGCGCTTCCGCCAGCACGTCACCACGCAGGCGGCGGAGTAGCCGCGTTGTGACGTCCGCAAACCCCACGTTTGCGCATGTCCTTTTCGGAAAACCGGTGCCCACCCCGCATCAAGTGCGGGGCAGGCTTTTTCCGGGACATGGGCGAGCCATAAGCGCGTTTACGCGCGTCTTCGACGCGCTATGGCGACGCCGTCCTTCGGACGGCTATGCGCGCTATTCGGCGAACATCTCGCGCAGCGCCGTCAGCGCCGCGCGGAGCGTCTTGCGATCGACCGCGCCCGCCTGCCGCGTCAGCGCGCGCTGCTCCACCGTCCTGATCTGCTCGAGGCGGATGACCGCGGGCCCGTTCGCAAACGTAAGCGGCACACGATAGGCCGCGCGCGCCCCGCCAGGGCTGATCGGCGCGACCGTCACCACGCCGAGATAGTCATGGATCTCCGGCGGCGACAGGATGACGCAAGGATGCGGCTCGGCGTTCTCGCCTGCGCCCTCCGGCGGCAACACCAGCCAGACGTCGCCGCGGCTCACCATGCAACGCTCCAACGGTCGGGGCGATCTATCTTTGCGGCCAGACGCGCCCGGTCTCTCCCGCCTGCACCAGCGCCTTGCTGTCGGCCGCCCAGCCCGCCCGCGCCTCGGTGCGAACCGGCGACAGGACGATGCGGCCCTTCTTGTTGACCTTGAGGTTCACCACATCGCCGTCGACGATGCCGATCTCATCAAGCAATGGCTTCGGAATGATGACACCGTGGGAATTTCCGACCTTGCGGACTTGGCTCTTCATCGGAAAGCGGCTCCGCCGATGTTATAACTATGTTAGACAGGAGGCATCGAATCAGCCCTTGTTATAACAGCCTGTTGGAAAGTGCCCGGCAAGGGCTTGGAACATTGTTATAACCGATCGACCTTACCGGGCCTTCCGCAGCGTCACGTAGAGCGCCCCTTCGCCGCCGTGACCCACGGCCGCGCTTTCGAATCCGATCACATAGCTGCGGAACTCGGCGGTCCCGAGCCACATCGGCACCGTGCGCTTGAGCACGCCACGCTCGCCCACGGATCCGTCGCCGCGAACGCCTTTGCCGGTGATGACCAGCACCAACCTCGCGCCGCGGGCCTGCCGGGTGCGCAGAAAGTGCAGCAGCGCGTCATGCGCCTCGGCCTGGGTAAGGCCATGCAGATCGAGCCGGCCGTCGATCGCATGCGAGCCGCGCGCGACCCGCTTCCTGAGCTTGCGGCCGAGCGGTGTGAGCTGTGGCGGGCCGGCGGGCTTTGACGCGGGCGCCGCGAGCGGCGGCCGCGAAACAGGCTTGGATGCGGAATGGGCCGCGGCCTTGACGCGCGATGCCGGCGCCGACGAAGTTGTCTCTGGCTCTTCAGAAATCTGCTGGCGTCTGGTCCGCTTGCGGAGCGGTGACACCGAGCGGGCCACGCCTTGCCACAGGGCGTGCTCGTCGTCGGTCAGACGCCGCCGGCTCATCCCCGGGTCTCATCCCCGAATTTTGGATTTGCGCTTCTTCGCAGGCTTGTCGTCGTCGGTTCCGCCCGCCGCTTCCTTCTTGTCGGATCGCCTGGCCGTGGCGATGTCCTTTGCGGGCTTCTCGCCCTTGCCGACCTCTTCGTCCTTGGGCGGATTTTTCTTGTACTCGCTGATCTGCTGCTCGGTCGGGCGCGGCAGCGGCAGCGGCACGTCGCCCTTGAGCACCCGCGGGTCGAACTCATGCGGTAACAGCATCACGAAGCGGCCGTTGTGCTTGATGCGGCCGGCGATGCTCGCCGCCTCGTCACCGGCCCCAAAATAAAGATCGGCCCGCGCCGGACCGATGATGGCGCCGCCGGTGTCCTGCGCGACCATCAACCGCTGGAACACCTCCGACGACTTCTCGTCCTCAATCGGCAACTGCGCCGAGATGAAGAACGGGGTGCCGTAGACGTGCAGGTTGCGGTCCACCGCGATCGAGCGGCCGGGCGTCAGCGAAACGCCCTGCGCGCCGATCGGCTCCTGGTCATTGGCAAGCCCGGTCTCGCGGAAGAACACGTAGGACTTGTTCCTGCGCCGCAGCTCCTTGCCCTCGGCCGGATTGCGCTCCATCCACTCGCGGATGCGATCCATCGACATGTCTTCTTTGGCGACGATCTTGCGGTCGATCAGCCAGCGCCCCACCGCATAGTAGGGATGTCCGTTCGCGGCCTGATAGTTCAGCCGCATCACCTTGCCGTCCTCGGTGCGGACCCGGACCGAGCCCTGGATATGGATGAAGAACGCGTCGATCGGGTCCTTCAGCCAGCAGATTTCCAGATTGCGGCCGGCGAGCACGCCGTCGTCGATCGCCGCACGATCGTAAAACGCCACGAACTTTTTCTTGCGCGCCTTCTTCTTGCCGACCGCAGCGCCGGCCACCGCCATCTTGCCGCCGGTCAGAAGGCTTGCGGGCTTGCGATAGAGCGGCCAGTCGTAGCCCTCGGTCGGCTCGGTCACGCCTTCGACGATCGGCTCGTAGTAGCCGGTGAGGAAGCCGTCCGGCGTGCCGAGCGGCGCGATCCTGATCGGCGAGAAGTTGTTTTCGAAGAAGGCACGCGTCGCACCAGGCTTGCTGGTATCGACGTCGGCAACTTTACGGCAAACCTTTTGCAGCGCTGCCTGCATCGGCCGGCCTTCGAGCGCGTCGGCGGACCTGCGCAGCAGCGCCCTGCAGCTGTTACGGAACGAGGAGAAGGCCGCGTCGTGGTCGTCCTCGGCCCAGCCGGCGATATCGGAATACATCGCCGGCTCGTACTGAGCCTCGGAAAGCTTCATCGGGTTGCGGCCCTCGGCCCGCGCCCCGGAGACCATGCCCGCCACCCCGAGCGCTACGCCCGCAACCAGTCCTGCCCTGAGAGTCCCGCCCCAGCGCCCCGATGTCATTGCCCGGCTTCGGTGGCCACAAGTTTCCAGTTGGGATCACGCGAAGACGCGTCGCGCGCGAAGGTCCAGACGTCGGTCACGTCGGTGACCTTGTCCGGGTTGCCGTCGATCACATTGCCCGCCTTGTCGCGCGTCACCGAGACGAGCTGCGACTGGAAGCGGACGGTGACCTGCGCGGTCTTGCCGCGCATCTCGGCGCCGATCAGGTTGGCGCCGTCGATCGACACGAACCGCGTCTCGACGGTTTCGCCGCGGCTTTCCCGGTCCTTGATGGCGGCGTCGAAGCCGTCATAGACGTCCTTGCCCAGCAGATTCTTGAGCTGCCGGCGGTCGCCCGCCGCATAGGCGGTCACGATCATGTCATAGGCGGCGCGGGCGCCGGTGACGAAATGCTTGGGATCGAAGGTCTTGTCCTCGCGGACAATGGCATCGAGCCCCACGGCGAGCGTCGACCCCGGCTCGGCCACGCCTTTCCAGCGATCGGCCGGTTCCGCGGGCTCGGAGGACTTTTGTGTGTCGGGCGCCCGGCCCGGCAGCGCCACCACCTTGTCGCCGGGGGACGGCCGCATGGCGTCGCGTGCCGACGAATAGGGGTCATAGGGCGGCCGCTCGCGCCCGGTGCGCTGGCCCAGCACGCTGCGCAGCCGCAGGAAAATGAACACCGCGAGCGCCAGGAAGATGATGGTATAGATGTCGAACAAGTCCCGAAGCTCCCGAGGCGGCTATCGCCCGAAACCATCCTGGCCGAAACGCGCAACTCCGGCACGCGGTCCCCGTCCCAACGCTATAATGTAGGAACGCGACTACGGCCATCTAGAGGCGGGACGGTCGAAGCGGCCGACAGAATTGCCTCGTCCGACCATAGACGATTAAGGCCCGAAGGCCAACCTCGGCGACCGGAATTCGGCATATGGTGAAACACATTATCGTTGCCATCCTGCTGCTGCCGGTCGCCGAAATCGCGGTATTCCTGCTGGTGGCGGCCTGCATCGGGTTCCTGGGCGCGTTCACCTTAATGCTGGCGACCACCCTCGCCGGCGTGGTGGTGTTGCGGCGGGCCGGCCGCGGCCGGATCGCCCGGTTCCGCGTCGCCGTGTCGGACGGCGAAGTCACCGGGGTCGAGGCGAACACCGGCGGCTTCCTGACCGTGCTCGCCGGACTGCTGCTGGTGCTGCCGGGCTTCATCACCGACCTGGTCGGCGCGGCGCTGCTGATCCGGCCGCTGCGCCAGTGGTGCGGCCGGACGTTCAAGGCCTGGGTGGGCCGCAGGCAAGCAGCACAGCGCGGCGTGATCGATCTTTCGCCGGACGAATGGCAGCAGGTGACCGACCGCGAAATCGAGAACCGCTCCAGCAAGCGGAAGTCGCGCTAAATGCATGTATCGCGACGATCGCGGCGAGGCGTTTTTCTTGTCCGGGTCCGGGCGGCGTGTTAGCCACTGCCCGCGCCAAAAAACGGATCCATGGAGAGTATGCAGTGAGCACCACCAACGGCGGCCCGGCACCGGGACAGGACCAGGCATCCGCCCAGGGCGGCGCGCCGCAGCTCATGGTCCTGGCGCAGTACGTCAAGGACCTGTCGTTCGAGAACCCGAACGCGCCGCAGTCGCTGCAGCAGAACGCGCAGCCGCAGATCAACATCATGGTGAATGTCGCGGCGAAACAGCTCAACCCGGACGACTTCGAGGTCGAGTTGCGTCTCGAAGGCAAGGCGGAAGTCAGCGGCAGCGTGATGTTCAACGTCGAGCTGGTGTTCGCCGCGGCGTTCCGCATCCAGAACATTCCGCAGGAAAATCTCCAGCCGGTGCTGATGATCGAATGCCCGCGGCTGCTGTTCCCGTTCGCACGCGAGATCATCGCCACCTCGGTCCGCAACGGCGGCTTTCCGCCGCTGCTGCTCGACCCGATCGACTTCGTCGCGCTCTATCAGCAGCGGATGGCGCAGATGCAGCCGAGCGCGCCGAGCCTCGCGTAGCAGAACGGAATTTACGGCGTGGCCGGGCTGGCGGTGGCTTCGTCCGGCCGGTATTTCAGCCAGATCGCTTGCTGCCCCAGCGTCGCGACGAACGCGCGGTGCGCCGCGCGCTCCGCATCGGTGACGCGCGGCAGAAGCGGCACGGAACGCACTTTGATGGTGGCCGAAACCGTGCGCGTTTCTGCGCCACTGACAACGATCGCCGCGAGGCCGAGATTGGCCTGCCGCGCACCGATCAGCTCGATATAGACCTCGGCCAGAAGCTCAGCGTCGAGCAGCGCGCCGTGCTTCACGCGCTTGGAGTTGTCGACCTTGTAGCGGGCGCAAAGATCATCGAGGCGGTTCGAGCCGCCCGGATGCTTTCTTCGCGCGAGCATCAGCGTGTCGACCAAGCGTTCGCGAGCCACAGCCACCTTCTTCACGCGCTCGAGTTCCGCGTTGAGGAAGCTCAGATCGAACATCGCGTTGTGCGCCACCAGCGGCGCATCGCCGAGGAACTCGACCAGCGCGTCGACCTTCTGCGCGAACAGCGGCTTGTCCTTGAGAAAGTCGATGCTCAGCCCGTGCACCTTGTACGCCGCCTCCGGCATGTCGCGTTCCGGATTGAAGTAGCAGTGGAACGTGCGGCCGGACGGAAAGCGGTTGACGAGCTCGATGCAGCCGATCTCGACCAGGCGGTCACCCGAATTGGGGTCGAGCCCGGTGGTCTCGGTGTCGAATACGATCTCGCGCATCAACCTTCCCGCCGCGGCGAATCGGATCAGCGCCGCTTCGGCATCTTAGCAACCGCCGCAAGAATTTGCCGGACCTGGACGCGCGCGTGCTCGATTCCCTGCGAGCTATCCACGACGAAATCCGCGCGTTTGCGCTTTTCCGCGTCGGGCATCTGCCGCGCCAGCAAGGCCTCCAGGCGCTCCATGCTGATCCCGCGTTCCACAAGCCGCGCGCGCTGCACGTGCACCGGCGCGGTGACCACCACCACGGCATCGACGCGCTTGTCCCCGTCGGTCTCCAGCAGCAGCGGAATGTCGAGCACGACCACCGCGGCACCGGACGCCTCGGCCTTACGCAGGAACTCGGTCTCGGTTCCGCGCACCAGCGGATGCACGATCTGTTCGAGCCGCCGCAACGCCTCCTTGTCGCCGGCGACGCGTTGGCCCAGCGCGGCACGGTCGACCTTGCCGTCCTGGGTGACGCCCGGAAATGCCGCTTCGATCGGCGCCACCGCCTCGCCTTCATAAAGCCGGTGGACCGCCGCATCGGCATCGTGCACCGGCACGCCCTCCTCCGCGAACAGCCGCGCGGTCGTCGATTTACCCATCGCGATGGAGCCGGTGAGACCGATCACGAACATCGGGTTCACTTCGCGAGCAAGCCGGCATTGCGCAGCCAGTTCAGCAGCGCGAACAGCGGCAGGCCGAGCACGGTGAAATGATCGCCCTCGACGCGCTCGAACAGCTGGATGCCGGTGCCCTCGAGCTGATAGCCGCCGACACTGGAAAGGGCCTTGTCGCCCACCGCATCGAGATAGCTGTCGAGATAGGCGTCGGAGAAATTCCGCATCGTCAGATGCGCCGCATCGACTTGCTCGAACAAGGCCGTGCCGCCGCGCATCACTGCCGCGGCCGAATGCAGCGAATGCGTTGCTCCACGCAACGCCGCCAGCTGCTCGCGCGCCATCGCGCGGTCTGGCGCCTTGGAGAAGCGGCGCTGCCCCAGCGCCAGCGTCTGGTCGGCGCCGAGCACCATGCGGTCGGGATGCCTGGCCGACACCGCGCGCGCCTTCTCCCGCGCCAGCAGGGCCGCGACCATGCCAGGCCCCTCCGCGCTCGCCCGCGCTTCGATGCCACGCTCGTCGATATCAGCAGGCTCGATCTCGATCGGGATGCCGGCCGCCTCCAGCACGGCGCGGCGCGCGGCGCTCTTGGACGCCAGCATCAAGGGTTTCGCAGCAAGCCACAGGGCCATGAATTTTCTCGTTGGCTCAGGCCGGAGACTGACGGCGGCGCTCGGTGAGCAGCGCCATCACTTCGGCGGCGGTTTCTTCGATCGAACGCCGCGTCACGTCAATAATCGGCCAGTTGTGCCGGGCGCAGAGCTTGCGCGCCGCCGCGATCTCGCCGGCCACCGCCTGCTTGTCGATATACTGGTCGGCATCGTGTTCCGCTCTGAGCCCGAGCAGCCGGTTCTGGCGGATCTGCACGATCCGCTCCGGCGTGGCGGTCAGACCGACCACCAGAGGCTGCGCCAGGGTTTCGAGATTGGGCGGCGCAGGCACCCCCGGCACCAGCGGGATGTTTGCGGTCTTGACGCCGCGGTTGGCGAGATAGATCGAGGTCGGCGTCTTCGATGTGCGCGAAACGCCGACCAGCACGACGTCGGCCTGTTCGAGATCGTCGGCATGCTGCCCGTCGTCATGCAGCATCGTGTAGTTCAGCGCATCGATGCGCTTGAAATACTCGGCGTTGAGCGTGTGCTGGGCGCCGATCCGCGGTTTCGTCTCGCCGCCGAGATAGGCCTGGAACAGCTGCAGCACCGGCCCAAGGATCGACAGATACGGCACGCCGAGATTGCGGCAGGCCTCCTCGAGCCGCGTCGCGAGCTCCTTTTCCAGCAGCGTGTAGAGCACGATGCCCGGCGAGTTCTCGATCTCCGCCAGCACCCGATCGAGCTGCTTGTGCGATCGCACCAGCGGATGCATGTGCTCGACCGGCGAAACGTTCGCATACTGCGCCGCGGCCGCGCGCGCGACCGTGATCAGCGTCTCACCGGTGGCGTCGGAGACGAGGTGCAGATGGAAGTAATTGGTGCCGCGATGAGGCATGGACCAAGGCTTGGATCACGGTGGACCGTCTGTGGATCGCTGGGGAACAGGCCACGGCTGCACCCGCCGCGCAAGCGCCCCGGACCGACCGGCTGCAAAACGTCCACACGGGTGCCTTCGGGAGATTATTCCGACGCCGGACCAGGGATTGCGGGAAGCCTTGGCCGAGGCCACTTGCCGGCCGCCGGAAGGCCGCGATTAAGCATTGAAATTACAGCGGAAATCGCTATCCAAAGATATCCACAAGCTGACGGTCCGGCGTTGGGGACAACCGGCGCCCGCGTGAATGGCGTGTGGAGTTCGAGTCATGAGTCAAACCCACCGCGTAACAACCACTACAACTAAGAATCTAGTATTTAGGATTGAAGGGCAGATGGCCGGACAGCCCGTGCATAAATCGCTCCGCGACGTGCTCGACGGCAGGCGCCAAGCCGTGCCGCCGGTCTGGATGATGCGGCAGGCGGGGCGCTATCTGCCGGAATATCGGGAGGTGCGGAAAGCCGCCGGCAGCTTCCTCGATCTTTGCTTCACGCCGAAGCTCGCGGCCGAAGTGACGCTGCAGCCGGTTCGGCGCTTTGGCTTCGACGCGGCCATCCTGTTCTCCGACATTCTGGTCATTCCGCACGCGCTCGGCCGCAGCGTTCGGTTCGTGGAGGGCGAAGGCCCGCAGCTCGATCCGCTCGACGAGCCGGCGGCGGTCGAGGCGCTGCAACCCGCCATCGACGACAGCAAGCTTGCACCAGTCTACGAGGCGATCGGTCTGGTGAAACCTGTGCTGCCGCCGAACGTGAGCTTCCTCGGCTTCTGCGGCGCGCCGTGGACGGTTGCGACCTACATGGTGGCGGGGCGCGGCACGCCGGACCAGGCGCCGGCGCGGCTGTTCGCCTATAGGCACCCGGAAGCGTTCGGGCGTTTGATCGACATTCTGGCCGATGCTTCCGCGCGGTATCTCATTCGCCAGCTTCAGGCCGGCGTCGATGCCGTGCAGATTTTCGACACCTGGGCCGGCGTTCTGCCGCCGGACGAGTTTGCGCGCTGGTGTGTCGCGCCAACGAAGCGGATCGTCGAGAGCGTCCGGACAGCAATCCCGGATGCAAGGATCATCGGCTTCCCGCGCGGCGCGGCCACCCAGCTGAAACGCTACGTCGAGCAGGTTCCGGTCAATGCTGTCGGCCTCGACTGGATGATCGATCTCGATTTCGCCCGCGATGCGATCCAGTCACAGCGGCCGGTGCAGGGCAATCTCGATCCGCTGGTTCTGCGCGCGGGCGGCGCGGCGCTGGACCGCGGCGTGGAGCGGAGCCTCGCCGCATTCTCGAACGGTCCGTTCATCTTCAATCTCGGTCACGGCATCCTGCCGGATACGCCGACCGCTCATGTCGAACGCATGCTGCGGCGGATACGATCTTAGGCAGGCGCAGCGCTAGCCGAGAAACGCGGTATCATAGCCCCGGGTGTTGCAAAGCCGTTCGAGCTTGCAGCGCAGCTCCGCCCTGACGCGCGCATAGTCGTCGGCGGTGTAGCAGGGCTTGGCAACCAGATATCGTTGCTCGGCGCTGTTGTGCAACGCGGACAGCTTTTCGTTCGGGTCCGCTGCGTCCGGCGTCAGCCGGGTCGCTCCGAGCTCGACGGCGTTGTTGAAATCGTCGTCGAAGTGCTCGACGCGGACACGAAAATCCGGACGGCACGCTTCGACGATATCCATCCAGTAAACCAGCGAAGCGATGGCGCGTTCGAGCGGATCGTCCAGCAAGGCAAGATCAACGCCGAGCTGGTTCCAGATGTGATAACGCCGAAACAGGAACGAGCTCGACTTGCCGTTTTCGAGCACGATCGACGGTATGGCGTCTTTGGGATGGCGAAGAAATGCGCCGGTTTCGCCGAAGCGGCAGCCAGCGGTCGGGTCGCCATCAGGCACCGAGACATCGTCCACCGCGGCCATCCAGCTGCACACACCGTCGATGGAAAGACGGTTGTGTTCGATGTTGATGTTGCGCGCCTGAAACGCCTGCGCGACGTAGCCTGAGCCGCATCGCGGATGTCCGATCATGCGCAGCGCATAGGCGCCGGTTTTGATCTGCGGTCTGCCAGGCCTGGCCTTGAGCGCGGTGAACTCGGGAAGCACGTTGCGCCGGTGCAACTTGTCGGTTTGATGTGGCGCGACAGAGAATTCAAGCACCGGAGCGTCGGTGAACGGCGGGCTTCGGATCAGGGATGCTGCGAGCGAGAAATCCAGATCCCAAACCAGCGACCCTCTGGTGTTATGGCCGGCCCAGTGGTCGGCGATGCTGCCGACGTCCAGCGCGATCCCGCCGCGGCGCTTGACGTGATCGCACATCAGCTTGCCGACAATGCCGGCACCGATCAGATAGACGTCGCCCGGCTCGACCCGGGCTGTTTGCATGAATGCCTTCAGGCCGTTCGGAAACAGCGGGGTGATGCCGCCATTGTCCGCCGACATCGCCTCGGCAAATTGGTTTTCCGGCGGCGTTCTGAAACACCATTTTGTTTTCAGCCCGAAGTTTTCGAGAAGAACGGGCGAAAGATCGTGACAGGAAACGTAACAGACCTCGCGCAGCCCCGCCAAAATCTCGCCATAGAGATTCCAGTTCAGCAGATCGAGGTGAGCGTTGCACGAGAACAGGAGCGCGAAGCCGTATTCGTCGCGTGGAATGTCGAGGAAGTGATACAGGGCGGTACGAAGCCCCCTCGCCCGTTGCGTGTCGAACGTTCCATGCAGCATGTGATCCTTGGCGACCCGCTCGGTGTTGGGCAGTCCGATGGCATCGGCGTTGCGCAACGTATCCTGAAGGTGCTGCGACAATCGCTCCTGCAGCGGAGCCTCGAGCACATGCTCGGCTCTCCACCAGATCTGCTGGATGTACTTGCGGTCGCGGGTTTCATGACTCTTGATCTCGTCCTCGTAGGGAAGGAACGTTCCTTCGCCATCGCCGACCCGCACGATGCTGGTCGGCTGCGATCGATCGATCCGCGTTCGGATCCACCTGGCGAGCCTGGCCGCATCCGCAAGGCTTTCGCTGTCCAGCGCGGTCGGCAGATTCTTTCGGGCGGCATTCATCGCCACGAGGGCCGGCAGCCGCATCAGCGGCTTGTCCGACGACAGCGCAGCCTGCCGAACCTTGTCGTAGACCTGGCTCGACTCTGTCTCGACGTCAGTCCAGCTCAACGAGCCGAGGGCGGCGGCATCGAGCTGCTGGATCTGTTGCGCTCGAAGCAGGGATGCCCGGAATATGATCTGAAACGCGACGTCAGGCAGGCCGGCAATTGTGGCCTCGAGCTCGGAAGCCATCGAGGTTGGAATTTTGTCGACAATCGATTGGAAATTGCGGCTCTTCTCGAAAATCCAGCGGCTTTCGATTGCAGTGCGTATGAGGCGGACTTTTGTGGCGTCGTCGACCGCTGCCGGGGGCAGACGGCAAAAACATGCCAGTTGGGTTTCGGCGGGCGATGCTTCGAAAAACTTGCTGTACTCGCGCTGAAATGCGTCTCGCTCGCCGAGCTTGTAAAGCACGTACAGCACGTGGAATGCATATTCGGCGTTGGCGGTTACATCGACACCGAACGCGTGATGATTGTCGGCAAGCTCCCGATACTTCCCGGATTGGTAAAGCACGCGGCTGTAAGCGGCCCACGCCTCGGGGCCGAACTCTTGCTTGGGAAAGGCCTCGCAAACCGCCCTCGCTTGATGGTGGAGACCGAGCTGGAGGTAACCGGGCACGATCGCCCGGAGCGCGAAGTCGTGGTCGGCGCGCAAGCGGTCGGGAATCGATGACAGGGCCGCGCGCAACCTGTCGAGATCGCCAAGCTCGCGAAGCGCGGTGAACAACCGGTGGTACGCGACCGGCTCGTTGGGCTCGAGCTCGATCAGATATCGCCAGGCTTCGGCCGCCTCAGCCCATTCGCTGTTGTTCGTGAGACAACGTGCGTAACCGCGTGCGGCGGGGACGGACCCTGGGTCGAGCGCACGCGCCTCGGCGAACAAGACCTTGGCGTCGGCGTTTCGATTGTCCTTGAGCGCGGTGCGCGCATCACGCAGCAGCGACCTCGTCTTGCGCGTCGCGAATTTCGCCGCCACCTCGGCATACCCGCGGCGGGCAATGGCCGACGCGGGATTGCGCTCCAGCACTTTGCAAAACAGCCGTTCGGCCCTGGCCAGCTGGCCGTGCAAGACGGCTTGCTGAGCTTCCAGAATCAGGCGATCTAATTTCGGTTTGCGGGATTGGGCGTCGTTTGAATTCAAATTGGCCTCGTCGCCAAGCGCCGACCAGCAAGTTTTGACCAGCAAGCATCGACAGGCCGGCAAATGTATGAATGGCTGAAAGCGTTCCATGTCATCGCCGTCATCGCCTGGATGGCGGGGATGCTCTATCTGCCCCGCCTGTTCGTCTATCACTGCGAGGCCGACGTCGGCTCGATCCAGTCCGAGACCTTCAAGGT